>JBKQPS010000316.1:0-21695 GCA_052144915.1 Spirochaetia bacterium | reverse complement strand
CGTGTCCACCGGATTCCTCTACGTGGAGCAGGGCGCCACCATCACCGCGAACATCCGCGTCGGGTCGGTTGTCGTGGGCGGCACGGTGAAGGGCAACATCGAGGCCACGGAAAAGCTGGAAATGCTCGCCACGGGAAAGGTGTTCGGCAACATCCGCACCGCGAAGCTGAAGATCGCGGATGGCGTCGTTTTCGAAGGCAAGTGCGAAATGATCAAGAACCCGCAGGCCGTCAACGTCTTCTCCGGGCCCGTGGACCAGCTCAAAAAAAACGTCCAGAGTGTGTGACCAGAAGACCGCCGCGATCATCTCGGCGGGAACGGAGCTCACCGAGGGCATCACGCAGGACGCCCACGTGCGCTATATCGCCAGCGAGCTGACCTCCCTCGGATTCGCCGTGCGCCGGGGCGTGCAGGTGCCGGACGACCGGGCGCTGTTCCGCGCCGAGCTCGCCCGCGCCGCGGCCGATGCCTGCCTGGTGATCATCACCGGCGGCCTGGGGCCGACCTCGGACGACCTCACGCGCGAGATCGTGGCGGAAGCTGCCGGGGTGCCGCTCGACTTCCACCAGGAGGCGTGGGACGCCCTGGTGACCCGGTTTGCAGGCCGTCCCGTTTCGGAGGCCAACCGCAAGCAGGCCCTCGCGCCCCGCGGGTTCTCACTCGTGCCGAACCAGAACGGCACGGCGCCGGGGTTCCATGGCGCGCTCGGGCAGTCGCTGGTGGTCGCGCTTCCCGGACCGCCGTCCGAGCTTCGGCCGATGTTCTCCGCCGGCGTGCTGCCGGTGATTGCCGAGCGCTTTGGCCTCAGCGCAGGGGCAGAGGTCCTCTGGGGCACGGCGTTGATGGTGCCGGAATCGAGCCTGGAGGAGGCCCTGCGGACGGGCAGCGCGCCGGGCGCACCCGTGCGGTGGGGCACGCGGGTGGACGAGGACCGGATCGTGTTCAGCCTCCGGGGTGGCCTCGCCGAGGAAAGGGCGGCGCTCTTCGACTCCCTCACGCGGCGGCTCGGACCGGTGCGCATCCGCGGCGGTGAGACGCGCCCCGCACAGCTTCTCACGGAGGCCCTTCTCGCTCGAAACGCGAGGATCGCGGTCGCCGAGTCCTGTACGGGTGGTCTCATCGGCAAGTACATCACCGACCTGCCGGGGAGCTCGCGCGTGTTCTGGGGAGGATTCCTCGCGTACTCGAACGAGTCGAAGAGGCAGCTGCTCGGCGTCTCCGAGCACGAGCTGGCCGAAAACGGCGCTGTCTCCGCGCAGGTCGTGCGTGAAATGGCGCAGGGCGCGGTGAAGGTTTCCGGCGCCGAGGCGGGCCTATCCGTGTCGGGAATCGCCGGCCCGGAGGGCGGGACGCCGGACAAACCGGTGGGCACCATCTGGATCGGCGTGGCGCGGAAGGCCGGGGCGTGCGACGCGCGCATGTTCCGGTTCTCGGGTTCGCGCGACATGATCCGCCGGCGGTCCGCCGTGGCGGGGATGCTCTTCGCCGAGGCCTGTCTCAGGGACCGGGACTTCCTTGACACGGGAGCGAAGTGGTAATATATTTGGCGTCAAAGAGTATTTGACAGCCTTTCAGGGCCTGCGTGCACACACATCCGGAAAACGCGAATCTTTTTTTGGAACGATCGTACAGGATAAACGGAGCAACACAATGGGAACGAACGATCAAGACACCGATTCTCCCCAGCCACCGGTCGAACAACCACGCGACGTGGAGCTGACCAACGACTCGCTGCTCAACGGGGAGAATGGTGACCAGCAGCCTCCTCGATCGGGACAGAACCGCGGTGACGGACAGGCGTTCCGCGGCAAGAGGCGCGTCGCGCGACGCAAGATCCGCGTGGAGCT
Organism: Spirochaetia bacterium; assembly: GCA_052144915.1. Classification (GTDB taxonomy): domain Bacteria; phylum Spirochaetota; class Spirochaetia; order SZUA-6; family Fen-1364; genus Fen-1364. The sequence continues at coordinate 19,848 of JBKQPS010000316.1, read as the reverse complement.
GATCAAGGAACCGGCCATGGGCCAACCCGACGAGAGGGGAGGCCTGCCGGCGGAGGAATCCACGATGGAATCGGGAAGCGCACCGATCGCGCCGCTGCCGCCGGGGAGCCTTCCCGTGACCGGTGCCGCCTATGCGGCCGCCGCGGCCCCGGCGAGCGCCGGCACCGCCGGCACGAACGGGGATGCCGCGTCGAAGGACAAGCTCCTCACGCAGAGCGACAACCGCCTCCACATCAACGACCTGAGCCAGATGGGCATGCCGGACCTGCGCGGCCTCGCCTCGAAGATGGGCGTGAACCACGAGGCGCTGGTCTCGATGAAGAAGCAGGAGATCATCTTCCAGATCCTCAAGGGCCACACCGAACGCGGCGGCGTCATCTACGCCTACGGCGCCCTGGAGATCCTCCCCGACGGGTACGGATTTCTCCGTTCGCCCAACTACAGCTACCTGCCCGGCCCGGACGACATCTACATCTCTCCTTCCCAGATCCGGCTGTTCAACCTGAAGACAGGGGACACGGTCGCGGGCCAGATCCGGTCTCCGAAGGAGGGGGAGCGGTTTTTCGCCATGCTGCGCGTGGAGACGGTGAACTTCGATCCGCCGCTTGTCGCCCAGACACGCGTTCCGTTCGACAACCTCACGCCGCTGTACCCGGACGAGATCCTGAACCTGGAGACCTCCACGGAGGAGATCTCCACGCGCCTGATCAACCTGTTCGACCCGATCGGCAAGGGGCAGCGGGCCCTCATCGTCTCCCCGCCTCGAACGGGGAAAACCATCCTGCTGCAGAAGATCGCCAACGCTATCACGACGAACCACCCCGAGGTGTTCGTCATCGTCCTGTTGATCGACGAACGGCCCGAAGAGGTCACCGACATGCAGCGGAACGTCAAGGGCGAGGTTGTCTCGTCGACCTTCGACGAGCAGTCCACGCGGCACGTCCAGGTGGCGGAAATGGTCATCGAGAAGGCCAAGCGTCTCGTCGAGCACAAGCGCGACGTCGTGATCCTCCTGGACTCCATCACCCGGCTTGCCCGCGCATACAACCAGACGGTGCCCACGTCGGGGAAGATCCTTTCGGGCGGCGTGGACTCCAACGCCCTGCACAAGCCGAAGAGGTTCTTCGGCGCGGCGCGCAATATCGAGGAGGGCGGGAGCCTCACCATCGTGGCCACCGCGCTGATAGAGACGGGCAGCAGGATGGACGAGGTCATCTTCGAAGAGTTCAAGGGAACGGGCAACTCGGAGGTGATCCTGGACCGGAAGCTCTCCGACCGCAGGCTCTTCCCGGCGATCAACATCAAGAAGTCAGGCACCCGCAAGGAGGAGCTCCTCCTCACCGAGGAACAGCTGCAGAAGATGTGGGTGCTGCGGCGGGTGATCAATCCCATGGAGGACCAGGAGGTCCTCGAGCTGCTGATTGACAGGCTGAGGAAAAGCAAGAATAATGAGGCCTTCCTCAAATCGATGAATACATCGGCTGTCACCGACGCGTAGCCAGGGATGGCGAGGCCCGACGAGCACAGGGATGTGCGTGAGGAGGGCCGTCGCACGCTGAAGGCGCGCGCACATACGACATACCGGAGGTATAGTCCATGAAAACCGATACTCATCCCACATATCAGCTCACGACCATCACCTGCGCCTGCGGGAACGTGATTCAGACCAAGTCCACGGCGAAGGACATCAAGGTGGAAATCTGCTCGAAATGTCACCCGTTCTACACCGGCAAGCAGCACCTGGTGGACACCGCAGGGCGCGTGGAGCGCTTCAAAAAGCGCTACAACATAAAGGGATAGCGAGGCCGAAGGCCGAGCTATCTACCCGAACCGTTGAGCGGGCTGCTGGCGGCCGAGCACTTCGGCCGCCAGTTTTTTCATGGTCTCCCAGTGCGTCCCCTTCCAGAAGACCTTTCCGCAACCCGGGCAGCGTGAGAACTCCGTGCACATTTCCGCGACCGCCGGAGGCAGCTGGTCCAGGACGGAAATCCTGTTGACCCGCGTCAGCACGGCGTTGCACGACATGCATCGCCCGAACAGGCGCACCTGCCCGGCGAGGTCGAACCTCGCGAGCACCTCGGCGAGCTGTTCCCGCGGAGCGAGGGATCGCACGAGGTACCCGTGCGTGACGACGCGCCGCTTCAAGAGCCCCCGGTCCCTGCTCAGTACGATCCTCCGCTCCGCCCGCGCGGCGCTCACGATCAGATCGTCGGTCCTGTCGTTGCGGTACGAGGTGTCGAACCCCATCATCCGCAGGAATCGGGCGAGCTTCCCCAGGTGCACGTCCGCCGAGAACCGGGTCACCCGCAGGGGCACCGCCCTGACGCGGGAGATCGGCCCGATGTCCCACGATTCGAAGACCGGGTACACGCTCATCCTGTCGCCCTCGTTCAGGCGGAGGCCGAGATCCGCCGATTCGCCGTTGACCAGGACCAGGTCGATCTCGGTATGGGGGACTCCCAGGTTTTCGATCACGGACTTTGTCGTGCTCCCCGGAGGCACGTCGACGGAGAAAAGGCGCTTCCGTCTTTCAGTGGGGAGAAAATCGTTCAGCTCTTCGTAGAAGCGGACCGTCACCCGGGGCATGGCCATCGCCGCCGGGACAAGTATCGCGACAGGAACGTCTTTTCGCTATAGTGACGCCATGGTGACGCGTGCCGCGCTTCTTCTGCTGGCAATCGGCCTCCTTCTTCCGGAGCTGTCGTTCGCGGACCCCTCTGTGGACGCGGATGCCCTGTTCAAGAGCGCGGCGGCCCAGTACAACCAGGGACGGCCGGACGCCGCGGTTCCGCTCCTGGAACAGGCTCTCTCGCTCTACGGCGAGGCCGGTCTGCCGGGCAAGCAGGTGGAGGTCCTGAACTGGCTCGGGCTGATCGCGTACTACCGCGGGTCGTACGCGGAGGCCGAGACCAGGTTCCAGGCCGCGCTCGACCTTGCGCGGTCCGCTGGCCGGGACGCGCAGGTACCCGGCACCCTCAACAACCTCGGGCTCGTCCGCTATGCCCAGGGCCGTTTTGACGAGGCGGTCGGTCTCTACCGTTCCGCCTACGAGGCACACCTGAAAGCGGGAGACCAGGAAGCCGCGGCACAGAGCCTCGGGAACATCGCCTCGGTGTATCTTTCCTGGGCGCACTACCCGGAATCGGAACAAGCCTACCAGCAGGCCCTGGAGTCCTTCGAGAAGCTGGGTGACAAGCCGAACGCGGCGAACACGCACCTCAACCTGGGCATCCTCTACACGACGTGGGGGCGGTATGAGCCGGCGCGCGCCGAGCTGGAAGAAGGCCTGGCGCGGGCCGGGAATCTGGGGCTCCGGCAAAGCGAGGCGTACGGGCTGGCCAGCCTCGGCAGCGTGTACCTCGCGACGGGACGGTACGACCTGGCGGAGCAGAGCTACCTCCGCGCGCTCCAGGTCGACACCGAGCTGGGCCTGCGGCTCAATATCATTTCCGTCACGTCGAGCCTCGGGTCGGTCTACCAGTCGTGGGGGAGAAGCGATCTCGCCATGGAATCCTACCGCAGGGCGCTGCAATCCGCGGAGGAGCTCGGCGTTCCCGACCAGGCCGTCTCCGCGATGTACCTCATCGGAAGCGCCCTGGAGGCGGACGGGAAGTATGACGAGGCGGTCGCCCAGCTCACTACCGCGCTGGCGCGGGCAGAGAGCCTTGGCCGGGACGCGGCGAAGCTCCCGATCCTCGAGTCCCTCGGGACCTCCGCCTTCCTCGAGAAGAATCCCGACGCCGCGGAGACCTGGTATCGCAAGGCCTATGACCTCGCGCAGAGGCTCGGACAGCAGGGCATGGCTGCCCGGCAGCTCATCCACCTGGGCGGCGTCGACGAGGTCACGGGGAACCTACGGAGCGCGCGGGATCAGTACACGCTGGCTCTCGGCATGTGCCGCGCGGCGGGGCAGAAGGCGGACGAGGCGACGGCTCTGAATGACCTCGGCACGCTGAGCCTGGACATGGGCGCGTTCAAGAAGTCAGAGGACTACCTGCTGCAGGCGATTGCCATCAAGGAGGAGCTTCGCCGGACGGCCACGGGGCAGGCTCGAATGGATTTCCTCGCCACGCAGCTGTCCTCGTACCGATGGCTGGTGACCGCTCGGATCCTGCGCGGAGACGCGGCGGGTGCGTTCGACGCGGCCGAGCTGATGAAGGCGCGATGGCTCGCGGAAGAGCTCGGCGCCTCCGCCGATCCTTCCGCGGCGACCTTCCGGGGGATAGGCGCCGCGCAGGCACAGCTGGACGCGAAGCTCCTCGTCGTGAGCTACGCGGGCATCGATGCGGACCGGCCCGCGGTGATCGCCGTTTCCCGCGGCGCGGTTCTCGCGAAAGAGCTCGACATCGCCGCGCCTCCCCCCGTGCCGCCGGCGCCCGCTGTTTCGCCATCCTCCGCGCAGCCGCAATCCGTGGAGTCGCCCGCCCGGGGATTCATCCTCACCCGGGCGGCGCCGAAGTTCTCGGGACTCGCGGACCGGGTCGCCCGCTACCGCGGGCTGCTCTCCCTCGCCGCGCCGACCTCCGCGGAGCGCACGGAGCGTGAGCAGCTCGGGCGCGCGCTGTATGCCATCCTCCTCGGCCCGATCGCACGCGAGTTGGAGGGCAAGGACGAGATCCTGGTGATTCCGGACGGGAGCCTCTGCGCGCTGCCTTTCGAGACCCTCCTGCTCCCCGATGGGCGCTACCTCATCGAAAGGTTTCACGTCACCTACGTGCCTTCCTTCGCCGTCAAGGAGCTGCTCGAGGCGCGTCGATCCGTCGAGTCGCGCCCTCGCACGCTCCTCGCCCTTGGCGGGGCCGTCTACCGCGGGGCCTCCGCGCACCCGGCGCCGCGGGTGTCCGAGGCGCAGCTGGCCGCGCTGCGCATGTCCTCCGAGGAGCTGGCCGCGGCCGGGCGAAGCGCGCGGGAGATCTATTCCGCCCTCGGCCTCGACGCCTGGGAGGATCTTCCTGGAACGCGCGCGGAAGTCGCCGCCATCGGAGGATTCTTTCCGAACAGCGTCGTGCTGACCGGGGCCGATGCCTCCGAGAAGAAGATCAAGGAAATGTCCCGCGACGGGACCCTCGCTCGATTCAGCGTCATCCACTTCGCCACGCACGGAATCGCCGTGCCGGAGGCTCCGGACCTCTCGGCGCTCGTGCTCTCCCAGGGTGAGGGAACAGGGGACGGCTACCTCACGACGAGGGAGATCGCCGGCCTCACGATGAAGGCCGACTTCGTGAATCTCTCGGCCTGCGAAACGGGAATGGGCAGGATCCTCGCCGGAGAAGGCGTGGTGGGCCTGTCCGAGGCCTTCCTCACCGCGGGGGCTGGCAGCCTCTCGGTCTCTCTCTGGCAGGTCTCGGACGAGGGGACGCGGAAGTTCATGACGGAGCTGTACCGCGCGGTCGAGGAGCGCGGGCTTTCCTACGCCCGCGCGATGACCGAGGTGAAGAGGTCATTTCTGCGGGCGGGCCCTTTCACGGAACCCTTCTACTGGGCGCCGTTCGTGTTCTACGGGGGCTGAAACCGCGGCCCGCCCCTCTACATGCTTTCCTTGAGGGCGGCGGTGAACTCCCCGACCTTCTGGTCGATCTCCGCGTCCGTCGAATGCGGGTGGATTCCGAAGGCCGCGCCCAGCCCGCGGTCCACGACGCCCACGGAGATGTTGATCGCCCGCGCGAGGATATCGTCCGTGCGCGGGAGCATGCCTTTCCTGTATTCCTGCTGACAAGGGTAGCAGGAGCAGTTGTACGGGCAGCCACGCTCGGTGATCATCTTCTTCCCCAGGATCTGCTCCATGTTGTTGTAGACGTGCCAGCCCGACTTCGAAACGGTGGTCGTGTTGAGCTTCTTTGCCAGCTTCTCCGCGATGTCCGCCCGGGGGAGGATGACGGTGAGCAGGGTGTTGCATTCCCCGGCAGCGTCGAAGAGCTTCCGGAAGGAGAGTCCCGGTATCCCCTGGATCTGCGTCTTGAACCGCGCCTTGATCGCGCGAAGCCGGCTGATGATGTCCTGCAGCCTCCGGAACTGGGCAACGAGAACGGCGCCGGTGATCTCGTTCATCCGGTAGTTCTGCCCGACGATGGACCGGTTGCCGACCTCCACGCCGGATCGGCTGGGGAAGTGCCCCTGGTCGTGGTAGCCGAAGGCGCGGAAGTACAGCTCATCGTCGTCGGTGACCAGCATGCCGCCGTCGCCGGCGTTGATCGTCTTGAATATGTTGAATGAATACGTCCCGATTTTCCCGATCGTTCCCAGCTTTTTCCCCCTGTAGCTGCCCCCGAATGCCTGCGCCGCATCTTCGAGCAGGATCAGCTTGTGCTTCGACGCCACGGCCGACAGCGCGTCCATGTTGCACGGGTTGCCGAGCATGTGCACCGCCATGATCGCCCTTGTCCTCGGCGTGATCTTCCGTTCGACGTCCACCGGATCAAGGGTAAGGCTTTCGTCGATTTCCGCGAGCACGGGAACGGCACGGGCAATGATGACCGATGACATCGAGGCGATGAACGTGTACCCGGGGACGATCACCTCGTCTCCCGGGCCGATTCCGAGCGCCGAGAGCGCGGTGATCAATGCGGCTGTTCCCGATGTGAGCGCGAGGGCATGCCTCGTGCCGAACCCCTGCTCGACCATTTCTTCCAGCGTCTTGACTTTCCGCTTGAAGGCGGGGTCTCTCTCATCGCCGTAGCGAAAAAGCCACCGATCCCTGAGAACTTCCAGGACCTCTTTTTCTTCTTCCTTGCCAATCCATTCAAAACCAGGTCCGGGCATCCAAACACCTCCTGTTCGGTGCAATCATCGTTCAAATCATACCAGAAGCCGGGGCTTTGTCAAGATTTATACGAGAAAAGGAATTAATCGATATGAATTATGGGCGTTGCAACTTAATAACATAGATAAAATATCATAACTATCCAGGGACCCTCTTGATTTTCCCGTAGAGTTCTGTTAATTTGTGACGTAACAAATGGATTCAAAGAACAGTTCCAGGCACGACTTCAGGCTGCTCCAGGCGATCCACTTTCTGCCGACCCCCACCAGGAACGAGATCGCGAGATTCACGGGCCGCAGCCCGGTCTCCGTCACGGAGGCCCTGAACCGACTCCTCGCGAAGGGGGTCGTCGAGAAATCGGGTAAGACCCAGAGCCGGAGCGGGAGGCCTTCGGCCACGTACCGGCTGGGTGAGAAGGTGGGGTACTCCGTCGGGATCTCGGTCGATGCGCGGGAGCTGCGGCTGGTCGCCATCGACGCCGGCCACCGGGTCCTGCAGGAGCTGGACCGGATGCTCGTGCTTTCCGCTGACCCTTCGTCACACCCGGATGAAATCCTCGCGCAGGTCTCCACGGAGCTTCGCGGCTTCCTGGGCTCCCCCGCGCTGCGGGATCGGCGAACCCTGGCGGTCGGCATCGCTCCGCCCGGAATGGTGGACACGGAGAGAGGCATCTGGCTGAACGGACTGCAGGTATCGGGCATCACGCACGTGGCCCTCGGGGATGTACTGGAAAAGCTGTTCGGCGTCAGGGTCGTCGTGGAAGACGCGGCGCGGTGTCTCGCCTACCTCGAGGCGTCGCAGCGGCCGCGGGACACGGCGGGCGACCTGGTGTACCTGTATCTCGGCACGGGCGTCGGCGCCGGCATCATGATCGGGCAGGAACCCTACCATGGGAGCCACGGGATGGCGGGTGAAGTCGGCCATCTCGTCGTCGAAGAGGAGGGCGCCCGCTGCACGTGCGGCAACATCGGGTGCCTCGAGACCGTCATCTCCAGCGCGAGCATTCTGAGCCGGTTCCAGCGGAGGCTCGCCGAAGGGGTGATCTCCTCCCTGCAGAAGCACCGCGGCGATCACGGGCTCACGCTGGAGGTGATCCGCGCGGCTGCGGCCGCCGGTGACCGTCTCGCCGGCTCGACGCTTTTCGAACTGGGCACCCTGCTGGGTGACGCAGTGAGCAAGATCATCAAGCTGTACAACCCGCGCACCCTCGTGATCGGCGGACCCGTGGGCGTGCTGGGGGAGCATCTGCGTGAGCCGATGTGGATCAAGGTGAAGCAGAAAGTCCTGCCGGAAATGCTCGTGGATCTCGCCATCGAGATCGCCCCATCGCAGCCGCGCGAGGAGGCTGTCGGTGCGGCGCATCTCGCCGAGCGGTGCTTCTGGAAGAATGCGACCGAAGAAACCGTTCTTGGGGAGCCGGCACAATAGTCCGCGCGACGGAGGAGCAGCCTATGGCAGGCGAGGCAGTGTTCCGTTTCTCTTTCGGCCCGTGGAACATCCACGATGGCGCAGACGTCTTCGGTCCGCCCGTGCGCCGGAAGGTGGAAAAAGCGCAGAAGATGGCCCTGTACAAGACGCTCGGGTTCGACGGGGTCCAGTTTCACGACGATGACGTCGTCTCCAGCGTTGATGTCTCCCGCGTCCAGATCGAAACGGAAGCACAGGAGATGAAGAGAATGCTGGACGGCGAGGGCCTCGTCCCCGAGTTCGTCGCGCCCCGGCTGTGGGAGCACCCGCAGACGATAGACGGCGGCTACACCGCGAACGACCCGAAAGACCGGGAGTACGCGCGGGAGCGCAGCAGGAAGGCCATCGATATCGCCCGCATCATCGGCACGAAAAACATCGTGCTGTGGCCCGCGCGCGAAGGGGTCTCCGTGAATGAGGCGAAAGACCACCGCCTGGCAAGCGAACGCTTCCTCGCCGCCGTGAACGACATGCTGGAGTACGACCGGAGCATCCGCGTGCTCGGCGAGATGAAGCCGAACGAACCGATGGATCACGCCTACCTTCCCACGACCGGTCACTTCCTCGCCCTCTGCTACCGGACCGTGGATCCCGCCCGCGCGGGAGTATTGATCGAGAGCGCCCACGCGATCCTTGCCGGCCTCGATCCGGCCATCGAGATGGCATACGCCCTCTTCCACGGAAAGCTCTGGAGCGTCCACCTCAACGACCAGAACGGCCTGAAGTTCGACGAGGACCGGGCCTTCGGCGCGGTGAACCTGAAACGGGCATTCGACCAGGTGTTCGTGCTCTACGAGAATGGCTACGGCTCCGCGGGGGAGTTCGTCGGGCTCGACGTCAAGGCCCTGCGCACGCAGAAAGACGGGGAGGCCACGAGGCACCTGACCAACAGCAGGCAGATATTCCTGGACCTCCTGGAGGTCGCGAAGAAGGTGGACAGGAAGAAGCTCGCGCAGCTGCGCGCCGCGCGCGACTACGAGGCGCTGGAGTACTACATCGTCAGCTCCCTGATGGGCAGGGCGCAGGGGTAGGAGGGGCACTTCTGGACCAGCGCCGCGCATTCGGATACCGTGCATCCATGCTGACGACACGGCTGATCCATCCCGAGATCCTCGCTGCCCTCGGCGCGGCCGGCCACGGTTCCCGAGTGCTGGTGGCCGACGGGAACTACCCGTTCTCCACCGGTTCGAATCCGGGCGCGAAAACAGTGTTCCTCAACCTTCGCCCGGGCATGGTCTCCGCGCTCGACGTCCTGGAGGTCCTCGTGTCTGCGATCCCGATCGAGTCGGCGCTCGTCATGGTGCCCGTGGACGGCCCGGAGCCGGAGATCCAGGCGGAGATGAGGAAAGTCCTTCCGCCGGGGACCCCCGTGGAGAAAAAATGGCGAAAGAACTTCTACGAGGAAGCGAAATCTTCGGATACGGCCCTGGTCATCGCCACCGGCGAGCAGAGGATCTACGCGAACATTCTTCTCGTGGTTGGCGTGGCGCAGCCCGCCTGAGGAAAGGAGCGACGATGTCGGTTCACTCAACCGTGGAAAGGGCACTCGAGCAGGGCAAGGGGATCCTTCGGCTCGCCCCGGCGTGGGTGCCGCGGCAGTTCTGCGTGCCGGGACGGAGGATCAAGCTCTACCCCGCCGACTACTATGCGTTCGGCGGTGACCGGGGGGGAATCGACGAACGATGGTTCTCCTCCACAACTCCCGCCGACAACGGACCCCGGACCAGCCCGAACGAGGGGCTGAGCATGGTCGTCTTCGAGGACGGGGCGCGGGTGGAGAAAGTGACCCTCCGCGACGCGATCGACGCGCACAAGGCGCTCATCGTGGGGGAGAGGATCTGGAACGCGCACCACGGCTGGCCCATGTTCTCGAAGTTTTTCGACAACAAGGGGGCGCTGCCGCATCATGTCCACCAGAGGGACCGCCACGCAAAGCTCGTGGGCCTGTCGGGCAAACCGGAGTCCTACTATTTCCCCCTGCAGAACAACAACTACGGAGCCGATTTTCCGTTCACCTTCTTCGGGCTGAAACCCGGAACGACGAAGGACCAGGTTCGCGACTGCCTGCGCAGGTTCAATGAGGGGGACAACCGCATCACCGATCTCTCTTCCGCGTATCGCCTGGAACCGGGAACGGGATGGGACGTGCCGGCGGGAATCCTGCACGCGCCGGGCAGCCTCTGCACGTACGAGCCGCAGAAGGCGTCGGACGTGTTTGCCATGTACCAGTCGCTCACGGGAGACGCGATCGTCCCGGATGAGCTGCTGTGGCGGAACACGCCGAAGGAGAAGATCGGGAACGTCGACTACCTCATCGAGGTCCTCGACTGGGAGGCCAATGTCGATCCCGACTTCGCCGCCCGTCACTTCATGCCCCCGAAACCCGTGCGCCCGCGGGGCGAGATGGAAGCGGAGGGTTACCATGAGAGCTGGATCGCCTACAAGTCCCCCGACTACAGCGCCAAGGAGCTTACCGTGCTTCCCGGGAAGTCGGTCACGATCAGGGACGGCGGGGCCTATGGCATGATTCTGCTCCAGGGGCACGGGCAGGTGGGGCCGTGGGACGTCGAATCCCCCGCGCTGATCCGCTTCGGCCAGCTCACGATGGACGAGTTCTTCGTGACCGAGGACGCCGCGCGCCGGGGCGTGCTCGTCACGAACCCTTCGAAGACGGACCCGCTGGTCATGCTGAAGCATTTCGGTCCGGGGAATCCCGACCTCCACACCTGATGACCCGTCGAAGCCCGCCGGCGTCGCCTCCGTTGACCCGGGGCGCGGAATGAGTTCCCCGGGCACGAACCATCCTGCCGCCTCACTGGATTCGGTATGCCTGGACATCAACGGCGCGCGGATCCTTTCGGAGATCTCCTGGGAGGTCCTGCGGGGAGAAAAGTGGATCGTGCTGGGACTGAACGGAAGCGGGAAAACCTCGCTCCTGCGCCTTCTCGCGGGTTTCGGCTTCCCCTCGCGCGGTGACATGCACGTCCTGGGCCAGCATTTCGGGCGGGCCGATCTGCGCCTCATGAGGAGGCGCGTCGGCTGGGTCCACGGGGATCTTGCGGTCGATTTTCCCGGCTTCATGAGCTGCCGGGAGGTCGTCATGAGCGGCGCCGAGGGCGCCATTGCGCTGTACGAAACCATGCCGCACCGGGCCATTGCGAAAGCGGATGAGGCCCTGGCCGCGATCGGGGCCGGGCGCCTCGGCGCGCGCGCGTTCCACACGCTCTCGACCGGCGAGCGCCAGAGGGTCCTGATTGCGCGCGCGCTGGCGGCGGGCCCCGAGCTGCTCATCCTCGACGAACCGTGCCTGGGGCTGGATCCCCTCGCGCGCGAGGAGTTTCTCCGCTCGCTGGGCCTTCTCTTTCGCCGACATCCCGACCTGACGGTGATCGGTGTCACGCACCACGTGGAGGAGATCATCGACGGCTACGACCGCGTCCTGCTGCTGGCGGGCGGCAGGGTGGTGGACGCGGGTGCGATCGAGGCGGTGATGGCGGGCCCGGGCCTGAAGCGGCTCTACGGCGACGGCTGCCGGATCGAGGCGGCCGCCGGCAGGTATCGCATGTATTTCACCGGGAATTGAGCATGGACAGGAAACCGGTTGTGCAGAAGCTCGTCCGGTACAACGACGCGTATTTCACCGTCAGCTGGTCGCGTCTCCGGAAGAGTGAAAAATACGACATCGTCCGGTCGGTGCCTTCCGATGCGGGCATCTACGAGCTGTACTACATGGACAGGAAAAAAAAGCTCTGCCTGTTCCACGTCGGAAAGTCGTGGTACGGGGGCCTGCGCAACGAAATCCGCCTCCACACGGACGCCGAGCTGGAAATCGACGCCGGCCGCCGGGCGCTGCTGGAAAAATACGACTGCTGGCACCGATGGTCTCTTCTCAGCAGCAGCGACGACATGGCAGATATCCTGTTTTTCTTCGCCCAGACGCACCTGCCGGGCACGCGTGACGTGCATCACTCGGGGCGATACGCGAGAATTTTCGTCAACGAGCAGGACGCGGACAAGATCGTGACGATCTAGCGCGGCCACGGTAATCCGTGGCATTTGCGGCCACGGTAATCCGTGGCATTCGCGGCCACGGTAATCCGTGGCATTCGACGCCGAAAGGCGGCGCGCAGGACGGCGAGAGGCTTCGGCCGTGCTAAAACTGTCCCAGCCTCTCCACCATCAGGCGGATGCGCTTGGCCAGAGAGACCAGCAGCCGTCTCGTCCACATGGGGCTGGCGGCGTAGATGTCGGCGAAGTTTTCCCGGGTGAACTCCAGGGCATGGACGCTGTTCTTGGCGATCACCGTCGCCGAGCGCACCGACTTGTCGAAGAAGCTCATCTCGCCGATGAGCTCTCCCTTTCCGAGGGTGGCGAGCACCTTGTATTTCTCGCCGATCTTCCGGGTGATATAGACTTCCCCGTCGAGGATCCAGAAGATCTTCTGCTGAATTTCGCCTTCCTTGATGAGGATCTGCTTGTCCTTGAACCTGCGGCCGAACCGGGCGATGACCGCCTCGTCCAGCGCCTCCTCGGCCTGGAACGCGATCTTCATGATTTCTTCGTAGGAGTCCATCAGTGGACGCCTTTTTCCAGCAGCCCGAGCCGTTCGCCGAACTCGGCGTTGAGAATCCGCAGCTCGCGCGTCATGCCCGTCGTTGCCGAGAGGGCGAGCTCCCACGAAACTCCCGCCGCGGTGAAGAATCCCTCCAGGTCCCAGTTGTAGCAGATCGTGCGCTCCATGGCGTGCACGACGCACAGCCGCGCGCACTCCGCCAGGGGTTCGACAAGGCCGAAGATGCTGTCAGGGGGAAGCCAGAGAGGAAATGTCGAGCCCCGGACCGGGTACTCGACCTTGAGAAGCCCCGCGATCACGTAAAAGACGGGTTTTGCGCCTGTCGGCTCGCCGGTCCGGTACACCGCTGTCCGCGAGGGGAAGGAAATCTCCTCGCCGTACTGGAGAAAACGGGGAAGGGCGTCCATTCTGGTGAATTCTTCGACAATTTTAGACGTTTTTATTGAATTCTTTTTCCTCTTTGTCTATACTGGCGCAACCCACAAAACGAGCATCCCGCGGGAGACATGAATGGATCCAGTGAAGCAAAGCCATGTCGAGGAATACGGCAAGGCACCCGAGATCATTGCGTCGGCCCCGGGCCGCGTGAATCTCATCGGGGAGCACACCGATTACAACGACGGCTTCCTGTTTCCCATGGCCATTGATTTCACTGTCCGCGTTGCCATCAGCCGCCGCAAGGACTCGCACCTCCGTTTTTGCTCGGTCGACTACCGGGATCGAAAGCGGGCAACGCTGCCCACCCTCCGCTTTCGCAAGGAGGACCGCTGGGCGAACTACCCGAAAGGAATCATCGCCCAGTTTCTCGAGCGCGGGCAGCCCCTGGGAGGCATGGACGTCACCATTCACGGCGACATTCCCCAGGGGGCGGGCCTCTCCTCCTCCGCCGCGCTGGAAATCGCTACCGCCCTCGCCATCCAGGATCTCTACGGCGTCGAGATCGGGAGGGAAGACCTCGCGAGGCTGGCGCAGAAAGCCGAGAATGAGTTCGTGGGGGTGAAGAGCGGAATCGTCGACCAGTTCATATCGCGGCTGGCCAAGGAAGGCCACGCGATGCTCCTGGACGCGCGGTTTCTCACCTACCAGTACGTGCCGCTCGCGCTGAAGGGCGTCAAGATTCTCATCACGAATTCCAAGGTTCCACACGGGCTCGCCGAGTCGGAGTACGCGCACCGGCGGGAGGACTGCCGGTCCTGCGTCGAGGTCCTCTCCGTGAAGAAGGCGGGCACTGCCCTGCGGGACTTTTCCGCCTCCGACCTGCGCGACAGCATGGGCTTGATCCCCGAGACCACCCGCAAGAAGTGCCTCCATGTCGTGGAGGAAAACCAGCGCGTCCTCGATGCCGAGGAGGCGCTCCGCAGGAAAGACCTGGTCACTTTCGGCAAACTGATGAACAGGTCCCACGAAAGCCTCCGCGACCTGTACGAGGTGTCCTGTCCCGAGCTGGACTGGCTGGTAAAGCGGGCGTGGGAAACCGACGGCGTCTACGGCTCCCGGCTCACCGGCGCGGGATTCGGGGGTTGCACGGTCACGCTGATCGAGGAGGATGCCATTCCCGCCTACCAGGAGCATATCCTCCAGTACGAGCGCATCTTCGGGTTCAAGCCCGAGGTCTACGTGTGCCATCCTTCCGCCGGTGCCCGTATCGTGGAGAACAGGGTGCAAAGCTCATGAGGCTCCTGCTCACCAACGACGACGGAATCGGCAGCGGGGGGATCACTGCCCTCGTGTCGGCCCTGTCCATGTCCCACGAGGTCTGGGTGGTGGCGCCGGAGGCGGAAAAGAGCGGCGGCTCGCATTCCATCACGCTGCACGACGCGTTGAGGGTCCGAAAGACGGCGGAGAGACAATTCTCCTGCCGTGGAACGACCGCGGACTGCGTGATGGTCGCGCTGCTGGGCCTCGTGCCGCGGGGGTTCGACCTCGTGATCTCGGGGATCAACCACGGCCCGAACCTCGGAACCGACATCCTGTATTCGGGGACCGCGGCCGGCGCCCGCCAGGGTGCGCTCATGGGAGTTCCCTCCGTCGCCCTTTCTGCCGGATCGTACCAGGCGCCCTTCGACTTCGACGACGCCGCGGAGTTCGCCGCCCGCAACCTGGACAATTTCCGCGCGCTGGGCACCGACGACCACTTTCTCAATGTCAACTTCCCGGTCGCCGGAACGCGGGGCGCGGACAGCGTCATCACCTTCCCCTCCCGGCGTATCTATCGGCTGGAGCTTCACACCTACGACGCGCCGGACGGGGACGTGTATTGTTTCATGGGGGGTGAGCGTCCCGATGCCCATCCCGAGGAAGGCTCCGACTCCATGGTCGTGTCCCAGGGCCGCATCAGCATTTCTCCCATCCACGCGCACCCGCGCAACTGGGCCACGATAGAGGAGAGCTATCGGGGGGTGAAATTCGCATGAACGAGAAACTGGAGAAGGCCGTCAAGCTCTACCATGCGCATCGATTCGAGCAGGCGCTCGCCGAGCTGCGGGCCCTGGAGGCGGAAACCGAGACCACGCCGGAGAGCGACTACTACGTGGGGCTCGCCCTCACACAGCTGGGCAGGCACGAGGAAGCGCTCCTCTCGCTGGAAAAAGTGGTGAATTCCCATTTCAGCTTCCTCCACATCATGCAGGCACGCATGGTGCTGGGGTACATCTACTCGGTGACGGGGCGGTTCAAGCTGGCGGAGTTCGAGTTCGCCAAGGTGAACGAGATGGGCCTGCAGTCGTCCCAGGCGCTCGCCGCCCTGGGGTACGTGTACTACGCGCAGAAGAAGGTGCCGGAGAGCATCGAGATGCTGAAGAAGGCGCTGGAGATCGAACCGAAGAATCCCAATGCGTTGAACTCCCTGGGCTTCATCTACGCGGAAGAGAAGATCGACGTGGGCAGGGCGGTGACGCTCTGCCGGCAGGCCGTGGAGCTGGCGCCCCGCAACGCTGCCTACCTCGATTCGCTGGGATGGGCGTACTTCCGCCTGGGAAATTTCACGGAGGCGCGGGCGAACTTCCGGCGGGCACTCGACTCGTCCCCCGGGAACCGGGAAATCGTCGGTCACATGCGCGCCTGCATGGACGCGCTGAAAGACGTGCATTCGCCGTAGGCAGGACGCCGAGGGCGAGCGAGTACAGGGAATGCCGCCAGGAGCGGCCGCGATGTACGACAGCGAGCCCATAGCCATGGAATGCCGCCAGGCTGAGAATGCCACCTGCGGTGGCCGCAGCGGCCGCGACGCCGAGCGCGAACCCGAATTTTCCCCTCATGGCCACCCCTGTTCTGGTCGAAGATGAATGCAGGAGTGAGCCAATGAAGGTTGATAGCGTTGCTCTTCCTATAGTGCCGAATACTCAAGCCCCTGAACTGTCGATCATCAAGGCAGACGATATCAAGGCGATCCTGTACCTCGGCATCAAGGGAGAGATCAAGCTCGACACGGGAAACAAGCACACGGTAGATACGTACGCCTGATTTTTCTATACTGGCGACGTGAAACTGCGAACGCTGTTCGTCTGCCTGCTGTGCCTGTGTCCCGCGCTGCTTCCCGCCCAGACAATCGATTTCAACGCCGTACGATCCGCTGAGCAGCTGCGCGCCGGCGTGCAGGCGTTCCACCGCGGATTCTACAACGACGCGTCGATCTCCCTCGAAAAAGCGATCAGCTACCAGCCCTCAAACGCCCTGGCGCAGATCTGGCTCGGCCGCGCCCAGTGGAAATCCGGCTACGAACAGGAAGCGCAGAGGACGTGGCAGCAGGTGCTCGACTCCGGCAGGGGCAGCGCCCTCGTTCGGGACTGGGTGGACGTGCTCACGCTCCGCCGCGGTCTCGGCGCCGAGCTGGCGGGAAAGTCGACCTGGGTCGTTTCCGCGGAGCTGGACGGCACGCTGAAAAGCGGCTACCCCTTCCGGCGCCCGACGAGCGTCCGTCCCCGTGCGGACGGCACATTCTGGCTCGTCGCTTTCGGCTCGAACGAAATTCTCCATTATGATGCGAACTTCCGTCTCCTGGAGGTGCTCCGGGGAGGGCTCCCGGGCTTCGACCGCCCCTACGACGTGGCGGAAGCCGACGACGGGACCCTGTACGTTTCCGAATACGGGGCAAACAGGATCAGTCGATGCAACCTCCGGGGGGAGAAGATCGCCACCTTCGGCCGCACCGGAAGCGCACCCGGCTCCCTCCTGGGACCCCAGTATGAGACGCTCGACCGCCGCGGCTACCTGTGGGTCACCGACTGGGGAAACTCCCGTGTCGTCCGCTTCTCTCCCGACGGCGCCTACGTGCAGGCGATCACCGGTCTGCAGGGACCTACGGGAATCGTCGCCATCGAGGACCGCCTGTACGTTTCAGACAAGCCCAGCAAGCGCATCCTCGTGTACGATCTGAACGGAAACCCCCTCTCGACGATCGGCGAGGGCACCCTGCAGGATCCCGAGGGCCTCTCGGTCTCGAGCTCCGGAACGCTTCTCGTGGCGGACGGGAACCGCATCCTCGAGTGCGACCTGGAGCGCGAGATCTGGACAGTGCGGGGAGACACGAGCGCGCACACCCGCCGGCTCGTCCAGCAGGCGTCCACCGTGAATGGCGACCTTCTCGGGGCAGACTTCGACCAGAGCAGGGTCGTGCTTCTCTCCGACGTCACCACGCTGTACTCGGGGCTGGTCGTGCGGGTGGACCGGGTGAACTCGGTGAAGTTCCCTGAAGTGTACGCGGACGTCTCGGTGGAAAACCGCTACGGAAAGCCGGTGGCCGGGCTCGGCATCGAGAACTTCCTCGTCACCGAAAAGCTCGCTGCCGTCCGCGCGCCCGTCCTCGTGGTCTCGAACACCCAGGTGAAGTCGGTGGACGTCGCCCTTCTCCTGGAGAGATCCCCGGCCATGGAATCCATGCGTGACGACGCCTCGCAGGCGGCGGCGGACCTTTATGCACAGGTGACGCAGACGGGCCGGATCACCGCCGTCTCGGCCGCGGACAAGCCGGCGCGGGAGGCAGACTTCGGTGAGACACGGCTGCGTTTCGTGCGGGAAAGCCTCCAGGCGGTGCCATCGGCGCGGTGGCGCTTCGACCTCGGCGCCCGCCTGGCAGGTGATGCGCTCATCACGGCGGTGTCGGGAGCGCGCCGGGCAATCGTTTTCTTCACCAGCGGCAGTCTCGGCCAGCGGCCGTTCACGACGTATTCGGTGCTCGAAATCGCCGACTACCTGCGCAACAACGCGATCGGCTTCTACCCCGTGATCTTCGGGTCCCTGCAGCCCGACGATGACCTTTCGTACCTCGCCTCCGCCACGGGGGGAAAGGTCTTCAGCATATCCGCCCCCGGGGGCATGCAGGAAGTGGTTCGCGACCTCACGGCGCGTGTCGGACCGGTCTACACGCTGCGATTCTCGTCTCTCACGCCTCCCGACTTCGGCGACAGCTACATTCCCCTGGAGATCGAGGTGACGGTGCAGAAGGCAAGCGGCAGGGACGAGTCGGGGTATTACGCGCCGGCAACTACCGGTCTGCCCTCAAAGTAAGAAAAAGCACGGGCCGTTCAACGGCGCTCGCCCGGCCAATCACCGCTCTACGCCCGGAGAAAGGCCTTGACCTTTTCCGCGGCGCTCGCGGCATCCGGCGCGTACCCGTCCGCGCCGATCTCCCTCGCATACTGGTCGGTGAGAGGCGCCCCGCCCACCATGAACTTCACCTTCTTGCGAAGCCCTTCCTTCTCGAAGCGGTCAATGACTTCCTTCATTCCCGTCATCGTCGTGGTGAGAAGGGCGGACATCCCGATGGTCTTCGCGTCCGGATTGTCCTTCAGCCCCTGCGCGAACTTGTCCGCCGAGACGTCGATCCCCAAATCCACGACCTCGATGCCGGCTCCCTGCGCCATCATTTTCACAAGGTTCTTGCCGATGTCGTGCAGGTCGCCCTTCACCGTGCCCAGGAGCATCTTGCCCACGGGCTTTACCCCGGCCTTCACCAGCTCGGGCTTCAGGATGTCCATGCTGGCGTTCATCGCACGGGCGGCGATCAGGACCTCGGGAATGTAGATCTCGTTGCACTTGAAGCGCTGGCCGACCTTGTCCATGCCGTCCAGGAGGCCCTTGTTGAGGATTTCACCCGCGGGGCTCTTTTCCCCCAGGAGGGCGGTGGTGATCTCTTTCGCCCGGGGGGCGTTGCCTTTCTGGATCGCTTCGGACAATTCCTGGTAGCTTGCCAAGCCGGACCTCCTTGCAGATTTCTCCGGGATCGAGTGCGTCAGCGCGCGCTTTTTCTTGCCATGAATCGCGGAAAATGATACTCTGAGCCTTCATCATGATAGAGGAGAATCTCGGTGTCAAGAGGACGACCGGAGTTCGACCGCGAACGCTGCAAGGGCTGCACGCTCTGCGTGGGGGCGTGCCCCGAGAAAATTCTCGCCATGTCGCGGGACAGCTTCAACCGGCAGGGCGTGCCGTTCGCCGAGTGCTTTGACGAATCCAGATGTACCGCCTGCCTGTCCTGCGCGATCATCTGCCCGGACATGGCCATACGGATCATCCGGCTCGTGACGGTGGCGGGGGAGTAGCGCATGGGCGGCATTCTCATGAAGGGCAACGAGGCAATCGGCGAATCAGCCATCATCGCCGGCTGCCGCCACTATTTCGGCTATCCCATTACTCCGCAGAACGAGCTGCCCGCCTACATGGCGGCACGGCTCCCGAAGGTGGGCGGCACATTCCTGCAGGCGGAGAGCGAGGTGGCGGCCATCAACATGGTCTTCGGCGCCTCCGCCGCCGGCGCCCGCGTCATGACCTCCTCCTCCTCTCCTGGCGTCAGTCTCAAGATGGAGGGCATCTCCTACATGGCCGGCGCGGAGCTTCCCGCCGTGGTGGTCAACATGATGCGCGGCGGTCCCGGCCTGGGCAACATTGCCGGCGCGCAGGGCGATTATTTCCAGGCGGTCAAAGGCGGCGGCCACGGGGACTACCGCTGCATCGTGCTGGCACCCAGCACCGTGCAGGAGCTGGCCGACCTGACGGTGAAGGCCTTCGACCTTGCCGACCAGTACCGCATGGTGGTGATCCTTCTCGGTGA
>JBKQPS010000315.1:0-8702 GCA_052144915.1 Spirochaetia bacterium | reverse complement strand
TCGGCATAGTCGGGGAGTCGGCATAGCTACTGTCGACTTGAGCTTTGAAGTTCAAGCGTGCGTCTGCAGTCGCCACAACGAGATGTTATGTTTGCTCTGTCTCACTTGATGCAATAGAATCCAGCCTGCACGTATGAATACCACAGCAATTCAACCACGCTGAAGTTGGCTTCCTGAAGAGCGACGTGATCCCGATCGTGGATCTGCGAAGAATGACGAGGTCCCATCGCATGTGCACCCCCCGTGGAGGAACATTCCCACCCGCACACACCACGGTGTACCTTGTTACAAGATGCGCATCCTGGTCGTGGAAGACAACGAAAAGCTCGCTCGTTCCATCCGCAAGGGGCTGGAGCAGGAAGGCTACGCCGTGGAGGTAAGCGGGGACGGGATCGACGCCGGCGAGCGTCTCGACGGGGCGCCGGGGGGCTTTGCCGCAGTGGTCCTGGACCGCATGCTGCCGGGCATGGACGGGGTCGCGCTATGCCGCCGGCTGCGGAGTCGCGGCAACCGCGTGCCGATCCTTTTCCTGACCGCGCGGGACTCGGTGGAAGACCGGGTGAGCGGGCTGGACGCGGGGGCTGACGACTACCTGACCAAGCCCTTCTCCCTGGAGGAGTTGAGCGCGCGCATCCGCGCCCTGCTGAGGCGGCCGCGCACCCCGACCTCGGTCGTGCTGCGCGCAGGAGAGGTGGCGCTCGACCCGGGGAGCCGGGAAGTCACCGCGGGCGGCCATCCCGTTTCGCTGACGGCGAAGGAGTTCGGCCTGCTGGAGCTGCTCCTCCGCCACCCGGGGCAGGTGCTGAGCCGGGAGCAGATTGCCCGGCACGTTTGGAGCGGGGATTTCGAAGCGGACAGCAACGTCTTGGAAGTCCACGTGAGGAACATCCGTCGAAAGCTCGCGGAGGCAGGACACGATGAAGTCATTGAAACGGTCCGTGGGGCAGGCTACCGGCTCCGGGCCTGATGCGTTCCGCTCGGCCCGCTGGAAGCTCACGGTGGTCTACTGCGCCATCATCGCGGCCATCGTGGCCGTACTCAGCGCCTCCCTGTACGAGTTCCATTCGCACGACGTGGACCGCCTGACGCACGCGGGGCCGCGGCGCGGTTTCATCGCGCTCTCACCGCCGGACGCGGGAGACCGCCTGGAGCGCCCCGACGTCGCCGAGTACTTCGAGCGCCTCGGGAAAAACATCCTGTTCGCGGACCTGATCACGCTGCTCGTGGGCGGGGCGCTCAGCGCCCTGCTCGCCGGCCGCACCCTGCGCCCCATCCGCCGGGCGGTGGAAGCGGAGAAGCAGTTCTTCGCAAACGCCGCGCACGACCTGCGCACGCCGCTTGCCGTGATGAAAAGCGAGGCGGAGGTCGCGCTGCGAGCCGGGGACCTGGGCGGCCAGGAGGCGCGCCGGCTGCTCCGAAGCTCGCTGGAGGAGATCGACCACATGTCGCTCATGGTCGAGCAGATGCTCGACCTCGCCCGCGGTTCCGGAGGAGCGCCGGGGACGGCCGCGCCGGAGCTCCACCCCATGGACCTCGCCGCCCTGGCCCGGGGCATCGTGGACCGGACCCAGCCGCGGGCCCGGCAGAAGGGCGTGCGTCTGGCGTACGACGCCGCGGCCCCGGCCTCCATTCGCGGAAACGAGCACGCCCTCCAGCGCGCGGTGGGCAACCTGCTGGAAAACGCGCTCGCTTACACGCCCCCCGGCGGCTCCATCGAGGTCGTGGTGCGGAGGGAACACGGCCACGTGCTCCTGCGGGTGGATGACACCGGCATCGGGATTCCCGAGGACGACCTGCCGCATGTCGCCGAGCCGTTCTTCCGCGGAGACCGGGCCCGCGGCGTCCATCCCGGAGGCGCCGGCCTGGGGCTGACTATCGTGAAGGGCACGGTAGAGGCGTACGGAGGAACCATGCGCGCGTTGCGCCGGGCGGAATCCGGCACGAGCATCACGCTGCGGTTTCCCTCGGCATAAACCGTACCCGCCCCTCGCCGCGCACAGTGCCCGCAGGCGCTCCGGGCGGCTTCCGGCGTCTCCCGGGAAAATGTGGCTCTACCGGAATTCGCGTGGGCCAATTTTGAGCGGTCCCTGAGACAATTATTTTGCAGAAAAGAAAATTCAGCTATGAAGGGGAAGGAACATGTGAGGCGGTAGTTCCGTCTTTCATGGCCTCGAGGATAACGTCCTGTTTCCGAATTCGGCCAAGAAAAGACCATTTTGGGCAATTGGCGCTAGAAAAGTCCCCACACGAATGCCGGAAGCGCAAAAAAAATGTTTTGTCATCCCCCGCCGAATTCATCTCTTCTTCAGGGAGCTCACCGAGATTCATGAGTGCGGAGCGGCGGCACCGCGGCCATGGGGCCGGGCCGCTGGCCTGCGGAATGGGATGGAGGACATCGATGAAGGGCAGGACACGAAAACGCATCGCGGCGGCGGCAGCGGCAGCGGCGCTCGGGCTGGTGGTGAGCAGCACAGCCGCCCAGGCCTCAGCGACGAACGCCTCGGCCGCGAGCGGAACCTTTACCGGCAGGCGGGAATACGCGTATTACGGATTCGTGAAGGTCCGTGCCACCGTGCAGAACGGCACGGTCACCGATGTACGCGTGCTGGAATATCCGAACGACAACGGCCGCTCCCAGTACATCAACAGCGTGGCGCTCCCCTACCTCATCCAGGAAACGGTGGGCGGCCGCAGCTGGCGGGTGGACCTGATCAGCGGCGCCACGTTCACCAGCGTGGCGTACCAGAAGTCGCTCCAGGAAGCGCTGGGGCAGGCCGGCCTGTGAGGCGCACCGTAGACAGGGACGTCGAGGTGCGCCCGGGGCAGGGATGCCCATGAGGCGCACCGAGCTCATCATGGGGATGCCTGTCACCCTGGCCATCCCCGACCGCGAGCAACTGGATCGGAGCGGGACGCGCGGAGTGTGGTTCCCGACGCTGGAGGCCGCGGCGGACGCCGTATTCGCCAGCTTCCGAGCGGTGGACGAACGATTCAGCCCGTACAAGGAGTCCAGCGAGACCTGCCGCATCGACCGCGGCGAGCTGGATCCCGGAGACGCCAGCCGGGAGATGCAGGAAGTGCTGCGCCTGGCCGAGGACACCCGCCAGCGGACGCAAGGGTATTTCGACGTGCGGTTCAACGGGCGCTTCGATCCCAGCGGCCTGGTGAAGGGGTGGGCCATCTGGAAGGCGGCGCGGCTCCTCGACGAGGATGGGTTCGTGAGCTTCTGCATCGAAGCCGGGGGAGACATCGAGGTGCGGGGCGCCAACGACGAAGGCCGGCCCTGGATGGTGGGAATCCGCAGCCCCTTCGACCCGTCTCTCATGATCCGGAAGCTCAACCTGCATTCCTGCGGGATCGCGACCTCGGGCACCTATATCAGGGGCGAGCATATCTGGAATCCTCGGACCGGCGGGAAAGCGAACGAGGTCGCGAGCCTCACCGTGATCGGCCCGAACGTCTACGAGGCGGATCGTTTCGCCACGGCGGCCTTCGCGATGGGTGAGCAGGGCATCTGGTTCCTGGCCGGCGTCCCCGAGCTCGATGGCTACATGGTCGACGCTCGAGGAGTCGCCACGTTCACGCCCGGGTTCACGAGGTACCTTGCGGCATGAGGCGGCTCATCGATTCCCTCCTGGACCGGTTCACGATGTACCGGCTCACGCTCTACTATCTCATCGCGCTGGTCGGGCTGGGGTTCGTTCTCAGCCTGTTCGGCCTCGTGCCGGTCCGGCCCGAGGCCATCGCCTCCACCACGGCCATTCTCCTGGCCTCGTGCCTCGGCGTGAATGTTCTGCTGTCGCAGCTGTGGCGCCTGCGGTCCAACCCGGAGTCCAGTCTCATCACGGCACTGATCCTCGCGCTCATCATGGACCCGGTCTTCCCCGTGACCAATCCGCACGGAGCCCTCGTGATCGCACTGGCGGGAGCGGCGGCCATGGCGTCCAAGTACCTGCTGGCCTTCCGGCGGCAGCACCTGTTCAACCCCGCCGCCGTGGCGGCACTGTTCTCGGGGCTCGTCTTCGGGTCGTTCGCCAGCTGGTGGGTCGGCGGCACGGACCTGCTTCCGCTCGTGGTAGTCGGCGGCGCCCTGCTGGCCCGCAAGGTGAGCCGCTTCCGGCTCATCGGCGTGTTCCTCGTCGAGTTCCTCGTGTTCCTCGCTGTGCTTTCCCTCCTCAACGGCCTGGGTACCGACATGATCGTCCAGAGCGCGCTCTTCGTGCTCGGCCAGAGCGCCGTGGTCTTCTTTGCCGTGGTCATGCTCACCGAGCCGATGACCTCGCCGAAACGCTTCCCGCTACAGGCGCTGTACGCGGGCATCGTTGCGTTCCTCTACCAGCCGCAGCTTGCCATCCTGGGCCACAACCTCACTCCCGAGCAGGCGCTGATGGCGGGAAACCTCTTCTCGTACCTGGTGAGCCCCAGCTACAAGCTCCGCCTAGCGTTGAAGCAGCAGCGCTCCATCGGTTCGGAGATCGTGAGCTTCACGTTCCAGAAACCCGCGTGGTTCCGTCACCAGCCCGGCCAGTACATGGAGTGGAGCCTGCCGGTCAGCCGCGGGGATTCGCGCGGCGCCCGGCGGTACTTCAGCCTCGCTTCTTCCCCCACGGAAAACGAGATCATGATCGCCGCGCGCTTTCCCGCGCCGGCAAGCCGGTTCAAGGAAGAGCTGCTGGCGCTGCCGACGGGCGGCCTGATCACGGCGGGGGAGCTGGCCGGTGATTTCACGCTGCCCCGGAACCCCCGCCAGCCGCTGGCCATGATAGCGGGCGGAATCGGGATCACGCCCTTTCGAAGCATGCTGAAATACCTCTCGGACCGCGGCGAGAAACGCGATGTGGTACTACTTTACTCGGCCAGCCGGAAAGAACAGATCGTGTTCGGTAGCGAGATCGGGGAAGCCCAGCGCACCGTCGGCCTGCGGGCCTTCGCGACGCTCACCGACGCGGACCAAGCCTCCGGTGGATGGCCGGGTCGCTACGGGCCGATCACAGC
The DNA here is from genome assembly GCA_052144915.1 of Spirochaetia bacterium. Lineage (GTDB taxonomy): Bacteria > Spirochaetota > Spirochaetia > SZUA-6 > Fen-1364 > Fen-1364. The sequence goes on along the minus strand of JBKQPS010000315.1, from coordinate 3,707 downwards.
GGCGACGATCCGCGAGATCTTCCCGGACGCTTCACGTCGGCTGTTCCTGGTGTCCGGTCCCCCCGGAATGGTCAACGCGACGATGCAGGCGCTGCGCTCCGTCGGCGTCCGGCGCGCGGCCATCCGCACCGATTATTTCCCCGGTTATCCTGCATCGGAACCGCCCCTGCTCGAGCCAAAGGCTAAACATGGGGCATTGGTGTATTCTTGTCGCTAAAAGAGATTGAGAATGAGGGAGTTGTCGCCGCTAAAGAGAGTGAAAAAAACATGGTTCTTCGACTATTGGGCCGACACTTCGCCGAGTGTTGAGCTCGCTAACGCAGGAGCAATCGTCTCGCTATTTGAGCTGGATAACTCATACCCCAGATCTCAATCGCCAAGCGCACAGTACTGGGGGCGGGCCTATTCTTGCGGCAACTCCAAGAAGGGCCTCCAGATTGTGCAGGATAAACTGAAGGCTATCGGGTGGACAGTGAGCGGCTGAGAGGACCTAGGCTTGCGGAGGCCGCTGCTAGGATCGTCAGCCTCCGCGCAATAGCGCGCTAACAATCAGGACGAGTAGATTCTCTCATGGCATCCATGTCTGGGCGATTGTGGGCGTAGCGATCCCTACCCCCGTATAGTCATTCGCCAGCGCAGAGTCCGCCAGAGTCCAGGCCCCACCCTCACCACCCATCCGAGTGTTCAATTTTCAACCGTCCTGCTCCTCTGCGAGATCCCTGTCATGTTCCGAGATTCCATGCTCGAGATCTGGTACGAGAGTTCTTCCCGGACTGCGGCACTGCGGTCGAAACTTGACTGGATTAGTCAGATATGGTATTCTCTCATCTCTCGTCCGGAGCTACGCAGGTCCTTCCTCTGGGCGTTCAAAAAGTGCATCACGAACGGATCAGCGTTCATTTGGCGCTAATGCCTGTTTCGATAGTTGTTCATGCTTCTTTCATCGCAATCGGATGAATTGCGAGCAGGCGGCATGATTTCGATTTGGCAAGGCACTCGTAGCATGCCCTTCGTGGGTTTGTAAGTGAGAGGGAGGTTGCCATGAGTAATTCCGTTCAAGCGGCCGTGCTCAGGGGAATGAACGATCTATGGAGCCGAATAATCAGGTTTTTCACGGCTCTGGCAAGGAAGGCAAGCCTCGCGAATATCATCGATGCCACCGACAGCCGGATCGTTGGATTCCTCCTGCACCATCGCCTGGCGAGGGCCGCGGTCATGAGTTTCCTCGGAAGAATGCTCGATGCATTCCTGGAAAAAGACGCCACGAATCCCCGTGCGGTCCGGGCTCAGCGGATCTCGATGGGACGAGCATTGGTGAACTCGATCGCCCGCTTGTTTACCGCCGCGCAGAGCAAGCCGATCATCAGCGACGCCCTGCAGCAAAGAGTGGTTCCCGGGCTGATGAAAACCGCCAGAAGACAGAGCGAAATATGCAAGAAGTTCCGGCAACAGTACGGCGAGAATCCCCCCGGGTTCCTCACCATCAGCCCCACCAGGAACTGTAACCTTGCGTGCGTGGGCTGCTACGCCAACGCGGTTGTCGCGCCTCAGGACACCCTGGATTTCGATGTCGTCGAGCGGATCCTGGCGGAAAAGAAGGATCTGTGGGGTTCGTGGTTTACCGTGATCTCAGGTGGCGAGCCGCTCATGTACAGAAGCCAGGGGAAATCGATTTTCGACATATTCGAACGCCATCCTGACAACTTCTTCCTGATGTTCACCAATGGGACGCTGATCAACGACGAGAACGCGCGGAGACTCGCCGCGCTGGGCAACGTCACTCCGGCGATTTCCGTAGAAGGCTATGAGGAACGAACGGATGCAAGGAGAGGCAAGGGAACCTATGCTCGTGTTCTGAAAGCCTTCGAGAATCTGCAACGCTACGGGGTCCCCTATGGGGTGTCGCTCACGGCCTTCCATGACAACGCCAATCTCGTCGACGAAAAGCTCTTCGAGCGATACTTCCACGATCTGGGGGCGCTGTACCTCTGGATCTTCCAGTACATGCCCATCGGCAGGCAACAGACCCTTGATCTCCTGGTGACCCCCGAGCAACGCCTGCAGATGTACCGCGAGTCCTGGCGAGCGGTGACGCAGAAGAAGATGTTCGTCGTCGACTTCTGGAACTCAGCCGAAGCCTCGGACGGATGCGTCTCTGCTGGCAAACCGAGCGGGTACCTGTACATCGACTGGAACGGAAACCTTACTCCCTGCGTCTTCAATCCTTATTCCCCGGTGAACATCGCAGAACTCTACAAAGAGGGGAAGACTCTGAACGACGCTCTGCAACACCCATTTTTTAAGGCCATCCGCTCCTGGCAAAAGGATTACGCCCTTGACCGTGCCCCGGATGAAAAGGGCAACTACCTGACCCCCTGTCCAATGCGGGACCATTACGCCGACATGCTAAAGATGTTGAAGGAGCACACGCCCCGACCTATCGATGTCTCAGGAGAAGAAGCACTCCACGATGAAAAGTATCAAGAGGGCATGACGGAGTATGACACAAAGCTTTCAGGGTTGCTGGACCCGATCTGGGAAAAGGAGACACTCGCGCCCGAAAAAGCGATGACATCCGGCTAATCGCGCCGGTCCATCTCTTCCTGCAGGCGACAAATGAGCGAGCGGTCAGGTACCCGACAGGGTGCCATGGCACCCAACACGGCACTCCAGGGAGACCCGCCCGAGAGGCCCATGTCCCACTGGCTTGCACCGGTTCTCGTGGCGCTCATCGGCGCCTTCATGTCCATCCTGGACTCCAGCATCGTGAACGTGGCCATTCCCACCATCATGGGCGTGTTCAACGTCGGGACCACTGATGTGCAGTGGGTGAGCACGATCTACATGCTCTCACTCGGAGTGGTCATTCCCTTCTCGGGTTGGCTGGGCGACAGGCTGGGTTTCAAGCGCCTGTATGTGCTTTCCATGGGCCTCTTTGTCGTGGGCTCGCTGTTTTGCACCCTTTCATGGGACCTGAACTCCCTGGTGGTTGCGCGTGTCATCCAGGCCATGGGCGGGGGGATGATCATGCCGACGACCATGGCGATGATCTTCCGCATGGTCCCCCGCACCCAGGTCGGGAGCGCTATGGGAATCCTCGGCATCGGTCTCATGGTGGCACCCGCGATCGGCCCCACGCTGGGCGGCTACCTTGTGGAGTACGTCGACTGGCGCTGGATCTTCACCATCAACCTGCCCGTTGGGGCCATCGGTATTCTCCTGGCCCTCTTCGTCCTGCCGGAGTTTCAGTCAAAACACCCGGGACGGCTGGACATCGCCGGTGGCCTCACCGCAGCAGGTGCGCTATTCTGCCTTCTTCTTGCCCTTAGCAAGGGCGCCGACTGGGGATGGAGTGCGGAGCAGACTATACTCCTTTTCGCCGTAAGCCTTTCTTGCTTCGTGCTTTTCATCTACCTTGAGCTCACCGCAGCAAACCCGCTCCTCGAGTTGCGCGTCTTCAAGTACAGGTCCTTCACGATGGCGAACCTCGTGGTCTTCGTCACGAATATGGTCATGTTCTCAGGTTTCTTCTTCCTGCCGCTGTTCCTGCAGACCTTCCGGGGGCTAGGGGCGATGGAGACGGGGCTGTTGATGATGCCCGGGGCACTGGTCTCGGGGTTCATAATGCCCATCCAAGGCAGGCTTTTCGACAGATTCGGCCCCCGGCCGCTCGCGATTGCCGGCATTCTCATGTTGATCTTCACTTC
>JBKQPS010000314.1:0-4414 GCA_052144915.1 Spirochaetia bacterium | reverse complement strand
GTTTTTCCGAATGGTCTGGTCCAGATCCAGCTTTTGCCCTTTTGCCATATTGGTTACAACCAATTATAACCATTACCACGGAACGGCTATTCTTGTCAATCTCTTTTTTCGCGCGTCTCGGATGGGCTATAGTACTGTCCATGCGGAAGTCCCGGTACCGCAGGATCATGCGCTTCTTCAGCGGCGTCATGGCGCGCGAGCTGTTGTGGGATGTCCTGCTCCCCAAGGCCGGGCTGGGGGCAATCTCGCGCCGCAACCGCAAGGCGCGCTTGCGAAGGATTGCCGTGCGATACCGGACCCTCGCAATCCAGATGGGCGGCGTCCTCATCAAGGTCGGCCAGTTCATGTCCTCCCGGCTGGACGTCATGCCCCGCGAGATCACGTCGGAGCTGGCGGGGCTCCAGGACGAGGTGGGCGCGGAAAGCTTCGAGGCAATCCGCCGGGAGGTGGAAGCGGAGTTCCACGGACCCCTCTCCGCCCGGTTCTCCGAGTTCGACTCCGCCCCGCTCGCCTCGGCTTCGATCGGGCAGGTCCATCGGGCCCGGTTGCGCGCCGGAACCGAGAATGGCCAACCGTGCCCGTCGGTCGTGGTCAAGGTGCAGCGTCCCCGCATCCAGGAGATCGTGGAGGCCGACCTCGCCGCGGTGCGGACGGCCGGCTCCCGGCTGCAGCGGTTCAAGTCCGTGCGGCGCCACGCCAACGTGCCTGCGCTCATCGAGGAGTTCAGCAGGTCTCTCTACGAAGAGCTCGACTACCTGCACGAAGGCAAAAACGCGGAGCGGTTCGCCCGGAACTTCGCCGACCGCCCGGAGGTAGTGGTGCCGCGCGTGGTCTGGAGCCACACGACCATGCGCGTTCTCACCCTGGAGGACGTGGGGGCGATCAAGATTACTGACTACGCGGCCATCGAGGCTGCGAAGGTCAACCGCGCCGAGGTGGCGGAGACGCTGCTCGATGTCTACCTCAAACAGGTGTTCGAGGACGGCTTCTTCCACGCGGATCCGCACCCCGGGAACCTTTTCGTGCTGCCCGCGGCCTCCCCGCGGCCCGACGGAACACGAGGCTGGAAGCTGGTGTTCGTGGACTTCGGGATGACCGGGACGCTCTCCCCGGAGGCCTTCAGCGGGCTTCGCGAGGTTCTCCTGGCGGTTGGCACCCGGGACGCCTCGCGGCTGGTGCGCGCGTTCCAGAAGCTCCAGGTGCTGCTGCCCGGCGCGGACCTGGACCTCCTCGAGCGCGCCTGCAAGAGGGTCTTCGACACGCTCTGGGGAAAATCGACGCGCGAGATGATGCGCATGAGCACGGCCGAGTTCAGCGCCTTCGCCGACGAGTTCGGCGAGCTGCTCTACGAGATGCCTTTTCAGATTCCCGAGAACCTGATCCTCCTGGGGCGGTGCGTGAGCATCCTCTCGGGCATGGCGACCGGCTTGAACCCGGACTTCAGCGTCTGGAAGGGGCTCGCCCCCTATGCGCAGAAGCTCGTGGAAAAGGACGGCGGGACCGGCTGGCGGCTGGTGCTGAAGGAGCTGGGAAACGCCGCCCAGCTGCTCTTCCGGCTGCCGAAGCGCACGGACGACCTGCTTTCGCGCATCGAGCAGGGCCGGGTGGACGTGCGGATGCCCGAGATGAAGCAACACGTGGCGCGCCTGGAGCACAGCGTCCGCAAGCTCGCGGGGGCGATCATCTTCGCCGCGGGGCTCGTGGCAGGCACCGAGCTTTACCTCGGCGGGCACCTCGAGATCGCCGTGGCGCTCGGCGCGGCGGAGCTCGTCCTCCTCGGCTGGATTCTCTTTGGAAGATAGGGAGCGGAGGCTATTCGGTCTTCTTCTCCATCCGCTCGATGGCGGCGTCCAGAAGGCTCCTCATGGCGAGGAGCATCTCTTTCCGCGCGGCCCTGCGGTGTTCGATGAACCCGTGCGGGATGAGCTCCTCGAAGCTTTTCTTCATGGATGCGCGCGCTGCTTTCGCGTGCTCCCGCGCTTCCTTCATCCGGGGACTGGGTTCGGTCGCGTTCTGGCTCTTCTCCGGCATGGCGCACCTCCTCTTAAGATGGTAGGAACTCTCCTGCGGGGAGTCAAGCACGGGTATTTCGCATTCGCGGAACGCGGGCGCCACGCGGCCTGGCGCCCGGGCAACGCCGATAACAGAAAGTTATGCCTCGTTCAAGCAGGGTATATTGCGCAGCATGCCGGTCAGATCGTATCCTCTATGCAATGAAACGGTTCGTCTCGATCCTCGCGGTGATGTGCCTCCCGCTCATGTGCGGTTTTGCGCAGCAATCCCCGCCTGTCATCACGCTGCAGCAGAGCATCGACGCCGCGCTCGCGAAAGGGGACAGTTACCGGATTCTCGCGGGGAATCTCGCCGTTGCCCGGGCCCAGCACGCGGAAAACGTTTCGAAGAACTCCCTGGCTCTCTCGGGATCCCTGGCGGCGGGGTACAACGAAAGCCTCTACACGAACACCACGGACTCGGGGAATATCGCTGTTCTCGAATCCCGGGCTTCCAACCTCGAAAGCTCATCCGTTTCGGCGCAGGGAGCCGCCGTGGGCCTCGGCGTTGCCGGGCCGAATACCAGCGTCAGCGTCAGCGCTACTCCTCTCAGCCCCCCGATCGGAAACCTCCCTCCCGGCATCGTGGGAGAGGGAGACTGGACGAGCGGGCTCGGACTGAACGTCAACCAGGTCCTATGGAGCGGATATCCCGGCGGCGCATCCCAGGCAACGGTGGACAAGAGTCTTCTCACCCTCCAGGGCCAGGAGCTTTCCACGGAGTCCGGAAGGCTGAACCTGATCTACCAGGTGAAGCAGGCCTACTTCGCGATGTTCACGGCCATACAGGACCTCGACTCCAAGCAGCAGGTCCTGGACAAGCAGAACGCGCTGCTTGACCAGATCACGGCAGTCTACAACCTCAAGCAGGCAAGCGCGGTGGACCTGAAAACCGCGCAGATCAACGCGCACAGCGCGGAAATCGACGTGCGGACGTCCGAACATACCCTTCGCCTCGCCCGAATCCGGCTTGCGATCATCATGGCGGCTCCCACGGACACGGACTTCACGGTGGAGCAGCCGCCCGACGAAAAGGTCCCGGCGGCGTCACTCGAGGAGGCCATCTCCCAGGCCCTGAGCCGGCGCGTCGACGCCAAGCTGATCGAGCTCAGCCGCAGGTCCAACGCAGTCGATCTCGCGGTCGCGCGTGGACAGTCGGCGCCGACGGTGAGCGTCGGGGGCGGGGTGGACCTGTTCCTGGACAACACCCGCAACAACATCTTCGCTGGCCTCCTCAACGCCGGAGTGAAAGTGGCAATGCCGGTTCTCGATGCCGGCGCGGCGCAGAACCTCATCGATGCGAGCACGCGTCTGGACGGCGTCTACGCAGCCCAGATCAACCAGTTGCAGCAATCCATCGCGGCGGACGTTCAGGACGCCTGGGAAACCATGGAGCTGCAGAATGAGAAGGTGGTGCTTGCTCGTGAGACCGCCGAGAACGACGACCTGCTCGTCGATGTCTACAAGATCCAGAGCAGGAACGGCACCGCCTCCACGCAGGATCTCCTGACCGCGTCGGTCAATGCGGCGAGTGCCCACAGCGCGTTCGTGCAGGCGCAGGCCAGCGCCCAGCTCGCCGTGCTGCAGCTGCTGAATGTCATGGGGTATTGAGGGAAGGAAATATGAACGGAAAACAGACTGGACTTCTCCCGCTGATTGCGTGTGTCGCGCTTTCTCTCGCTCTCATGGGCTGCGCACCCGGTTCATCGGCCTCCACCCCGGCACGGCCCGCAGGCGGAGCTGCCCCGGCCGCGTCAGGGCGCTTCGGCGCCGTCCCTGTGGTTGCGGTGACGGTGAAAGTGGGTCCTCTGAACGCGGGGAACGAGACCGCCGCAACAGTCGCTCCCTACCAGCAGAGCACTGTCGCCGCGCAGGTCGCCGGCGTCGTCCTGCACATCGTTCACCTCGCCGGGGACTGGGTGAAAGATGGCGAGCCCGTGGTCGTCCTGGACACCTCCCAGCTGAAGCTCGCGGTCGCCACCGCCCAGGCGGCCCTGGACAATGCGAAGATCAACTACCAGGTCGGGGAGGACAACGCCAATACGGACAATCCCAAGCTGACGCTGCAGCTCCAGTCCGCCCAATCCGCGCTGGACAGCGCCCAGAAGAACTACGATTCCGAGAAGGCCCTTTTCGACATCGGGGGCGCTCCCTCTTCCGCGGTGGACACCGCGAAGAGCCAGCTCCAGCAGGCACAGGCGAACCTGCAGGCGGCCCAGACCTCGCTTGAGCAGAATAAGAAATCGGACATCTGGACCCTCCAGCAGCTGCGCCTGGCCATCGATCAGGCCCAGCTCCAACTCCAAACTGCGGAGCTGAACCTGCAGTACGCTTCCATCAAGGCCCCGTATGCGGGGCAGATC
>JBKQPS010000313.1:0-38866 GCA_052144915.1 Spirochaetia bacterium | reverse complement strand
TTGACAAACGGCAGGTGTTTGTGTATATAATGCCTAACTTAGCTCCGAGGAGGGATGTTATGGATAAAATGGAAATTCAGGAGAAAATTGTGACAATCCTCGCAAAACACACATCCGTCAACCGTTCGGCGCTCATGATCGACAAGAACCTGAAAATGGACCTGGGTCTCGATTCGCTGGACGTTGCGGAGATCGTCTACGAAATGGAAGAGACCTTCGGCATCTCGATCCCGGACGAGTCTGCGGAGAGGATCCTGAAGATTTCCGACACCGTCGATTTTGTCCATGAAAAGATGGCGGAGGCGGCGGGATCCGGCCTTTCAGTCCAGGAGCAGTAGGGCGGGAAACGCTTCCGCCCCCCACCCCGGAGGACATTCACTTTGCGAAAATCATCAAGCGCGCGGTCCCTGCACCGACGATCTGAGTAAGGGCGCAAGGTCCCCGGCAATGCCGGCCGCTCCGCGGTGCGGTATACTTGTGAAGGGGGGTGGATCGCGATGAAGCAGGTCATCGCGGCAAGCGTGCTGCTTCTCGCCGCTGCCGCGCTTTTCGGTGCCTCGCAGTTTTTCGACAAGGGAGAGGCGCTATTCGTGCAGAACAAGCCGCAGGACGCAGCTCCGCTCCTGGAAAGCGCGCTGAACGAGGATCCGTCGAACGAAAAGACCTACCTGTACCTGGGCATCATCTACCAGCAGCTCGGTGACGTGCAGAAGGCGATAGAGATCCTGAAACGCGGTCTCGGCGTCGCCACCTCCTTCAAGGACCTCTTCTATTACAACATGGGCAACGACTACTTCTCCCGGAATGACTTCACCACCGCCGAACAGATGTACACCAGCGCGATTGACAGCAACAAGGCCCTGAACGGGAGCTACCTGAACAGGGCGAATACGCGCCTGCAGCTTAAAAACCTCGACGGCGCGCTGGCCGACTACACCCTTTTTCTGCAGCTCGCCCCGCAGGATCCCCAGCGCCCGAGCATCGAGAAGGTCATCGCCCTCATCCGGCAGGTCCAGGACGACCAGGAAAAGGCCCGCCAGGCGGAGCTCGCAAAACAGCAGGCCCTCATGAACGACGTCCTCAAGAGCCTCACCAATGCGGGGGATGCGACGAAGAACCTCTCGGTGGAATCGATCAACGGCCAGAACGACCCTGTCAACGTCGACATAAAGGACTGAGCACATGCAGAAACCGACCTCGGGGAAGGGCCGGGCCTCCGGCTCCGGCGCCACTCCCCGGAAATCCGCTCCGAAGGCAGGCCGCATCCTCGGGCTTCCGGCTGCCCTGGCAATCATCCTCGGAATTCTCGTCCTCGGCGGCGCAGGCACGGCGATCGTGATCGCGGTGTCCGGTGCCTCCGCCGCCGCCCAGATGGCCGAGGGCATCAAGAAGGCGCAATACTACGCGGACAAGGGCGAATACGAAGAGGCGCTGAAAATCCTCAACACGATGAGCATCGACGACCCGAAGGTGAAGGCCGCCCTGGACGACGTGCTGGCTCGCAAAAAGGCGGCGGACGCCGCCGCGAAACAGGGGGAGCTTGCCGCGCTGAAGGCCCAGCAGGATCAGCTGAAAGCGAGCCTCGCGCAGCTCGGGGACACCCTCAAGAACCAGAAACAGCAGATCGTCGTGCAGCAGCCGGTGAAGCCGCCGCCCGAGGATGCATCGGCCAAGGAGAAGGAGCTCCAGAAGAAGGTCCAGGACCTGATGCAGAAAGGCGCCGCGGCGTTCAACGCGGGCCGCTACGCGGAGGCGAAAAAGGATTTCGAGCAGGCGGCGCAGCTCGCCCCCGACAACTCGGACGCCCTGGCGTACGCGGGCCTCTCGTGGCTCCGGGACAATCCTTCCGATCCCGCGAGCGTGCAGAAAGCGGTCGATCTCTCGAACGCGGCGATCGAGAAGAATCCTGACAACTGGATCGCCCACCGGACCCTGGGCGAGGTGTACGACAGCCGCAAGCTGACGGATGCGGCGATGCAGGAGTACAAAACCGCGGCCCGGCTGAACCCGAACGACACGGACACCCTCTACGCCCTGGGCAAGCTCCAGTACCGCGCAAAGCTGTTCTCCGATGCCCAGGGCTCCTTCGAGCGGTGCGTCGCCCTGCGCCCGGATTTCACCTCGGCGCATTTCAACCGAGGCATGTCACTGGTCCAACTCGGGCAGAAGGCGAAGGCGCTGGATGCCTTCAAGGCGGCGGTGGCGACGAAGAGAGACTTCGCCGACGGGTACTACATGGTCGGCTACCTCCTGCGGGACAGCGGAGACTCGGCCGGCGCGCTGGACGCGTTCAAGTCTGCCGTCCAGTACGCCCCGGACAACGCGGGGTACCTCCGCGAGCTTGGCTCCGCGTACATGGCCCGCGGCGACTACGCGGGCGCCGAGACCGCGCTCACGAAGGCCCTTGCGCTGGATCCCGAAAACGCGGTCGCCAACTACAACATGGCCTCGGTGAAGATCAAGCTCGGAAAGCCCCGGGAGGCGCTGCCTCTCGCCCAGAAAGCGGTCGAAAAAGACAACGGCTCGGCGGACAGCACCTACATCCTCGGGCTCGCCGACGAAAAACTGGGCAGCGTTGATGATGCCGTACGCTACTATGCGCTGGCCGTGCAGAAGGACCCGAAGTTCTCTCCCGCGCTCATCAACCTCGGCGCCCTCTATGACAGCCAGGGGATGCCGGACAAGGCCCTGCCCCTTCTCCTTGCGGCACAGGACATCGTCCCAGACTCCTACGAAGTGAACAACAACCTCGGAAACGTCTACCTTCACCAGCAGCAGTACGATGACAGCATCGCCCACCTGACCAAGGCGCTGTCGCTCCAGCCCAGCTCCGCCGTGACCGAGTACAATCTCGGGCTGGCGTATACGGAGAAAGGGCAGACGGCGCAGGCGAAGGCTGCCTTCGTGGACGTTCTTTCGAAGGATCCTTCCAACATGGACGTTTACATCAAGCTTGCGCGGATATTCATCAAGGAAGGCAACAGCAAGGATGCGAAGGACCTGCTCACCAGGCTCATCGCAAAGAACCCCAAGCAGGCGGTGAAGGACGAGGCCCAGAAGCTGCTGGACCAGCTCTAGGAATCGCCGGGCGAAGCCCGGCTGTCCATGCACGTGCCCGCTAGTTTCAATCGTGCCGGTACGGTAGATGGAAGCCGCGCGGAGCCCAGCTGTCGATGCACGTGCCCGCCAGTTTCAGTCGTGCCAGTACGGTAGATGGAGGCCGCGCGGAGCCCAGCTGTCCAGGTTTGTGCCCCCCCTATCCTTTCAGCCCCGTGGTCGCAATGCCTTCCACGATCTGACGCTGGAAGAAAAAGTAGAAGATCACCTGCGGGACCAGCATCATGATCACCGCGCGCAAGGCCGCGGCGAGGTCCATCCCGTACTGCTGCTTGAAGAAGGACGCCGCCAGCGGAATCGTGAAGTTCTTGATGCTGTTGAGAAGGATTGAAGCGAGGGTCCATTCGTTCCAGGCCCAGAGGAAATCGAAGATGATGAGCGTGGTGATCACCGGCCCCAGCAGAGGCACAATGACCGTGACGAGCATTTTCACAAGGCCGGATCCGTCGATGATCGCGGCTTCCTCCAGCTCGAGGGGGATTCCCTTCATGGCGCCGACAAAAATGAGAGTGTTGAAGGGAATCGATCCCGCGATATAAGGCAGGGGAAGCCCGAAAATGCTGTCCGTGCCGATGCCCAGGGGAGCGAGCTTCAGCGCAAGCGCATACACCGGGTACAGGATGATGAAGAGCGGAACCGAGGCGCCCAGAAGAAAAAGATAATAGAAGAAGTCGCCGAAGCCCGCATGGCGGTGGTGCAGGCGCGCGATCGCGAAAGAGCTCGGAAAGTTGATGCAGATGCACCCCAGGGTGGTTATCGTGGTCACGATGAGGCTGTTCTTGAAGAGGTTCAGCATGTTCGACTTCGTGAACGTGTCGATGTACAACCGGAAATCGAAGTGCGCGGGCAAGCCGAGTGGATCACCATAAATCGAAGTATTGTCCTTGAAGGACAGGATGAAGCCCCAGATGAACGGAAAAAACATGACGGCGCAGATAACGACTGCCCCGCCGTAAAGGAAGATCCTTCCCCGTCGCCCGTGCGCCATCCTCAGTCCTCAATTCTCTTGGCGGTAATCCTCAGGAGTCCCACCGAGAACGCCATGAGCACCACGAACATGAGAAATGCAATGGCGGATGCATATCCCGCCTGATGAGCCGCGATGAGCCGCTCATACATGTACGAGGCAACGGTGTGGGACGTGTAGTTCGGCCCCCCGTTGGTGAGGACATAGACCGTCTGCAGGCTCTGGATGGCGTTGAGAACGATGTACACGACGACAAGCTTCAGCGTCTCCTTCAACATCGGCAGAGTGATGAACCTGGTCTTCTGCAGGGCCGATGCGCCGTCCATCATCGAAGCCTCGAAAAGCTCTCGGGGAATCATCTTCAGTCCCGCCATGAACAGCACCGAATAGAATCCGAGGGCTTTCCAGCTCTCGACGACCGTCACCGTGTACGGCGTCAAGACCTTCCCGCCGATCCACTGCAGCGCGAGGGAGTCGAGATGAACGGTTTTCAGGAGGGTGTTGATGATCCCGATTCCGGGATCGACGATGAAGAACCATATGAGGGTCGTCAGGATCGTCGACAGGATATACGGAGTGAAGCACAGCAGCTTCACTATGTCGCTTCCGCGAAACTCCGTATTGATGAACATTCCCAGCAGGAAAGAGAGCGGGACGATGAGAACGAGCTCTCCGAACGTGATGATCGCCGAATTGCCCAGGGCAATGATGAGGTGAGTGTCGGCGAGCATCTTGATGTAATTGACGAACCCGACAAAGTGCCCAGGGAGGAATGTCGCCTTGTTCGTGAAAGAAAGGCTCAGCGAATAGAAGATGGGATACACCGCGTAGAGCCCGAAGAACACGAGAGCGGGGGAGAACAGGAGAAGCTTGATCCAGCGTTTGCAGTACTTGAACATGCACGGGCCCTCCTGCGGATAGGCGCGACGCCCACTGTCCGGGAGTATGAGGTTTCAACACGAGAATCCCCATCGGCGATGCCCGCTTCCGCGGGCATCGTTCGATGGGACGCGCGGCGTTCCTTCCCCGCGACCTACTTGTTCTTGTGCATTTCGGCGAGCTTGGCGAGCACGTCGTCGATTCCCGCATCGATCTTGGCTAGCTCCCCGGGGATGTCCGCGGCCGTCATGCTTCCGTTCATGAGGCTGTTCTCGAGATTTCCCCTGATCGTTCCCCAGCCGGATGTCCACAGGTCGGCGTTCTCCTCCCAGCGTCGATAGGACGCATAGTCCGAGTTGTACGACGGCACGACAGACGGGTCCTGGATGAGGGAGATCTGCTGCTTCATGATGCTTCCGAGCTTGGAGCTGTCGAACGCGACCTTGACGGGCAGGATGGATCCCACGCCCAGGGCGAACGGAAAGCCCGCGGCGGAATAGCGCCATTTGTTGAAAGCGATAATCGCGTTGAGCTTGTCCGGATCCTTTGCCACGTTCGCGCTGACCCCGAAGCCGTTCGGAACGGCCCGCACCTTCACCTTCTGGTTGTACGGCGAATTGGGAAAGGTGACGCCCCAGTTGAAGACGTAGCTCTTCTCGAGAGGCTGCCCGATGATCTTTCCGAGCTGGTCAGAAGGAAGGGTGATCACCGCGGCCTTGCCGGTGTTGAACAGGCTGACGGCCTGGTCGAAGGACATGGTGGAGTTGTTCGGGGGGAAGGCGCCCAGGGCGTACAATTCCGCTTCTGCGTAGTACGCCTGCTTGAAATCCGCATCCTGCGCCTTCAGCGTGTGCGTCTTGAAGAGCTGGTCGGCCTGGTCCCAGATGCCCCAGAGAACCAGCCAATGCTCGAAGCCCCATACCGCCCAGCCTTCCTTCGACCCGTAGGCGATGGTGGATATGCCGTTTTTCTTGAACACAGGAACAACCGCCTTGAGCTGTTCATAGGTCGTCGGAATCTTCAGCCCGTACTTGTCGAAGAGAGCCTTGTTCCAGACCCACCCCTGCACCTGGCTTTCCGAGGGAAAGGCAGCGATTCTTCCGTCTGGCGTCGTCACTTCATCCAGGGCGTTTTTGACAAAGGACGCCTTGAATGCCGCATCGTAGTAGGGGGTCAGATCGAGCAGGGATTGCGTGGTGGTGAGGTAATTGACGAAATGCGCTCCGTTGTCCCAGAACATGTCGGGCAGGGAGTTCGATTGGACCATGATCAGGACCTTCTGCTGCCAGGTGTCATGATCCATCAGCTGGTATTCAATCTTTACATTCGGATGCGCTTTCATGTACGCGTCGATGGTGACGCCGACCTGGTCGCTCTCTCTTCCAATGAAGGTGTTATAGGTGAAACTGACCTGTTTGGATTGCGCAAAAGACGGAATCCCGACAAGGAGCGTACAAATCGCCAAAAGGAATATCAAAGGAAGCTTCTTCATATTGGAATCCTCCTGCGGAGAAAGTCTTCGACGACTCTCCCCGACATCCTGTTCGCGGCAGATTTTTCCTGCCCCAAGACCTGCGATCGCTGCCGGGAACTCCCTCCTTTCTGCTTCCCGGCGCAATTCGCGTTTCACGCGGAACGAAAAATTCTACGGCCGCCCCCGGCAGTTGTCAAATGTCAACAAACCGACACTCGATAGAAATGTCCCCGGCTTTCCCGATGGGGCAGCAGCCGGGCACGGGCGGTTCTGAAACGAGCGGGCGCGTGGCTGCGTCAGATTCCCGCGCCCGCAGCATGGTGCTCCGGGGCGACATACGGCCCTTCGGGAATGACGGCGATCCGGTGCCCGGGGTCGCGTTCAACGGCCGCGCGAACTTCCCCGGCAAGATCGACGACTCTTTCGGCGCCGGTCATCGAATGATCCTCGTCGGTCAGCCCGTCTGACAAGAGGTGAACGGTGCCCGTGTCGAGCGCCTTGAGGAGCATCACCGTCTCCCATTCGTCGATATACGCGGAGCTCCGCGATGCCGCCGCCGCCCGGAACCTGTCCTTCCCGTGCCGACACAGGCGTTCCTGGGATCGGCGGAAATCCGCGGAACCGAAACCTTCCGAGCACTCCGACCCCACGAAAAGGTCGCCTCCCTGCTGCAGGATCGCGGCGCCGCAGCAGATTCCCTTGACCGTCTGGTAGTACGTGGCATCCAGGGGAAATCCCGCGGCGCTGGTGAGCACGGTAGGAAACCTTCGCGGGACGGAGAGGCGGAAGTAGGGATCCGCAAAGCTGACCGCGGCGGCGTGGCTTTCCTCGATACCGCCGAAGCTCACGAACGAGAGCGCGCGCGACTCGTCGATGACGAGATTCACCGCGAGGGCCCGGCCGATCATGCGGAGCGCCTCTCGCTGCGCTTCGTGCAGCGGGTTGCCGTCGAGGACGCAGGTGGAGGCGCGGGGATCCTTCAACATCCGTTCCGCGTGGAACGCCGCGATCGTCTCGGCGTGCGCGATGCCGGGAACGATGAGCTTCCGGCCTCCCGACCAGCCGGCCATGAAGTGCGGTTCCACCAGGCCCACCGCGAGCCTGATGCCGGCGTCCAGGAACCGCCTGTCGAGACGGATCGGGATCCCCTGGGACGTGGTGCCGACGTACCGGTGATCCTCGTCGTTTCTGGCAATGTGGTTCGCGACCGACGCGTGCGCGTGCACCCAGGGGTCCCCGATCAATGCCCCGAGCTCCGTCCCCTCATTCGGTCGATGGAGCCCGGTCGCGATGAGAATGGTGATGGCCGCGGGGTCGACCCCGGCGCCGAGCAGACGTTCGATGACCGGTCTCAGCACCAGTGCATTGGGAACAGGCCGCGTGATGTCGCAGATGAGAATGCAGGCGGAAGGGGAACCGCGAGCTTCCTCGTGAAGGGGCGCTGACCCGATTGGCGCGTCGAGAGACCGCTCCACGCTGCCGAACGGATCTCGGCAGACGGGGATGGGCTTCTTCCGGATGACCGTGATGTCCCAGTCATCGGGGAGCTCGACTGCGAGCTCACTCTTTCCATAGCTGAGGCTGCAGCGCATGACTGCCTATTGTACCATGGAATAGCTTCCGTACCGGAGCGCCGCCTCGTACAGAGCCGCAATCTTTTCCGGCGGGATGTCGAACTGGATGTTATGCACCGGCGTGAAGACGAATCCTCCTCCGGGCGCCAGGTCGTGGGTTCGCCGGCGCACTTCCTCCGTTACCTCCGCGACGCTCCCGAATGGGAGCACGCGCTGCGTGTCGCACCCGCCTCCCCAGAAGCTGATCCGATCTCCGAATCTCGCTTTCAATTCCTTCGAATCCATTCCCCGGGCCGAGACCTGGACGGGGTTGATCGCGTCCACCCCGATCTCGGCGAGGTCCGGAATGATGTCCGCGATGGCCCCGCAGCTGTGGATGAGGATTTTCGCGGCCGAGTTTTCCTTCAGGAATTCGTAGAACCTCTTCTGCCGCGGCTTGATGAACTTCCGATAATGTTCGGGGGATATCATGAGCCCGTTCTCCGTTCCCAGGTCGTCAGCGACCTTGATCACGTGGACGTAGGAGCCGACCGCGGAGAGCGCGGCGCGGGCGAGCCGCAGCGCGTAGTCGAGCATCCTGTCCAGGAGCTCCTCGAGAAAGTCCACGTTGATGAGGAAATCCATGTAGAACTGGGCGTGGCCGCGCAGCCACGAGGGAAGCCCGAAGATGGTCTCGCTGAAGCCGTTCAGGACGATCCCGTAGGGGCTGTTCTCATGGAGGTCCGCTGCCTCCTGGGCGAGGCCGGCAATTCGTCGGGGATCCTCGGGATCCGGCCATGGAAAGCGGTCGAGATCCTCGCGTGAGAACTCCGCCAGGGGATGTTCGTACATGTCGTAGTAGTTTCCGCCGGCCCCCGGCCTGTAGCGGATGCCCCACTCGTCCTGGCAGCTCCCGTCGGACTCTCTCCGCCAGCCCTTCGCCGGCCGGAGAAAGAGCTGGCGGGTGTCGACGGAAAACCTGCGAAGAACCTCCTCTTCCACCCGCACGACCTGCTGCATGGAGTCGATGATCGTCGGCTCGGACGGCTCCATGCCGAAGTACTCTTTCAACCGCGCGTACGCCGTGCGGTGGATCGAGGTCGCGGAGTTGCCCAGGTCGATGGGAACCCTGTCCGGCTCCCGGCGGTCCAGCGCCCTCATCAGCCTGTCGCGTGGCGTCACTGCTGCGTCCTTTGCGCTTTCCGCGCTTTCTAGTTGAGGGTTTCCCCCAGCGAGGCCCTGATGATGTTTTCCTTCGTCAGCGTCGCGCCGCTCAATTCCTCGTTGATCCTGCCGTCGTGCATGACGATGACGCGGTCGCAGACGTTCACCAGCTCGTCCGTCGTCGTCGAGTAGAAGAGGATGCCATTGCCTTCCCGGGCGAGATCTCTCAGGAGATGGAATATCTCCGTCTTCGTGCCCACGTCGACGCCCCGGGTCGGGTCGAACATCAGGAAAATGCGCGGGCGGGCGGACAGGAGCTTGGCGATGATGACTTTCTGCTGGTTGCCGCCGCTCAGGGTTCCCACGCGCGACTCCATGCTCTCGGCTTTGATCTTCAGCACCTGCATGAGATCCTGGACGATGGCCTGTTCCTTGCGGACGCTCACGAGCCCCCGTGTCCGGAGGCTGGAGAGAATCGGGAGAGTGATGTTCTCCCTGATCGCCATCGTCATCACCAGTCCCTGGCTGCCCTTGTCCTCCGGGATCAGGGCGATGCCGTGGCGGATGCTCCCCCGCGGATTTCCGATGGCAACCCTTTTCCCGTTGACGAGAATGCTCCCGCGCGCCTTCACGATCCCGAACAAGGAGAGAAAGAGCTGAGTCTGGCCCTGGCCGACGAGCCCGCCGATCCCCAGTACCTCGCCCTTGCGCAGCGTGAAGCTCACGGCGGAGATCCGGTTGGCGATGGTCAATCCTTCGGTTTCCAGGATCACCTCGTCCCTGACGTGACTCTCCTTCTTCGGAAAGTAATCCACGACCTCTCTTCCCAGCATGAGCGAGACCAGCTCGTCGGAATTGGTTTCGCGCATCGTGCGGACGCCCACGGCGCTGCCGTTGCGGAATACCGTCACCTTGTCCGCCACGTTCCGCACCTCGTTCATCCTGTGCGAGATGAAAATCACGACCTTCTGCTGACCGGCAAGCCGCCGCATCAGCCCGAGAAGCCATTCCACCCTGTCTTCCGCCAGCCCCGCGGTCGGCTCATCCAGGACCAGCACGCGAGGCTCCCGCGCCAGCACCTTGACGATCTCGACGACCTGCTGCTCGGACACCGAGAGCTTTCCGACCTCGGTCCGCGGGTCTATTCCCGCCACGTGGTAGGATTCCAGGAGCGCGGATGTCCTGCGGATCAGGACCTTGCTCGGCAGAGTGCCGAAAGAGTTCATGGCGCCCCTTCCGAAGAAGACGTTTTCGGCGACGGTGAACACGGGAACGAGGCTGAAATCCTGGAAAACGGTCCCGATGCCGGCCCTGATCGCGCCAAGAGGAGATTTCGTGACCAGCGGCGAACCGAACAGCGTGATGCTTCCCTTGTCCTGAAGCGCAACCCTGCTCAGGATCTTCACGAGCGTGCTCTTGCCGGCCCCGTTTTCTCCCAGGAGCGCGTGGATTTCACCGCGGTTCGCGGTGAAGTCCGCTTCCACGAGGGCCTTCACTTCTCCATAAGACTTCGTGATGTTTTCCATCGACAAGTCGGGCATGACGTTTCGATTCCTGCCTTCTTTCGGCAAAGGAGAACGGTATCTCCCCGCGGACAACGGGTCGATACCGTTCACCGTACTGTCGGAGGGCCTACTGGGTGACGGCGGCCTCCTGTGCCGTCAGCTGCACCGGGAAGTTCTTCGGCAGGACCGGCCAGTCGAAGCCATACGGCATCTCACGCCAGGCATTCACGCCCAGCGCGATCTTCTCCACCGGCACTCCCACATCGATGCTGGTGTCCGTTGCGAGGAACAGCGGGTCGATAAGCATGTGTTTCGGGGGATTTGCGCCTTTGAGAATATCGATTGCGGTCTTGTAGGCCAGGGCGCCCAGTCCCGGTATGTTGTTCGCGATGATCACCTTGGCCTTGGCGTCGATCGCCGCGAGAATGTCGCCATTATAGTCGAACCCTGACATGGGCACCATGGGATGCCCGGCGTCTGTCAGTGCCTTGATCACGGGGCCCGTGTAGCCCTGCGTAAAGACGGCGCTGATCTTCGGATGCGACGACAGGACGCTGTTCATGCCCTGGAGAGTCGGTCCCTGCGCGTACTGCCCGTCGAATCCCGCGACAATGTGGATCCCGGGATACTTGGCGAACACGGCGCGCGCGCCGTCCTCAAGCTGTTTTGAAATCGGCGCACCGGGCAGGCCGCGGTCGACGACGATGTCGCCTTTTCCTCCGATGGCCTTTGCAATGTACAGGGCCTGGATCTTCGGAACCTTGTCGAAATCCGTCTCGAGCTTCCACGCCTTGTCATGATCGACGACCTGGTCGAACGACACAATGACGACGCCTGCCTGGATCGCGCGGTCGATCGCAGGGTTGAGGGCTGTCGGTGACGAGGCATCGACGAGGATCGCCTGGTAGCCCTGTTTCACGAGACTGTCGATGGAATCGGACTGCGCTTCCGGCGTGTTGTCGCAGTTGATGATCGTGAGCGTCGCCTGGCTCATGAGTGGTTCCTTGGCGGCAACGGACTGCGCGACTTTCTCCATTTCCTGTCGCCAGTCATTGCCCATGAACGAATTGCTCAAGGCGATCTTGAAAGGAGCCGCGATCGCCAGGGTGGCTCCAAAAAGAAGCAATACAGCCAACAGAAGTGCTCTCTTCATTTTCTTCTCCTTCCTCCGTTTCGGAAATACAGAACGAATCCGGTTTCACATCGCCCTCTAGGTCATGGCGCGCCCCTCCTTTCCGAACCGATCTCACCTTCCCTGCTACTCCAGACCCCAGGGGAACTCGTTCAAAATCTCGTTGCCCGAGCTCGTCACCGCGACCATGCGCTCGAGGCGCGCCCCGGTGGTGCCGCCGGGTCCTGCATAGACCCCCGGCTCGAAGCAGAAGACCATGCCGACCTCGACGGGCGTCGTGTCATAGGGAACGATTCGCGGCTGCTCGTTGACCGTCGCGCCGATCTGGTGTCCCGAATAGTGGGCAACGGGGAATCCGTTTTTCTTGAAGGCGGCGCGAACGGCGGCCTCGACTTCGCAGCAGCGCGCACCGGGGCGGAGCGCCCCCACGGCAGCCTCGAACCCGTCGCGCGAGGCTTTGAAATGCCTTTTCTGGTCCGCGGAGGGCTCCCTGCCGAAAACGACGACATTGGAGCAATCCGCCCAGTACCCGTCCACGCGCACGCTGATATCCAGGATTCCGGTGTCTCCCGGCTCGATCCGGCGCAGCTGGGGGCCTCCGGGATACCGCACTTCGTTGGTCCGCGGCCCCGTCACCAGCTCCCCGGTGAGAGGCACGGGAAACGGTTTCTTCGCCGCCTGCATCACGCGCGTGCTCACGGCGGCCCAGATCTCGAACTCGCTCGCGGCGGAAAACTTCCTGGCCGCCTGGACGAACTCCCCCTGGCCCGCATCCGCAACGCGCGCGACATTCTTCAGGAGCTGCAGCTCGCGGGTCGTCTTGATGGAGCGGGCTTTCTCCAGGCTTGCCCTGCAGCTTTCGATGGCGGCCGAGGGGAAACTTTCGTGCAGCAGCTTCAGCAGAATCGACGGGAGAGTCTCCAGCTCCACTCCTATCCGCGCGCGGGTATCTCCGCGGAGCCCCGCGGCGTGGAGGGCCGACTCTACGGAGTCGACGAGGCTCTGTACGGGGTCCACGGGCGAAAAGCTGTTGAAGATGGAAAACTGCTGCGTCTTTTCCAGCCTGTTCTGCGCTGACGCCAATCCCCCGAAAGTGTCGGCAACGAGAAGCGCGCCATTCTCTTCCCGGGCGTTCAGGATCACGAGCGCCAGGGGG
Source organism: Spirochaetia bacterium (assembly GCA_052144915.1). Taxonomy (GTDB): domain Bacteria; phylum Spirochaetota; class Spirochaetia; order SZUA-6; family Fen-1364; genus Fen-1364. The sequence goes on along the minus strand of JBKQPS010000313.1, from coordinate 25,919 downwards.
TACCCCCCGGAAAAATCCGTCGGGGCTCCGATGGGCACGGGCGTGTCAAACCCGCTGGTATAGGCGACATTTTCATGGGAAGAAAGAAGGGCGAAGTCGAGCCCGGCGCCGCGGAGATTCGCGCAAGCCTTTGCAAGCTCCTCCACTGCCATTCCCCACCTCCGGTTTATTCCACGAGGCCGACGTGCGTGAAAAACGTACGTCAAGCCGTGCGCAAAGTCAAATGCTAGCTGGTTCGTCGAAAAAGCGCGAGGCTTGACGACTGCCGGTCGATCGGTAGAATGGCCAGAGCGTCCCGGTCGAGCTGCCGCCCTGCGCGCCAAGGAGAACCACGTGAAGCTGCAACCGAGAAGCTTCATCCCCTACGTGATACTGATCGCCCTGGTAGTCAGCACCTCGGTGCTGCAGCCGAACATCGTCAACCTCGAGTGGCTGGGTATCAAGACGAACACGATCCTGCCCCTCGCCCTGGCGACGGCCGGCCAGACTCTCGTTCTCTTCACCGGAGGCATCGACCTCTCGATCGGCGGCGTGATCAGTCTCACCAACAGCCTCGAGGCCACCCGGATGTCGAACAGCGCGGAGAGCGTCGTATTGTTCACCCTCGGCATGCTGGTTCTCGGTCTCCTTCTGGGCGCCCTGAACGGCATCATCATCGTGAGGGTCGGCCTGCAGCCTTTCATCGCCACGCTTGTCACATGGTCCATCTACGGCGGCCTGGCTCTGTGGATACTACCGACCGACAGGGGCAATGTCCCGAAGGATTTCATCAATGTCCTCCTGGCCGCGCCCGGGGGAATACCGGTCTCCCTGCTGCTCCTGGTGGCCCTGGGACTTTTCTGGCTCTACCTGAAAAAGACACCCCTGGGGAAGTCGATCCTTTCACTGGGCAGCAACGCGAGAGCCGCCTACCTCAGCGGGATCAACGTGAACAGGGTGCGCCTGGTGGTCTATGCCTTCTCGGGCTTTTTCGCGGCAGCCGCCGGGATCTATCGCACGGCGCAGGTTGCGTCCGGCTCCCCGACGGCCGGCAACAACTTCATCCTGCTGTCCGTTTCCGCCGCCGTCATCGGCGGAACCAGCCTGGCGGGAGGGAGGGGCAGCATCATCGGCAGCATCATCGGCGTCTGCGTCCTCAAGCTCATCGGCGACCTGCTGGTGTTTTCCGGGGTTTCCAGCTACTGGGCCGCGCTCTTCCAGGGGCTGCTCCTGATATTCATCATTGCCTTTGTCTCGATCACCGAACTGATCAGGCGAAGACGGGAGGGACTGCTTTGAAAGGCTCCCTCCTTCCCTTCTACCGGAACAACCGGGCGATCCTTCTCAGCTACGCGTGCGCCCTGCTCATCTTCGTGCTCATCACGCTGATCAGCCCGGGGTTCGCCGGCCCCCGGCACATCCGGATACTCCTCATCGACGCGGCGATCATCGGCGTGATCGCTCTCGGGCAGACCTTCGTCATCATCACGGGCGGGATCGACATCTCGATTCCATGGACGGTCAACTGCGCCGCTGTCTTTCTCACGCTCCTCAGCGGGAGCCATGACGCCCACCTGTGGCTCATTGTCCCTATCCTGCTGGCCGGCACCACCTTCATCGGGCTCCTGAACGGACTGGGCATCGCGTACCTCGACATCCCGCCCATTATCATGACCCTGGGCATGAACTCCATCCTGCTCGGCGGTCTCCTTGGAATCACGGGGGGGAGGCCGGGAGGGCAAGCGCCTGCCCTCGTGCAGCAGGCGGCGAACGGCAATCTCGGGCCCTTTCCCGTCATCGTGATCATCTGGCTTCTGCTGATCGCCGCCGCGACAATCGTTCTGCGGAAAACGGCGTTCGGCAGGCAGCTGTACTTCATCGGAAACAATGAGACGGTGGCGTTGTTTTCCGGGGTCAACGTCCGGTTCACAAAGATGCTCGTCTATTGCCTCAGCGGCCTGACGGCCGGGCTGGGGGGCATCCTCCTGGCGGGGCGAATCGGGCAGAGCTACCTGGGCATGGGAGATCCCTATCTCTTTCAATCGGTCATCGTGGTCGTCATCGGCGGGGCGTCTGTCCTCGGCGGCAGCGGCCAGTACATCGGCACGGTGGCGGGCGCGTTCATCCTGACGATCATCAACGGCCTCCTGCCGGTGTTCAACATCCCGACATCGGCGCAGCAGATCGTCTATGGCTTCGTGCTGTTCTTTGCCGTGCTCCTGACCAGCGTCCTGTAGGTCGATGACACGCGGACGAGCCGCCCGGTCAGAGGGCCGCCGCGCCCCTTTTTTCCAGTACTTTCCGTATGACGTCCATTCTCCGAACGCCGTCGTCCACATCGTCTGCCATGTCATAGATGCAGAGTCCTTCGTACGGGAGGACGTCGCATATGCGGGCAACTTCCTGTTCGAACAACTCGATCCCCACCGCGCCCTGGGTGAAGTTGATGAGAAGGCACTTGTTGCTTTCCAGGGTCTTCCTGAATGCGGGCAGCAGTTCTTCGATCGAAGGGCCCATCACTTCCGGTTCGCGATTGATCTCCAGGATGGCCAGGTTGTCGATTCCCAGCAGTTCATCGAGAATGAACAGCGAGACGGGGTGGAGATGATAGAAGACCGAGTGAAAGCCCCGGGCGATCTCGACGTGATTGTGAAAGACGAATCTCGAGTAGATCGCGGGCGAGAGGAACGCCATGGCGTCGTCCTGCACGTACTGGCACGCCTGCGGGGTCCAGACCCCGTACCCGTTCACCGTGGATCCGCCGAAACCGGACGCGGCGCTGATCTCGTTCTGCATGTGCGCGACATCCAGGAGCACCCTGCTGTACGCGGCGCACATTTTCTGGATCTTCTCCGGATTGTCGAAGCACTCCAACGGCAGGCGCGTCTGGCCGAGCGCCGCGGCCATCATGTCAACGGGCCCTCTCAGGTGAGAGGAGCTGCTGAGGGGGTAGGCGCCGCCAATTTCGTCCACGAGCGCCTTCTGAAGCTCCAGGAGCTTCGCGAGCCACCTGTTTGCGGAAAGGTCGGTGTCCTCGTGAAAGTCGTTCCAGGAGTCGATGCACGGCTTCGTGTAAAACGTGTTTTCACTCGCATAGATCGGGCACCCGACGATTGCTTCCATCCAGGGGAGGTACACGTAGGAGACGACGGGCCAGAAAAGATCCCCCCCGATTTTCTCGTTCTGGCGCAGGAGATTTCCGACATCCCGCAGGAAGCTCTCCGTGTCGATATGCTCGGGCTTCACTTCGCCTTTCTCGGGTATGCTCCTGTTCGTCTCCCGGTACATTCTGCGATATTCCCGGTCCCAGATATGGATCCCGACGAGGGGCCGGCCGACTGCCTTCCGGGCGAGAAATGCTTCGTTTCTCGAACACAGGTCCGCGAGATTCCTCTGGGCTTTCTCCATGTCCCGACCTCTCCAATGGTGTGTAACTCCGCGGCCGTTCGGAGCGGCCCGGGCCGATCACGCCCTGCGCGCGGCGCGCTGGATGATCTCGAAAATCGAACCGCCGATGCTCCTCGTGTCTAGGTGCGCGAATCCGCCGGTCTTTGTCTTTCCGCTCATGAGGACGGGAATGCCGTTCTGCTCCGCCCTGCGCAGGACTTCGTCCATGTTCTTCACGTCGAAGCCGACATGGTGGAGACCTTCCCCATGCTCATTGAGAAAGTCCTCGTAGATGCTGGGGGATCTCACGGGGCAGCTCAGCTCCAGCTCGAAGGCGCCCAGGCGCGCGAATGCCATTTCCCAGTACCCGTTCGAAGGCCTTCCGCGGTAGGTGATTTCCTCGTATTCCACGTGCGGAAAAACAAACGGGCCCAGTCCCAGGACCCTGGTGTAGTACTCTGCCGTGGCCCTGAGGTTTCGCACGACGATGCAGATCTGGTCGGCGTCGGGCAGGCCGAGCATGTTCCTGATCTCGCGGGAATCCGGCGTATCCGCTGCGCCCACCTCTCCCCTCCTCTCCACCAAGGCTGATCGCATCCGTTTCGAAGCCTACAGCGCGAGGCCCCTTCACGCAAGCGCCTCGTCGGCGGTCTCCCCCGAGGTCGATGGATCACGCCGGACCGGCCACCAGGTCCCGGTTCTCGGAAAAACGTGCGAGCTTCGTGATGAAGCCGGGCCGGCTCAGGACCTCGCGATTGATCACGTTCTCCGGCTCCTGTCCGCGCGCAACGCGCAGCATGCCCGTGGACATGGCGAGGCCGGTTGCCTTCCAAATGTCGGCGGTGGCCGGTGACCAGTGCGGGGTGAGAATCACGTTTTCCAGCCGTGTCAGCGGATCATCCGGCGGCAGGGGCTCCACCTCGAACACATCCAGCCCCGCGCCCGCGATCCTGTGCGCCTGCAGGGCCGCAACGAGCGCGCGCTGGTGCACGATTTCACCTCGCGCGATGTTGATCAGGTACGCGGTGGTTTTCATCCGAGCGATCTCCCTGTCGCCGATCAACCCGCGCGTGTCCTCGCTCAGGCGGGCATGGATGCTCACGAAATCCGACTCGGACAGGACCGTGTCAAGCGGCGCGAGCCGGACCCCCAACCCCTCGGCCTCGGCGCGGTCTGCGTGCGGGGAGTAGGCGAGGATCCGCATGGAAAAAGGGGCCGCCAGGCGTGCCAGCTCTCTCCCGCTGTGTCCGAGACCGACGATGCCTAGTGTCCGGCCGGTGAGCTCCATCCCCATGACGTCGGCCTGGAGGTCCCAGCGTCCCTGGCGGGTGATCCGGTCCTGGGGGAAAAGCCTCTTGGCCAGCGCGAGCATGAAAAGGAGCGCCGTCGATGCCGTGGAATGGTTCAGGGCGAGCGGCGCGTTGAAGACCGCCACCTCGTTGTCCGTGCAGGCGGCGACGTCGATCTTGTCGTAGCCCGCGCCCGAGCGGCCGATCGACACCAGGCGCGCGGCTCCCCGCGCGAAGGCACCGCGCTTCACCCATGGACGCAGGACGACGAGGCCATCAATACCGGCGATATGCTCCGGGGTCACCTCCAGAGAGTACAGCCGGTCCCAGTAACCCGGGTCGTCCCGCCGGGGCGCGTGGTCCCGGATGAAACCGCAGTCGATGAAAGGGGCGCGCTGGAGCAGGTCGAGACGGATGTCGCCGTAGGCGCTGGTGCCGTCAGCCCGGAGGAAGTCTCCCGTGAGAGCCACGCGGAACGTGCGCACCCTTCCTATGCTTTCGAGGGGTCATAGCGATGGCGCTCGTCGGAGACCTCCACGTGCGCGTCCGGCCGCCGCAGGACCTCATCGCGGAGCTTCGTGCCCAGACCGGGGAGCTCGGGCAGCGTGAGGGCGCCGTTCGCAATGGGAACGTTCTCCGTCACCACCTCCGCATACCAGCCCCGGCAATAGGCGCGGACTGTCTCCATGATCATCGCGTTGGGGATGTGCAGCATCAGGTGCGCGGCGGACCGCAGCGACACCGGTCCAATGGCGTCATGCGTCGTGACCGGCAGGTAGTACGTGTCGGCCATCGAGCAGATCCTGCGCGTCTCCGTGAGCCCGCCCGTCCACGCAAGGTCGGGCATGACGATGTCCGCGGCGTTCTCCTCGACGATCTGGCGGAAGCCGAAACGGGTGAAAACCCGTTCGCTGGCGCACACCGGGATCGTCGTGGCGGACTTCAGCCGGACGTAGGATGCGATATTGTCGGGCGGTATCAATTCCTCCAGCCACATGATGTCCAGCGGCTCCAGGGCGCGGGCGATCCTCACGGCGTGGGGAAGGTCCCAGCGGCAGTGGCCTTCGATGGCAATCCGCATCCGGTCGCCGACTGCCCTACGGATGTCCTCCACATAGGAAAGCCCCTTCTTCAGCTGTTCGGCGCCGAGGGAATGCGTCACGGGGCCTACAGCCTCCGCCCCTGCCCGCGCGCCGATCGGGCCGCCCAGCGACGTGCCGAACTGGTCGAACGGCCAGATCTTCATTGCCGTGATCCCCTCGCGCAGGAGGTCCTGCGCCAGCTCGCCGGCGCGCCCTTCTCTCCAGGCGTGGAAATCACGGAGCGACCCGTAGCTGATGCAGGTGTTGTAAACGGGAATGCTGTCCCTGTTCCGCCCGCCCAACAGGGCATAGATGGGCTGCCCGCTGTACTGCCCGAGAATGTCCCACAGGGCCACGTCCACCGCGCTCAGCGCGCGGGTTTCGGCGCCGGCGTACCCGAAGAAGTTCACCGTGGAGAAAAGGTTCGTCCAGTGATTGTCGATGTCGAGCGGGCTCCGTCCGAGAAGGAGATTGGCAAAAACGTCATGGATTATCGCGCTGATCGCCCGCGGCACATAGTAGGTCTCCCCCAGGCCCACGAGTCCGTCGTCCGTGTGAATCCGCAGCCACATCGTGTTGGGCTGTTCGTCGATCCAGATCGTTTCCAGTCGCGTGATCTTCACGGCAAGCTGGAATGTACCGAAAGTGCATTACGCCGGCCACCGCGACGCGCGGGCATTTTTCCCGGATCCTGGCGCGGCGGCGCGTCTCACCTGATGGGGTACGCCCCTGCCTTCCTCGCGGCCGCGTACGCCTCGATGATGTTCTCCGGGGGAACCCCTGGCTGGATGTTGTGTACCGGGTCGAACACGAACCCGCCGCCCGGCGCGAGATCGCGGATCCTCTTCTCGACCTCCGCGCGCACATCGGCCGGCGTCCCATACGGCAGGACTTTCTGTGTATCGCATCCTCCGCCCCAGAAGCTCAGGCGCGAGCCGTATTTCTTTTTCAGCGGTCCGGTGTCCATGCCCGCCGCGGCGACCTGCACCGGGTTGAGGATGTCGACGCCGATCTCGATGAGGTCGGGAATGAACTCGCCCATCGCTCCGCAGCCGTGGTAGAAGATGGGGGCCCGGGTCATCGCGCGGATCGCCGCCAGAATGCGCGCCTGGCGCGGCTTGACCAGCTTCCGGTACATCGCGGGGGAGATCAGGGGACCGTACTGGCCGGAGAGATCGTCCGCGGCGAAATGCACGTCGATCAGGTCGCCCACTTCGCCGAGAAAGAGTCTCTGCGCGGTGATGATCGTCTCCGCGAGCCTTTCGAGGAACGCTTCGGCGAAGTCCTGGTTGGCGGCGAGGTCGATGAGCCCCTCCTCCATGCCCCGCACGCGGAAGAGCTGGTTGAACAGGTCGTGCCCGGCCGGGGCCATGCCGAACAGCGCCTTGTCCGTCGACTTCCGCAGCGACGTCACCTGGCTGCGCAGGCCGTCGTAGCGCGCCGGATCGGCGGGATCCGGCCAGGGCATCCTGCGAAGGTCATCCAGGGACGGATTGCGAAGGGGAAACTCCTGCCAGTCGTAGTAGGCGCCTCCCTTCGGCCGCCGGAGGACGGCGCCGAACTCGTCTTTGAAGGAGTCTCCCCTCTCCCCTTCGTCGGTAAACACCGGCGCATAGGAGGCCGGCGCGTTGGCGAAAACGGGCACGACGTCGACGCCGAATGCCTCCATGACATCGTCATCGACGAACGCGATCTGCTGGACCGTCTCCATCGTCCGGATCGTCCGCGGCGCCAGGCCGAGGCGCGCGCGCAGAGCCGTGTACGCCGGTATGCCGATGGAGGTGACGACCGAACCGCCGAGGTCGATCGGTACCCTGTCGGGCTCCTCGTGGGCCAGGGCAGTCTGGATGCGTTCGCGGGATGTCACCGTGCGCCTCCCTCCGCGAGCGCCGTCAGGCGCTCGCGCAGCGTGTCGTAGTTGCGGTCCCGGGCCGCGGGATCGTCGTCCCAGGCGATCTGGGGAACGAGTGCGAAGTCGGAGCGATACGCCCGCTCCACGGCGGTGAGGAAATCATGGCCCACGCGCGCCTTGACGAGCACGCCGGTGCCCGCAAAACCATCCCGCACCACCTCGGGCGACGAGGGGGAGGGGTCCTCGTCTTTCGAGAATGCGAGCTCGACTCCCTGCAGACCTTTCGTGCCGCGGATCGTTTCGATCATGCGGGGATGCCACGCCCCGCAGGAATGGACGACGACACCTCCGAGCGCTTCCCCGATGCGCTCGTTGTACGGCCGGCAGAACTGCTCGTACATACGCGGTGATACGACGGTTGCAAGGTCGTCCGACAGTCCGATGCCGGAGGACCTCCCCCGCCCCCGCGTGAGGCATGCGTTGTGGCCCGGCCGCGCGGGATTCGGCCCAATGGCCGCCAGCTGCGCCAGGGAGAACTCGATGATCACGTCGGTGATCATGTCCAGCAGGCGGTGGACCGTGTCCGGCTCCTCGTAGCAGGCCAGGAAGAAGCTGTCCGTCTGCCAGATGAGCGTGGCCGTGTCGATCGGGCTCTGCGTGTCGGTGCAGGAGATCGGGATCGCGTCCCCGACCCTGTTCCGGAAATACCGGATGGATTCCATCACCAGCCGGCAGATCTCCCCGGAGCGCCAGTCCGGCTTCTCGATCCGCCGGGCCTCCTCCGGAGTGCTGATGGCATAGCGGGTCTGCGGGTAGTCGCAGACGGTCCAGTCATAGGGGCAGCCGAAGAGGTTCGCGTAGACGCCGACGCCGTGCCACGGCTCGAGAAAAGGCATCCAGTCGGTCTTCGCCGCGAGGGTCGTCGCGATGCACGCCATCTGGTTGTCGAAGCTCCGCTCCGAGGTGCGCACATCCGTGTACATGTTGTTCCCGGCAAAGGTCTGGAGGATCGGCGCCCTCTCCCACCCCGGTTCGCGGAGGAAGGCCTCCGTGCGGGCGTCGATATCCTCTATCTTCCGCGAGATTTCCGCGAGGTCGTGCGTGCTCACGGCAGCTTGGTGAGATCAGGCCCGCATCTTGCGGCTGCGCTTGAACATGTCGAGGGCGACGGCGCCCAGCATGAACAGGCCGATCAGCATCGTCTGGACATTCGTGTCCACTCCCATCAACGTCCGGCGCGTCACCATGTTGGCGTTCCTCACCTGCTCGATCATGGCGTGGGGGATTTCGGCACCGCGGATCCGCTCGGCGTTTCATGGGCGTTCATCATCGCCATGTTCCTGATCATCGTCTTCGATTTCGTCCTGCGCCGGACGGTGTACGGGCGCAATCGATTGCTCGAGGAGGATAGCTCAAGACTGGTGAGCTGTCAACAAACAACCGACTCCACGCGCGGCAACTCCATGAAAATGTCCCCGTCTCTCCCATTTGTTGACACGGCAACATGCCGGATGTAGCATCGGCAGTCACATATGCCTCGAGCGCCGAAAGAAATGGAACGACACGCAACGATAGATCTCGGAGGAAGAGTCGCGATTGTCACGGGCGCCTCCCGGGGACTGGGAAAAGCGATGTCACTGGCGCTTGCCCGGGCCGGCGCGGACCTCGTCATCACCGCGCGGACCGTCGATGCGCTTGAATCGACCTGCACGGAGATACGGAACATCGGCGGAAAGGCTCTCCCGGTCCGATGCGACGTGAATTCCCTCGACGACATAAAGGCCATGACGGCCGCCGCCGTCGCGGAGCATAGCCGAATCGACATCCTGGTCAACAACGCAGGCTGCAATATCAGAAAACCCGCGCTCGACGTGACATGGGACGACTGGAACACGGTTGTCCTGACGAATCTCCGAAGCCAGTTCTTCTGCGCGCAGGCAGCGGCGCCCCACATGATCGCGCGGCGCTCGGGAAGGATCATCAATATCGGCTCCGCTGCCTGCGTGTGCGCGTACCCGGACATCACCGCCTATTGCGCGAGCCGCGGCGGGGTGCTGCAGCAGACGAAGAGCTTGGCCGCCGAGTGGGGACCGCTCGGGGTCACGGTGAATGTCCTCGCCCCCGGCTGGTTTCAGACCGAGCAGACCAGGGCGCTGTACAGCGACCAGGAATGGGTCGCCCACATCACCGAGCGCATACCGCTGCGCCGGATCGGAGTCCCTCCCGACCTCGACGGGACCGTCGTGTTCCTGGCCTCTGACTGGTCCGCCTACATCACCGGCCAGCTGATCCTCGTGGACGGCGGTTTCACGACCGGAACGGCGCGCGCCTCGCCGAAGAAGAGGTAGCCGTCATCTCCGCGGCGGCGCGGTAGATTCTCTCACGATCAGTTCAGAGCCCATCAGAGGTTGTACGACATCAACTGCCGCACGACCGCCTCTTCTCCTTCCGGCGCGCCGGGCGAGCGGACGAAAAGCATCGTCAGCGCGTGGGCCCGCAGCTCCTGCTCGATCGGCTCCACCATTTTCTTGAACGTGGGAGTGACGGTATGGTCGGCGATCACGCCGACGAAGGGCGACCTGCCCAGGATCAGGCTCTGCGCGATGGGGTTTGGCGTGTAGTTCATCTCCCGCGCCAGGCGCGTGATGCGCCCTGCGGTCTCGGGACTGGTGCGCCCCTGCCCTTTCAGGACGCGGCAGACAGTCGATCGATCGACGCCAGCGGCGAGGGCGATGTCAGCCAGGGTAGTCGCCACCCTCATAGTCGAACTGCCCGGGAGAGACTCCCGAGGTCTCCTGGCTTTCGCAGAATCCCCACAGATCCCGCGTCCTCACGCGTCCCTCGAAACCCGGCGCGGGCAGCTCCTCCGACCAGCCGTACCCGCCGGTGCCGATGAAGTCGCCGCCGTTGTTCAGCGACAGAAGCCCGCGGGCCTCGAGGAAATCGAGCTTCGCGAGGTTCTCGTCACGGAGGAACGCCATGAGGGCGTGGAACCCTCCCGGATCATCGTAGAGGTCGTAGAGGGCTCGTTCCAGGCCGCGCAGGAGGACCAGGTCGCTCGTCATGCCCAGCGGCCACCACCACGCGCCTTCGAGCCGCACGTCCAAAATGCCGCCGAAGGTCTCGCGGGCGCACGCGAACACCGCACCCGTTAGCATCCCACCGGTAGGAGCCCCCGTCCCCGCCGCCGATGATTCTCGCCGTGCGCCCGCGATCGCTCTCCGCGTAGACGCGATGAACCCGGAAGACGGGCTCGATCACCCGGTCGTCCCTGATCCGCTCCGCCCAGAAAATCTCCTTGCGCAGCTTGAACTCCCAGATGCGCGCCAGGCCGCCCTGGCAGCTCAGGCGATCTAGCGGGAATATTTCATACCAGGCCGTTTCCGGGTCGCAGAAGATCAGGGGACGAGTCGCGCGAAGGCTGTTGTGCGCGAGCCAGAGCTGCCGCTTTGCCGCCTGCTCGTCAGCACTGCCGCGATTCGGGCGACCTCCCGCGGCCAGGGATCGCAGCACTGCCGCATCCTCCACGGCGACGAACGCTTCCTGCTGTCCGACGAGCGACCCGTACCCGATGGGCCAGGACATGCCGTTGGCATCCTTCACCTCGGCCCCGCGCATGGGCGTCCCTCCCGCCCGTCTCACGCGGCGTGGATCCAGCACCCGCCCTGGGTGAGGAGCACCACGCGGGCAGCGGGTGACACGCGCGCGCACTCGCTCACGAAACCCGCGGGGTCTCCGCCGTGCTGGATGAATGTCCAGAAATGGCAGGGAATGACGACCGCGGCCCCGACATCGCGCGTGAGCGCCGCGGCATCCGCGGATCCCATGTTTCCGTACGCGCCGTTGATCACGGGAATGATCACTTCCGGCCTGAGCGACATGACCGGCGCCATCTCCTGGGGACGATAGGCGGTGTCGCCGGTGAAATACACCCGGAGGAAGCCGAAGTCCAGCACATAGCCCACCGCGTCCGGCGCGAGATCCCCGTGGTCGGCGTAGACGGCGATCACGGTGACGGACCCCAACACCGCCCGCGTCCCTACCCCCACCTCGGTGATTCGAGAGGCGTCGACTTCCATTCCGCGGAGCCTTTTCGCGGTCTCGCCGGGCGCAACGAACTGCGCGCGGGTTCTCCGCGCGATGACCGGGATGGCGTCCACGTCGAGGTGATCCTCGTGGTGGTGGCTGAGGAGGACCGCGTCGGCGCGAACGTCAGCAGGCGAGACAACGCTCGCTATGATGCGCCGGAACCCGACGAGCCGTTCGACGCTGTCCGTGAGGTACGGGTCCACGTAGACGATCTTTCGGTCCGGCGTCTTCAGGACGAAGCCTGCCTGACCCAGCCAGAAGATTGCGACGCTGCGCGGCTGCACCGACAGGCGCTGGATGGACCGCGCGACATCCGTCGTCACGAGGCCTCCGTCTCCTTCGCGCGGGACTGCTGGTAGGTCCTGATCAGGTTCTCGTAGGCGGTGTCCAGGTGATCCTGCAGGATGTCCGTGCACCGTTCGAGGCGCTTCGCGCGGATCGCGTCCAGGAGCTCGACGTGCGAAACGTTGGCGTCCTGGAAGTTCTTCATGGCGAACGCGTTCCGCGAATAGATGAGGAACCAGATCTGGGTCTTGATGCTCTGCCACATGATCAGCAGCCGGTTGTTCCGGGCCGTTTTCACGAACTCTTCGTGAAACTGCAGGTCCAGGTCCACCGCCTCGTGCAGCGAGAAATTGCCGTTCAGGCACGCGTCGAGCGCCTCCACCGCGCCCTCGAGCCTCGAAAAATCCTCAGGGCGGATTCTCTCCATGACGTAGCGCAGGGCGAGCAGCTCGAAAGCCAGGCGGAGGCTGTGCACCTCTTCCACATCCTCCGCCGTCAGGCGGACAACCGACGCGCTGCGGTTGGGCTCGCGGAGGATGAGCCCCTCGTGCTCGAGCTGGACAAGCGCGTCACGCACCGGCCCGCGGCTCGTCTTCATCATGGCCGAGATCGCCTGCTCGAGGACTCTCTGCCCGGGCTTGATGTTGCCGGTGAGAATTTCCAGGCGGAGCTTCTTCGCGACCTCGACGGCCAGGGAGCTTCTTTCCACCGGGGTGAGCATCGACGTCTTCCCGTGAGCTTTCAGCGGGCCGCTGATCGCCGCGCCGATCCGCGTCATGGTGCGTCCCCGCGGAAAAGATCCCCGATGTCGAGGCCGTAGTCTTCCGCGGCCCCTTTCAGGTTCGCGACCACGTCGGCCGGAAGCGCCAGTCCCGACTGCAGCGCCCGTTCCCTGTTCTCCCACTCCTTCTCTCCCGGCAGGTAGATTCGTTCCGTGCCGCGCGCCTTCGGGGCGCCGCGGATCTCCCGTATCAGCTTGTCCATGCGGCGTCCGAACGCCTCGATCGGCATGAAGGCCCCGATATCGATGGCAATGAAGGAAAAGGACTGGTTGACGGGCTGCGGTCCGTTGACCCAGCTCGTGACATCCCCTCCGAAGGCGCCGCCGGCCAGGACACCGGTGAGGATCTCGATCATCATGGCGATGCCATACCCCTTGTGCCCCGCCATTGGCAGGAGGGCTCCCGCCTGCGGGTACCCGCGGGGGTCGGTCGTGGGAACCCCCTCCGCGTCCAGGAGCCAGCCCTCCGGAATCGTTTTTCCCAGCGCCTTGGCCGCAAATATCTTGCTGGCCGCCGCGACGCTGGTGGCGATGTCCAGAAAAACCGGCTTCTCCTGCCCGGCGGGAGCCGCGTACGCCAGCGGGTTCGTCCCGAGGACCGGGGTTTTCGAGCCGGGCACGGCGACGCAGGGATCGACGTTGCACATGCTGACCCCGACCATGCCCTCGCGCGCCGCCATCATCGCGTAGTATCCCGCGGCGCCGAAGTGGCCGCTGTTCCGCACGGCGACGTACGCAATCCCGCTGACCTGCGCCTTTTCCATTGCCTTGCGCATGGCCATCGTGGAGGTGACCATGGGCATCGATCGGCGTCCGTCGAATATCGCCCAGGACGGGCCTTCTGAGACGAGCTCCGCGGATGCGCGCAGGTCCATCTTCCCGTCGCGGAAGTTCTTCAGCAGCGGGCGCAGCTGCTTCGTGCCATGGGTGTGCACCCCCCAGGTGTCTGTCGTCACCAGGACGTCCGCGGATGTCCGCGCATCCCCTTCCGACAGTCCGGCCTTCGTCATGGCCCGCACGCAGAAACTCTCCAGCGCCTCGACCCGCACTTTCCCGGAAACATCCCCCATCCGCGCGGCTCCCTTGCGATGTTGTCGCCACGGTCGACGATCGACCCTCTCAATGGGTAGACGATTCGCGAAGCGGCTGTCAATCGCGCCGTTTCGGTTTGACTCCTTAGAAATGACCCTTGTCCGGAAAAACTGCTTTGTATATCCTCGGAACGATCAGCCCGGGCATCACGAGGAGGTTGGACGATGGCTCGCACGGTTCTGGACCTGTTCGATCTGCGGGGACGCGTGGCGCTGGTGTCGGGCGCCGCACAAGGGTTGGGACGATCGATGGCGCTCGGTTTCGCGGAGGCCGGAGCAGACCTGATGCTTCCCAGCCACACCAATGTGGCAGGCGTCGAGGGCACCGCGGCGCAGGCGAGGAAGCTCGGCAGGCGCGCCGTCGTGGTGCCGGGGGACATGACGAACGTCGAACAGATCCGGGCCGTGTTCGAGGCGCTGGACAAGGAGTTCGGAAAGATCGATATCCTCGGCGCCGTGGCGGGACCCGGTTTTCGCGCCTCGGCGGAAGAGATCGACATCGACAAGTTCCAGCAGGTCGTGCACGGGCTGACGACCGCCCGCTTCTTCTGCTGCCGGGAGGCGGGACGCCGGATGCTGAAGCAGGGCAAGGGAAGCATCATCAACATCGGATCCATCGCATCCGTCACGGCGCTAGGGCGCGGGAACTTCGCCTACAGCGTCGGCATGGGCGGCGTCGCGCAGATCACCAGGGAGCTGAGCCTTGAGTGGAGCAGCCGCGGGGTGCGCGTCAACGCCATCCTGCCGGCGCAGGTCCCCAACCCCGGGCTGGAGGCGCTGTGGGCGGCGGAACCAGCCATCAAGGACACCATGCTGCGCGGCATTCCCATCGGGCGATTCGGCACTCCCGACGACATCAAGGGCCTTGCTCTCCTCCTCGCCTCCGATGCCGCGGCGTGGATCACGGGTGCGCTCGTCCCCTTCGACGGGGGGAGCCTGGCGATGAATGCCGGGGGAACGGCCGGCGCGTTCAAGGCGCCGTCATGAGACAAAAGACGGGCGCGGCGATCGGCAAGGACCGGATGCTTGCCCTCTATCGCACAATGCTCACCATACGCCGCACCGAGGAGCAGCTGGTCAAGCTGTACGCCGCGGGGAAAATCTACGGCGGCGTGCACACCTATATTGGAGAAGAAGCCGTGGCCGCGGGTGTCTGCGCGCACCTGCGAAACGACGACAGTGTGTTCAGCACGCACCGCGGCCACGGCCACGCGCTCTCGAAGGGCATCCCGCCGCGGGAGCTGATCGCCGAGCTCCTCGGAAGGGCCACCGGATGCTGCGGAGGGCGCGGCGGCAGCATGCACCTGTTCAAGCCCGAGATCGGGTTCATGGGCTCGAGCGGCATTGTGGGTCCCTCCATCACCCTGGCCTCGGGGAGCGCTTACGCGGCAAAACTTCGGAAGACCGACCAGGTCAGCGTGGCGTTCTTCGGCGACGGCGGCTCCAACAACGGCGCATTTCACGAAGGAATCAACATGGCGACTGCCTGGGGCCTGCCCGTGCTGTTCGTGTGCGAAAACAACATGTACGCCACGGAGATTCCCTACGCCACCGTGACGAAAAACCCGAACCCGGCGACCCGCGCGGTGGCCTACGGGCTGCCCGGCGTCTCCGTGGACGGCAACGACGTGCTGGCCGTGTACCAGGCCGCCGGCGAGGCGGTGCACCGCGCCAGGACTGGGGAGGGGCCGACCCTTCTCGAATGCAAGACCTACCGCACCCGCGCGCACTCGGAAGGCATGCGCGATGCCGGCTACAGGACGCAGGAGGAAATCGCGGAATGGAAGGCCCGGGATCCCATCAAGGCCTTCGAGAAAAAGCTTCTCGAAGGCGGCACGGCTTCCCCACAGGAGCTGGATGCCATCGACACCGAGGTGAAAGCGATCGCCGAGGAAGCGGCGACATTTGCCCTCGAAAGCCCGATGCCGGATCCGGCCACCGTCATCCGCCATGTCTACTGCGAGACACGGGAAGGCCAGAATGCGTGAGCTGACATTCGTCGATGCCGCCCGGGAAGGGTTGGCGGAAGAGATGGCGCGCGACCCGTCCATCTTCGTGGTCGGAGAGGGAATCGGTGCGCGCGGCGGCAACTTCAACACGACCGTGGGGCTGTACGACAAGTTCGGACCGGAGCGGCTGCGGGACACCCCGATCAGCGAACGCGGTTTCACCGGTATCTGCATCGGCGCCGCCGCGTCCGGCGCCCGGCCCGTGGTGGATTTCATGTTCATCGACTTCCTCACCGATGCGTTCGGGGACATGTTCAACCAGATGGCGAAGCTCCAATGGATGAGCGGGGGCCGCCTGAAGATGCCCATCGTGGTGCGCGGCTGCGTCGGCGTCGCGCAGTCGAATGCCGCGCACCACTCGGGCAACTATTACCCATTCTTCCTGCACATCCCCGGCTTCCGGGTGGTCATGCCTGCCACGCCCGCGGACGCCAAGGGCCTGCTCAAGACCTCCATTCGCAGCGACGACCCGGTGCTCTTCCTCGAGCACAAGAACCTGCTCTCGCTCAAGGGACCGGTACCGGAGGGAGAACACCTGGTTCCGTTCGGAAAGGCCGCCGTGGCCCGTGAAGGCAGGGACGTCACGGTCGTCGGGATCGCGTTCATGGTGAAGAAGGCGCTCGAAGCAGCCGAGGTACTGGCGAAAGACGGCATCTCCGTGGAGGTGATCGATCCCCGCACCCTGGCCCCGCTGGACATCGACACGATTCTTTCCTCCGTGCGCAAAACCGGACGGCTCCTCGTGGTCGACGAGGACTTCGCGCCCTGCGGCGTGGCGTCTGAAATCGCCATGCAGGTCATGGAGGCGGGGTTCGATGACCTCGACGCGCCCGTGAGGCGGCTCAACGGGCTGTTCTGCCCCGCGCCGTACAGCCCGGCGCTCATGACGAACCTCGTGCCGACGGACAGCGCGATCGTCCAGGCGCTGCGCGATCTCCTGGCGGAATGAATCGGGAGTAGTCGATGGCGTTCGAAGTGGTGATGCCCCGGCTGGGGTGGAACATGGAAGAGGGCGCCGTTGTCGGCTGGCGCCGCAAGGACGGGGACCTCGTCGCGGCGGGTGAGGTCCTTTTCGAGGTGGAAAGCGACAAGGCGGTGCAGGAGGTCGAGGCCGTGGAGAGCGGGATCCTGCGATTCCCGCCCGAGTCTCCGGCCCTGGGCACGCAGGTGCCGGTGGGCACCCTGCTCGCGTGGCTGCTCGCGCCCGACGAGAAAATGCCGCCGAGCAGCGCACCCTCTGCCCCGGCGGTTTCGCGCGCGGCATCGGGCGCGCGCCCCGCCGCGGCCTCGACCGCGGCCAGCCCGTCAGTTTCGCCACCTCCTGCGCCCGCTGCCGGTCCTGCCGGTTCGCACACGGGGGAAGGGCCGCGCGCGCCGGGGGGCAGGCGCGTCCGCATCAGCCCCCGCGCCCGGCGGGCCGCCCGGGAGCTCGGCCTCGACTGGACGGTGCTTTCCGGGAGCGGGAGCTCCGGCCGCATCGTCGAGCGCGACGTGCGCCACGCGGCAGCGGCCGGCAGCGGCGCGCGCGTGCCCGGTGTCGGGGTCCGTGCGCCCGTCCCGGTGGCCGGCACCCTCGCCCCCGGGGAGGCTCTTTCGATCTCCGCTGTCCGGCGGCTGACCGCGGAACGCATGACAGCCGGCGCCCATTCCACGGCGCCTGTCACCCTGACCACCGAGGCGGACGCGACCGATCTCGTGCGCCTTCGCGGGCAGCTGAAGGAGGAGGGCGCGGCCGCCGCGCCTTCCTACAACGATATTTTCGCGAAGATTGCCGCACACGCGCTCGTCGAACATCCGCAGCTCAACGCGCGGTTCGAAGGAGATTCCATCGTCCGATCCTCTTCCGTGCACATCGCGATCGCGGTGGACACCGACCGCGGGCTGATCGCGCCCGTGGTGCGCGACGTGCAGGCAAAGCCGCTGCGCCAGGTGGCGCGTGAGTCGGCGGAGCTGATCGCGCGCGCCCGCGACGGACACGCACGCGCGGAGGAATTGCGCGGCGGCACTTTCACGATTACGAACCTCGGCATGTACGAGATCGACGCATTCACGCCGATCATCAACGTCCCCGACTGCGCCATCCTGGGCGTCGGGAGGATCGTGGCCCGGCAGGTGGTGACGGATGCGGAGGCGGGCCAGGTCGCCATCCGGCGCATGGTCGTCCTCAGCCTGACGTTCGACCATCGCCTGGTCGACGGCGCGCCCGCCGCCCGTTTCCTGCAGGCGATCAAGCGGTTCGTGGAAAAGCCGTATCTCTGGCTCGCCGGCAGGTGAGCACGGCTCGAATCCGACGGAGGGAAGTGACGGCCATGGCGACGATCTATCACGAGAACGACGGGGACCTGAAATGGCTGAAGGGCAGGACGGTGAGCGTGCTCGGGTACGGGAACCAGGGCAGCGCCCAGGCGCAGAACATGCGCGACAGCGGGATCACGGTCGCGGTCGGAAACACCCGCGACGCCTACTTCGACGCGGCGGTGGCCGACGGCTTCGAGGCGTTCGAAATCCCGGAGGCGGTCCGTCGGGCTGATTTCCACATCCTGCTCATCACCGACGAGGTCATGCCGCGCGTCTTCGACAGGGACATCCGCCCTTTTCTGAAGCCCGGGCAGGCGATCGTCGTGTCCAGCGGCTATAACGTGGCCTACGATTTTCTCCACTACCCGGCGGAAGTCGACGTCCTCATGATCGCCCCCCGCACCATCGGAACCGCGGTTCGAAAGACCTACCTGAGCGGCAAGGGATTCGCGAGCCTCCTGGGCGTGGCTCATGATGCGACCGGACACGCGAAACAGGTCATGCTTGCCCTTGCCAGGGCCATTGGCACTCTGAAATGCGCCGGCATCGAGTCCAGCTGCGAAGAGGAGACCCTCTGCGACCTGTTCAACGAGCAGAGCGGAGGGCTCTATGCGTGGCGGCGCGCGTACGAGCTCCTGGTGGAGGCCGGCGCGAGCCCCGAGGCAGCGATGCTGGAGTTCTGGGCGTCCGGCGAGCTGTCAGACGTCGCGGAGGTGATCCAGACGCACGGCCTCTTCGGGCAGGTGAAGTTCCACAGCCAGACCAGCCAGTACGGGCAGGAGGTCACCGGGCGGCACTCTGCCGAAGAGGAGGAAGCGGAGCGCCGGCGCCTGCGCCGCATTATCGCCCGGATCCAGGACGGGACATTCGCCAAGGAATGGACCCTGGAGCAGCAGGCCGGCTATCCCACCCTGAACAGGGTCCACCAGCAGAACATGGCCCACCCCATGACGCCCGTCGAAGAACGACTGCTTCGCGAAATGGGCTTCTGGAAGCACGGCTGACCCCGGAAGGAATGCACCGTGCGCACCGCCATCAGCCTGCGCATGTTTCCCGACGACATGTCGACTCTCCACCGCGTGGAGATGGCGCGCGACGCGGGTTTCGAAGCCGTGGAGGTGAACCTGGAGCCGTGGCAGGAGTACTCGCTGGACACGGAGCACAGCGAGCTTGCGCGCCTTCGCCGGGGGATCGAGGCGCGCGGCATGCGCGTCAGCGCGGTCTACGATAGAGAACAATGGCACTTCCCCATGTCCAGCCGGGATCCGGGGACGCGCGAGCACTGCCAGCTCATCGTCGAGCGCCTGGCCCAGGCCGCGGTGACGCTGGGAGCGGACACCGTGCTCATCATGCCCGGCGCCGTGGACAACAGCATTCTCGCTCCCCGGCCCGAGATCGTCCCTTACGCCGAGGCGTATCGCAACTCCCAGGAGGTCCTGCGCCGCGTGGCGCAGACGGCCGGAGAGAAGTACCATGTGCACCTTGCCGCGGAAAACTGCCCCGGCAAGTTCCTGATCACCCCCCTGGAGTTTTCCCGCTTCCTCGACGAGATCGACAGCGAGTGGGTCAGCGCGTGCTTCGACATCGGCAACGCCCTGTGGTACGGCTACCCGGAGCACTGGATCCCCGTTCTCGGCGCGCGAATCTGGCGCATCCACGTGAAGGACAACCGGGTGATGGGCGGCGGCGCGATTGCGCCAGCCCCCCTGCTCGCGGGAGACGTCAACTGGCCGCTGGTCCGCGACGCGATTGCCGAAATCCGCTACGACTCGTGGATGACCGCCGAGGTGCTTCCCGGGTTTCGCTACCACGGCGAACGGCTCATCTTCGAGACGAGCGCCAGCATGGCCGCGATCTTCGGACCGGGCGGGCGCTGACGATCTCGCAGCTCCGCGCGCCGGTTGCGGCAATCGATCCTGCGCAGCGCGCCGGGAACAGGGACATTTCTAAAAAGTCCTGGAGAGCTGCCGTTCGTTGCTTTTTCGCAGAATGCGGCTATGGTAAGGGCACACACGACGGAGGCCGCCATGAGAATCGCTCGGATACGGACCCCCGGGGGGAAAGTCGCTCACGCCGTCATCGACGGGAAGACGGCGCAGCCCATTGCGGGAGACATTTTCGGCAGCTGGAAGAGCTCCGGCAGGCCGCTCGCGTTGAAGGACGTGACGCTGCTCGCTCCGATCCTCCCGACGAATCTCCTCTGCTTCGGCCGAAACTACAAGGCGCACGCCGAAGAGGGGGGAACGGAGCTTCCGAAAGCTCCCCTCCTGTTCCTCAAGGCGACCTCCTGCGTCATCGATCCCGAGTCGCCGATCGTGATCCCCCCCGCCGCCCCCTCCCAGGTGGACTACGAGGCGGAGCTGGCGGTCGTCATCGGCAGGCCCGCGAGAAACGTGGCTCGCGAGGACGCGCTGAAGTACGTGTTCGGCTACACCTGCGCCAACGACGTGAGCGCCCGCGATGCCCAGAACAGCGACGGTCAGTGGTCCCGGGCCAAGTCCTTCGACACCTTCGGCCCCCTGGGGCCGTGGATCGAGACGGAGCTCGATCCCGGAAACCTCCGAATCCAGGGCAGGCTCAACGGCCGCGTCATGCAGGATGCCTCCACGGCGTTGTTGATATTCGATGTCCCCTTTCTCATCAGCTACCTCTCGAAGGGGATGACGCTGCTCCCGGGGACGGTGCTTTCCACGGGCACGCCGTCCGGCTGCGGATTTGCGCAGACCCCCCCTGCCTGGTTGAAACCGGGAGACGTGTTCGAAGTGGAAATCGACGGGATCGGGACGCTCCGGAATCCCGTTGCCAACGGCTGAAGGAGAGGATCATGCAGAAGGTTGCCGTCACGGACTATACCTTCGACACGCTGGACATCGAAAAGTCGGTGCTGGAGCCCCTGGGGTGCCAGATCGTCGGGCAGAAGTCCGGCAAGGATGTTTCGGCGCTGAAGGCCCTGGTACAAGACGCCGACTACGTCATCACGCAGTTCGCCCCGGTGAATGCCGAGGTGATCGCCGGCATGGAAAACTGCCGGATCATCGTGCGCTATGGCATCGGCGTGGACAACGTGGACCTCGCGGCGGCCGCCGCGAAGAAAATACCGGTGTGCAACGTGCCGGATTTCTGCACCAACGAGGTGGCAGACCACACCCTCGCAATGGTCATGGAGATGACGCGGCGGGTCAGCGAGAACGCCGCGAAGGTGCGCGCGGGAAGCTGGGGCCTCGCCGTTCCCCTGGAGTCGATGCGGACCCTGCGGGACATGACGGTTGGCGTCGTCGGCTTCGGGCGCATCGGCCGCGAGGTTGCGCTCCGGCTGAAGCCCTTCGGGTGCCGTCTCCTGGTCACCGACCCCGCGGTGCCCGTTTCCCGCATCCGAAAGGAGGGCGCTTCGCCGGTTTCCCTCGAAGAGCTTCTCGCGCAGAGCGACCTGGTCACCCTGCACTGCCCCAGCACGGAGAGCACGCGCTTCATGATCAACGCGCAGAGCATTGCCCGGATGAGGCCCGGAGCCCTCCTGGTCAACGTGTCGCGCGGCACCCTGGTGAAGACCGACGACCTCCTCGCCGCCCTGCAGACGGGGGCCATCGCCGCGGCCGCGCTGGATGTCACGGATCCAGAGCCCATCAACCCCGACAGCTCTCTGGTGCGGATGCCGAACGTGATCATCAACGCGCACATCGCGTCGGCCAGCCCCGCGTCCGCGAAAAAACTGAGAACTGACGCCGCGCAGACGGTCGCGGCCGCGGTGCGCGGCGGGAAGCTGCCGAACGTCGTGAATGGCGTCAACAGATAGTCCCGCATTTCCCCCGCTGACCGCGGCCCTCGAGGCAGCCGGGAAACGCACCGAGGTGCTGACCGGTCGCGACGGCTCACGAATCCTCGTGCTGCCGCACGGTGGACGCGTCCTTGGTGTGTTTCCTCCCGGAAGCGACGCGAACTTCCTCTGGTCCAATCCCGCGCTCGGCGGCAGGGAATCCGCACGCGCGCTCTTCGCGTCCCCCGACTGGTGCAACACCGGCGGTGACCGGACCTGGCTGGGGCCGGAAGCCGACTTCTTCCTTCCGCGCTACCCGGAAACCACCGAGTACCTTCAGCCGCGGCAGCTGGATCCCGGAAACTACACGTGCGAGCGGGCGGGGAACTCCCTCGTGCTGGAGAACAGGCTGACGCTGCGCTCCTCCCGCACGGGCGAAGAGATCCGCGTCGTGATCGGGAAGACCATCGAGCCGGTCGCGAACCCGCGGGATTTGTGCGGGCCGCTCGCAGACGACCGGGGCGTCGCCGCCGCCGGCTACTCGCTGCGGTGCAGCCTCGAAGTCTCCGGCGGCACGGCGAAGACGGCGGCCGGCCTGTGGAACCTCCTCCAGCTCCCGCATGGCGGTCACATGCTCGTCGTCACCCGCAAACGCAGCGAGGCGGTCGTCTACTTCGGCTCGATCCCCGCGGATGATCTGGCCGCGGAGGACGGGTTGCTCCGCTGGACGATGAGGCGGGACGGGGAGCAGAAGATCGGGGTGAGACCAGGGGATGCCGCGGGTCGGGCCGGGTACGTCTCCCGCGAAGGGCGCGAGCTGTCACTCGTGATCCGTGACTTTACCGTGGAACAGACGGGTCTCTACGTCGATGCGCCCTGGTCTGCTGCTGCCGACATGGCCTGCGCCTTCCAGGCGTGCAGCGTCCGCACCGCCCGGCTGGGCAGCTTCAGCGAGATGGAATATCACGCGCCGGCGGCAGGCGGGGCATCAGGGAAAGCGCGCTCGGTGGACACCAGCCGGGTGAGCTGCTTCCGGGGTCCGGCCGAGGCGATCAACAGGCTTGCCGATCGGCTCCTGGGCGCTCGATCCCTACCGGAAATTTCCGGGACGCGCTCCTGACCCCGCGGCATTCTTCCTGGGCCTGCGGCTTCTTGCTAGGCCTGCGGCATTCTTCCTAGGCCCGCGGCATTTCCACGAGCATCTTTATCTTCGTCTCGTTCTTTTCGTGCGCCGTCTTCATGGCCTCGATCGCCTGGGCGAACGGCACCCGGTGCGTGATGAGCGGTTTCAAGCTCATCTTCCGTCCCCCCATCGCATCGATCACCGGCTCGACGAGGCCGAACTCCCCCATCACGCCCCGCAGCTGCACTTCCTTGAACACGACGGCGTCGATGTTGAAGCCGTTCAGGCTCGTTTCGAAAAAGCCGATCAGCGCGATTGTTCCCCCCTGCGCCAGGACTTTCACGCACGGGCCGAGCGCCTCGATGTTTCCCGAGGTCTCGAGCACGGCATCGACACCCTTTCCCCCCGTGTGCTTCATCACGAAACCGGCAAGATCCTCTTTCGTGACGTTCACGACCGCGTCCGCGCCCATGGCACGGCCCACCGCGAGCTTCCGATCCTTCCTTCCGCTCACGAGGACCATGCCGGCTCCCTGGCTCTTCACCAGTGCCAGCGCCGCGAGGCCGATCGGACCGGTCCCGACGATGAGCACGCACGTGGCAGGCGACACGACGAGCTTGCGCACGCCGGCAAGCGCAATGGTCGCAGGCTCGATGAGGGCCGCCTCGTCCAGGTCGATGGAATCGGGCAGCGCGTGCATGTGCCGCTCCGGCATGAGCATGTACTCGGCGAACGACCCGGGCCAGTGGTTGATGGTTCCCAGGGATCTTCGCTCGCGGCATTCGGCGATGTCGCCCCTGAGGCAGTGCGCGCACGTCCCGCAGGTGACCGCCGTGTCGGACACGACGCGGTCGCCGGGGCGGAATCTCTTCACGTCTTTCCCGACCTGCTCCACGACGCCCGACCACTCGTGCCCGATCCGCACCGGGTAGGTGATGAGCCCTTCCCGGACGAGGCTCATGTCCCCGCTCATGATCGCGAGGTCCGTGCCGCAGATCCCGGACCAGGCCACGCGGGTGAGAACATCTCCCGGCCCCACGCGGGGTTTCGCCGTTTCGACCATCCGGATGTTTCCCGGAGATTCGACCACGATTGCCTGCATGTCGGTGCCCCCCCGCTCCGCCCGCTCAGATGCCGGGAACGTATCCCGTGCCGAACCGGGACGACCCCTGGTCACGAAAATCGTCGCCGATGGAGAACCAGGCAGTGGTGCCGCCGTCGACCACCAGCGTCTGGCCCACGATATACCGCGACGCCCCTGATGCGAGAAAAACCGCCGCCTTCCCGATGTCGTAGGGCTGCCCGATGAACCCTGCCGGGATCAGGTTGCCGGTCGCCTGGGCGTCGAACTGAGGGTTGAGCTTGTGGTAGTTCTCCACCTCCGTCGGTCCGGGCGCGATTGCGTTCACCCGGATGCCCCTCGGTGCGAGCTCGATCGCGAGCTCCCGGGTGAAGGAGACGATCGCGCCGCGCGTCCCCGCATAGACCGAATGCTCGCGCCTGCCCCCGAACGCGTGGATGGAGGAGATGTTCACGATCGCCGCGCCCCGAGCCGCGAGGAGTGCCGGCAGCAGCGCCTGGGTGAGAAAAAAGGGCGCCCGGACGTTCACCGCGTACAGGACCTCGAACTGCTCCGGCGTCACGAGCTCGAAAAGCCTGTTCATCGTGATGCCCGCGCTGTTCACCAGGACGTCCATGCCCCCGAGAAATGCGAGTGAGCTTTCCGCCAGGCCGCGCACGGCGTCCAGCCTGGTGAAGTCCGCCGGAAACGCTGCCGCTTTCCCGCCCATGGCCCGGATCTCCCCCACGGCGCCCTCTGCGCCTTCGCCGCTGTGCGAGTAATGCAGCGCGACCGAAGCTCCCGCCCTTGCGAACTCCAGGGCGATTCCCTTCCCGATGCCCGTCCCTGCCCCCGTGACCAGCACGCGTTTTCCCTTCATGTCGGGAGCCGGGTCTCCCTGCGGACCGCGCGGCGCCTCGGAGGAGCTCATCTCTGCACCCTGCCGGAGGAATCGCCGGCCATCAAGGCCTCCACCTCGCTCACGGACACCATGTTGAAGTCACCGACAATCGAATGCTTGAGACAGGAGGCGGCGGCCGCGAAGTCCACGCAGCGCTGGCGATCGAACCCCGACAGGACCCCGAAGATCAGGGCTCCCGAGAACGAGTCGCCGACGCCGACCCTGTCGACGATCGGGGTAATCTCGTACCTCCTGCTGAGGTAGTGACGGCTGCCGTCGTACAGGAGCGCTGCCCATCCATTGATGGAGGCGGACACGCTCTGGCGCAGGGTGATCGCAACGAGCGTGAACCCGAACTGGCGGGCCAGCTGCTCGGCCACCTTTTCGTACGATCCGCTGTCGAGCCGTGCCCGGGTCACGTCGCTTCCTTCCGCCTTCAGCCCGAAGACCTTTTCCGCGTCCTCCTCGTTCCCGATGAGCACGTCCACGTCCCGCATCAGGGGCGTCATGATCCGGCGGGCCTCCTGCGGGCTCCAGAGCTTCCCGCGATAGTTCAGGTCGCAGCTCACGGTCAGTCCATGCGTTTTCGCGGCCTTCAGCCCCTGTTCGAGCACGCGCAGCACGTTCTCACCGAGCGCCGGTGCAGTGCCGGAAAAGTGAAACCAATCTTTCCCGGCGCAGATTGTCTCCCAGTCGAAGTCCTCGGGTTTCGAATCCCGGATCGCGCTGTGCGCGCGGTCGTAGATGATCTTCGAACCTCGCTGCGCGGCACCGGTCTCCAGGTAGAAGAGCCCCAGCCGCTGCCCGCCCCGGGCGATCGAATCCGTGTTCACCCGGAACCTGCTGAGGTAGTTGATGCACGCCTGGCCGATCTCGTTCTCCGGCACCTTCGACACGACGAAGGCGTCCATCCCGAAATTGACGAGCGACACCGCGGCA
>JBKQPS010000312.1:0-4465 GCA_052144915.1 Spirochaetia bacterium | reverse complement strand
AGACGCGCGCCGGTCCCTCGTGCACGAGCATCGACGCGTCCACGGCCGCCTTCTTGACGATGCTCCCTTCCGGCGCGAGGTTGCCCTTCAATACGGCGAGGCCCCCTTCCGCGTGGTAGGGCGCTTCCGCGCGCGCGTTGAATTTTCCGTCCGGCTCGGGCGCTGATTCGTACGACTCCGCGACAGGGGACCCCGTCACCGTGAGGGCGCTGCCGTCGATCCTGCCCAGCCGGGCGAGCACTTTCAGCACGGCCATCACGCCGCCCGCGGAGTGGAGGTGCTGCATGTAGAATGGCCCCGACGGGGCAAGGGAGCAAAGGTGAGGAACAAGAGCGCTGAGCCGGTCGAAGTCGTCCAGCGTAAGGGGCACGCCGGCGGAGGCGGCGATCGCGGGCAGGTGAAGAGCGGTGTTCGTCGAACCGCCCAGCGCCATGTCCAGGGCAACCGCGTTCAGGAAGGCCGCGCGGGTGAGAATCCTGCGGGGAGTGAGGGACCCGCGGACGGCACGGACGGCGGCGCGCCCGGCTTCGCGCGCGAGGATCGCACGGTCCGCGTTGGCCGCGGGGATGGTTCCGTTTCCCGGAAGCGCAAGCCCGAGCGCCTCCGAGAGGCAGTTCATCGTGTTCGCGGTGAACAGGCCCGCGCATGAGCCGGCCCCGGGGCAGGCGCACTGCTCCAGCCGCGACAGATCCCGGTCTGTCATCCCGCCCGCGCTGTGCTTTCCGACCGCCTCGAAGACAGCCTCCAGTCCGACGTCCTTGCCGTCGAAGCTGCCCGCGAGCATCGGCCCGCCGGAGATGACGACGGAGGGGATGTCCAGCCGTGCGGCGGCCATCAGCATGCCGGGGACGATCTTGTCACAGTTGACGACCAGTACAAGCCCGTCCAGCGCGTGCGCCCGCGCGACGATCTCGATGGAATCCGCGATCAGGTCCCGGCTGGGGAGGGAGTACTTCATGCCGGCATGTCCCATCGCCAGGCCGTCGCACACGCCGATGGTGCCGAACTCACACGCCACGCCGCCCTCGGACCAGATCCCTTCGCGGATGCTCTGGGCGAGCTGGCGCAGGTGCTGGTGGCCGGGGATCAGCTCACTGTAGGAGTTGGCGATGCCGATGACCGGCCTGCCGATTGCGCTCCCGTCCCAGCCCATGGCATGGAGCAGGCTCCGGTGGGGAGCCCGCGAGGCGCCCTCCTGCACGGAAGCGCTGCGGCGGGCGTGTTTCCCGGTTTCCATAATCCCTCCTGACGATCGAACCAAAAAAAAGGGCCGTTCCCCCGGAAGGAGAACGGCCCGCGCTGTGCGTCATCAACGGCTGCGCGCTACCCTCCCGGGCGTCGAATTCTCCTCTCAAGGAGGACGCAAATAAGGACGAGCCCGGAGACTGCGAGAGACCTGCGGCCGGAAATCATCGTGGGCAATGTATAAACGGACTCCGCGCGAATGTCAAGCATTTTTCTCAGGTATTTCTAGAAAGCGGCGGTGCGCCGCTCGAACGCGTTCTTCAGCCTCGCCAGGATGCTGCGGCCCTGTTCTTCCGTGCCGATTCCGAAGTCGCTGAGCACGGGACGCTCGATCTGCTCGAACGTGATCAAGTCCCTTTCCAGTCCGCAGAACGCGTTGCCGAGGTACACGCAGTAGACCACGTCCTTGTGCTGCAGGGGCGTGACCAGGGGCTCGTGGTGATGCTTGATGCCATGGACCAGCTGTTCGGGAAAGTTCCATTTCCGCGCGATCAACGCCCCGATGTCGGCATGGTTCAGGCCGAAGGAGAATCGTTCCAGGATCCGGGGCGGGATGTCCTTGTCCCGGCAGAAGCGGGCCATCTGCTCCATCGCCTGCGGATGCAGGTAGGTCACGATGATCTGTCCCAGGTCGTGCAGGATACCGGCCACGTACACGTCGTCCAGGATGTCTGCCTTCGGCTTGAAGCTGCGGGCGAGCATGAATGAATAGAATGCCGTGCGGTAGGAATGCTCCCACAGCTCCTTCATTTCCGCGTATTTCTCTCCAAGGATCTTCTGCGCGCCGTACTGGAAGAGTAGGTTGCGCAGGCCCTTCATCCCGGCGATCTTGACTCCCTGGAGGATATTGTTCACGCGCCGGGGCAGGACATAATGGGCGGAGTTCACCAGTTTCAACAGGTCGGCGGTGAGCGCCGGGTCGGTGGCGATCCTCCCCGCGATCTGGGCCAGCGTGGCGCGGGGATCTTCGGTGATGTGGATGAGCTCCAGGATGGTGTCGGGGAAATGGGGAAGCGCCTCGACGTCCCGGACGATCGCCTCCGTCAGCACGCTGATCTTTTCCAGCTGGACCTGGTTCATCGGGATGGTGAGGGCGGCCACCGTCTCCCCGTTGCGGGCCTCGATGACGAACGCCTCTTCGCCCAGCCCGATGCGCTTGAGGAACTGGAGAAGGATCATGATGCCCAGGCCGGCGCCCTCCGTCGTGTCAATGGGCTGGGCGAGGGCCTCGACGAACGAGTGAAAAGCCCGCGCCCGCGCGATCCGGTCGTAGATGCGCTCCTGCTCGCGGGCGGTGAGCTCGGCGCCGTTGCGCACGGAAATGGAGAGACTCCCGCTGCGGGCGTGGAACGTGATCCCGATGTACTGGCCGCGCTGCTTCAACAGTTCCAGCCAGTGCTCGATGCGCGCGGAGGACTGCTCTCGGAAGTCGCGCATCCCCTCGTCGTAGTCTGCCTCGCTGGAGATGTCCAGGCCCTTCTCCTCGAAGTACAGGCGCTTGGTATTCGCCTTCTGCGCGTTGATGATGAGCTCCTTGAGGCAGTAGGAGAGGGGCTCCAGGATGCGCTCCTGGCCGAGCTCCACGAGGTAGGCTTCGAGGATCCGGTCCAGCAGGGCGTGGGATTCATGCGGCAGGCTGGTGAGCTTGAACGTGAGCGGAATGGACCGCAGCGCCGCCTTCTGGATCTCCGCGATGTCGATGATCGAGGCCACGCGTCACGCGTCCGATGCTGCCAGGATGTCGTCGATGCTCTCCGGGTGCTCCTTGAAGGACTCGAACATCCGGATGCGCCGGAATGTCTCGAGGTTCCGGCCGAACACGTCGACGACATCGGGGTCGAAATGGGTTCCGCTCTCCGACAGGATGACCCTTTCCGCCTCGTCGGACGGGACCGCCTCCTTGTACGGGCGTTTGCTCGTCAGCGCGTCATAGACGTCGGCCAGGGCGACGATCCGGGCCGACAGTGGAATCTGCTCGCCTTTTCTCCCGGAAGGGTATCCCGACCCGTCCCAGCGCTCGTGGTGGTAGAACGCGACCTCCTTGCCGATGGTGAGGAAGGACTCCCGCTTGATCTCCTGGTCCACCGCGCGCAACGCCTCCCCGCCGAGGGTCGCGTGCAGCTTGATCCTCTCGAACTCCTTCGTGTTCAGCTTCCCCGGTTTCAGGAGAAGGGCATCCTCGATGCCCACCTTGCCGACGTCGTGAAGCACGGAGGAGAGGCAGAGGTCCTCCACATATTCCGCCGTGATGTAGTCCGTGTATTTCGGGAGCTTCGCGAGGCCCAGGGCGAGCACGCGGGTGTACTCGCGGATCCTCTCCAGGTGCTTGCCCGTGTCCATGTCCCGGTACTCGGTGAGCCGTGCGAACCCGAGGATGGCGGCGGACTGCGTGTCCTTGATCTGCTTGAAGGAGGCCTGGAGCTTCTTTTCCAGCCGCACCCTTTCGGTGAGGTCCCGCTCCATGAGCGCGTACGCGATCGTCTCTCCCGTCGTGCTGGTCAACGCCGTGTACGAGGCGTACGTGAACTTGATCGTTCCGTCAGAGCAGCGGCGGGGCACGTCCGTTTCCACGTACCTTCCGTGGTTCCTGTCCACCAGGCTGATGACCTGCTCGATCGCGAGGCCCTTCTTCTCCACGCGGAAAACTTCGTTGAAGTCGCGGGTGACGAGGGTCTGCCGCATGTAGCCGTACATCTTTTCCGCGTAGTAGTTGCAGTTGAGGATTTTTCCCAGCGGGTCGACGATGACGATCGAGGAGAGGATGGTGTCGAAAAGGACCATGTAGTTGCGCTCGGAGATCTTCAGACGGGCTTCGAGGTTCTTCACATAGGTCACGTCCTTGAAGTGCGTCGTGTACCCGGTGACGACGCCGCGCGCATCGCGCACCACCCACGAGGTGTCCAGCACCCGCCGCAGCAGCCGGCCCCTGGTCGTGAGATGCGTTTCCAGGTTGTACACCATGTCCGCTTCCGCCAGGCGCAGGATCTTGTCTTCCAGCTCCGGCTGGTGCGCGTACAAGGTGGAGATGTTCGGGAGCTTTTCCCCCTCCTCCCAGCCGACCAGGTGGTAGAACGAGGGGTTGGCGAGCGTGATGGAACCGCTCAGGTCCGCGGAGATGATCGGGTCTCCGATATTGCGGAAAAGCTGATCGAGCTGGCGGCGGTACC
This sequence comes from Spirochaetia bacterium, assembly GCA_052144915.1. Lineage (GTDB taxonomy): Bacteria > Spirochaetota > Spirochaetia > SZUA-6 > Fen-1364 > Fen-1364. The sequence continues at coordinate 53 of JBKQPS010000312.1, read as the reverse complement.
GAATGCCGTCGCCGTTCGATCCGACCGGGGAGGCGGTGACTTTCGCCAGGGTG
>JBKQPS010000311.1:0-3397 GCA_052144915.1 Spirochaetia bacterium | reverse complement strand
GATCGTCACGGACTCGGATCGGTTCACGGGAGCTGCCCCGCCACCGGCGGCGGGCGAATCTTCCCGCGGCCCCTGGCCTCCCAGGCTCTCCACCCGCGCGTTGTGGATGAGAACCTGCGCCTGGCGCAGGAGGAAAAGGAGTCCTTGCGCGTCGATCTCCGCGATTGCCGCTCGCAGCTCTTTTTCCAGCTTCGCCCGGTTGTCGTCGACCTTTTTCGCCGTTTTTTTCGACTTCACGATCCAGAGTATATACGCGGAGGCGCGTGCTTGACAGAATCTCCCGCGGGCCGTTACCTTTTTCCTGAAAGGACCCTGCGATGGCCGAAATCCCCCGTACCTATGACTCTGACCTCTTGAGAGGCAATACGGACTCTCTGCTGCTTTTCCTGATCAACGAGCACGGCCAGACCTATGGCTACCGTCTGATCAAGGAAATCGGCGAGAGAAGCCAAGGCTATTTTCGGTTCAAGGAGGGTACCGTCTATCCTGCCCTGCGCAAGCTCGAAAGCGAAGGCCTCGTCCGTGGCGAGTGGAGGAAGCTCCCCAATGGCCAGGAGCGGAGGTACTATGCCATTACGGACCGGGGCAGGGAGCTGCTGGAGAAGAAGCTCGTCATGTGGCGGAGCTTCGCCAGCGCCATGGCACTCGTGATGAAGCCGACGCAGGGGTGAGAGGCGGGCGATGCGGAGGGAGGTCACCAGCTTCCTCGACGAGGTGCGGGCGCACCTGCACCTGGATCCGCACACGTCGGGGCGGGTCATCAGCGAGCTGTCCACGCATTTCGAGGAGAAGGTGAGTGACCTGCAGCAGCAGGGCGTGGCGGAAGCGGAGGCGGCGCGCAGCGCGCTGAGGTCCTTTGGCGATGCGCGGAGCATCGCCCGTCTCCTGGACGAGGCGCACAGCGGCGGCAGCTGGACCGAGGCCCTCATCGGCTGCCAGCCGCACCTGATCGTGGCAGCCCTCTTTGCCACCCATGTATGGCGGCACCCCCTCCTCCTGGGCGCCGCGTTTGCGGCCATCGCAGTCATCGCGATGCTGGGCTGGCGCAGCGGCGGCGCATCCTGGATGTATTCGTGGATCGGGTACGCGGTGCTGCCCCTCCTCGTTCTGAGCTACCTCTCGATGGATCCCGTGGCGCGCACATTCTCCTTCGTCGTGAGCGGCCATGGAGCCCCTGCTCCCCTCTGGGAGCTCGGTCTTCTCGCGGCCCTCTACACCTTCACTCTCTGGGTGATCGCTTCCACCGCGGTGGCGATTGCGCGCACCGACTGGATCCTCCTTTCGCTCATGCTCCTTCCCCTGCCGGTCATGGGCCTGTGGATTTTCACCGTGACCCAGTCCGCCGGCGTCCTCGTGAACGCGCTGCGGAGCATCGGGACCCGTTTCAGCATGTGGGACACGGCCATGGGGTACTTCTTTGCCCTGCTGGGGGTCACGACCGCGCTTTTCGTGCGCGTGCGCCAGCGCGCGCTGAAGATCGGAGCGGTCATCGCGGTGGGGATCGTGGGCGGCGCCCTGGCGGCGCGCAGCTTCTGGGGGAGCCTCGGCCTCCTCCCTCTCCTGGCGATCTGCCTGTGCCTCCTGCTCTTCCTCACCGTGCCCCTTTTCCTGCGCTCCATGCTCCGGCACGACCCGCGGGCCGAGAACCCTCTCCCCTCCGGACAATTTGCCGATCCTTGACGGCTGCCCGTGCCGTGGGTACCCTTTGCATAGACTGTCTATGCAAGGGCGACCGGCCGGAGTTGCGAGATGGTATCGCGGTATTTTTTCAAAGTCCTCCGACGCCTCTTTTTCAACGCCCACCTGAGCGGTCTCGAAAACCTCCGTACCTCCGAGCCGTTCATCCTGGTAGCCAATCACGCCGGTGCTTTCGGGCCGGTCTCCGTCATCACGTCGATACCCCTGAGGATCTACCCCTGGGTCGCCTACGAGGTGACCGACCTGAAGACCGTCGCCCCGCGGATCCAGGCCGAGTTTGTCGAGCAGGAGCTGCGGCTGAGGCCGCCGCTCAGCGTGTACCTGGGCAAAGTCATCGGGAGGGTGTGCGTCGCCTTGATGAAGGACATCGGAGCGATTCCGGTCTACCAGAAGAGCAAGGCCATCACCCGCACGGTGATGCGGAGCCTTGCGCTCCTCCAGCAGGGCAAGAACATCCTGGTGTTCGCGGAAGACTCCACGAAGATCATCAACGACGTGTTGTGCGAGTTCTGCACGGGGTTCATCCACGTCGCCCGTCTGTACTACCAGTCCACGAAGAAAGCGGTCCAGTTCCTGCCCGTCGCGGTGAACCGCAGGGTCGGGAGGATCCTCGTCGGCGCTCCAATCCGCTTCGACGGCACGGTCCCGTTCACGCGCGAAAAGCAGCGGCTGAAGTGCGAGCTGGAGACCTCGGTGTATTCCCTGTACAAGGAGCTGGAGTCCGACGTGCCTGCTCCTACCAGGCGATGACGACCTGCTCAGAATCCGACTTGCCGGTCACTTTCATGAAGAGCGTCCGGGAGACTGCGTCGTAGGCCCATCCGTCGGAGTACTTCGAGTAGGAAGGATCCGCGTGCCACGGGATCCCGTGGAGCTTCAGCTGCGCGAAGGGCCGAAGTCCCTGGAGCACGAGGTGGTAGGGCACACCCGCGGGATAAGAGAACACCAGCGAGGCCCCGGAGGCGGTTCCCGTGGCCGACGAAAGCCGTGCGGAGGTCCAGACCCATGTTCCCGCCCCGAGCTGCGCGGCAAGTGACGTTTCCCTCGGCACGAAGCTCGCCAGGGGAAGGGCCGGATAGATCGACTCCGGCGCCAGGAACCCGTCGCGGGACGAAATGCGCCCCCCGGCCAGAACGAGGGTCGCCGGCAGGATTCCCTTTTCGTCTCCGAGTGACAGCCCTGCCACGATCAATCCCCTGCCGACTGCCGCGACCAGCGACGAGCCGACGGCCGGGCCGGCTCGGACGAGAAGCGCTCCGCAGAGAACACCCGTGCGGAGGTCGGAGCGACCGGGCCCGGTCTCCAGGAAGACCCCCGCGTTCGTCGTGCGAACGGCCGGAAGTATCCGCCGCTCGATGGCCTCCTTGAGAAGGCGCGTGGCCGCTCCGTTCGTTTCCGCCGCCTGCGGGTAGTCCAGGAGGGCTTCCACCAGTCCCGCCAGGGCAGGGATGTCCAGGCTGGACGGGGCACGGCTGACCAAAAACGTTCCTGTCCTTTGCAGCAGATCGGGGCTTCCGTGATCCGCCACGAGCGTGACGAAGCCCCTGGTGAGGAGCAGTTGATTGTCCGAGCGGTCCAGGAGCGCTCCGACCTGCGCGAGCTGCTGCGCGATCCGCGCCGGGGAGGCGCTGGCAAAATCTTTCTCTCCCCCCACGTAGGCGCTGGTGACGAACGAGAGCGCGGCCTGGGGAGTGCGTCC
>JBKQPS010000310.1:0-3281 GCA_052144915.1 Spirochaetia bacterium | reverse complement strand
TCTTCCGGGGCGGCGACGGTCGGCGTGGCCGGCCTTGCCGTGTATTGCGCCACGAAGTGGGCCGTCTGGGGGCTCACCGAGTCGCTTCGCCACGAATCGTGGAATGCCGGCATGCGCGGCGTGCACTGGGCGAGCGTCCACCCCCTGTATGTCGCCCAGGGGCTGTTTGCCGGAGCGCGCTTCACCGGCGTGAGCGGTCTTTTCCTGCCCCAGGTCCGCAGCCATGACGAGGTGGCGAAGGCAATCGTGGAGTATGCGCTGAAGCGCGGGCGCTTCGCGCCGAAGCGTCCCCGCACGGTGAAGACGGGCCTCGTCCTGCGCGGCCTTCTCACCGACGGGGGGTTTTTCCGGGTGGTGCGGCTCATCGGCCTGCATCGCAACATGGATTTGTGGACAGGAACGAAAAGGAGAGTGAAAAATGAGTGACAGGCAGAGAGGTTCCCTCGTCGCTTCGCGCGCGCGTGCGCGCGGCAGTGCCCGCACCGCCCCGTCCCGTTCGGCAAAGCTGCTGATGGAGCCTGCCACGGGCCGGAGGCTGGCATCGCTGAAAGAGCACGACCTCGCGCATGTGAAGCAGGCGGTTCGAAAAGCGCGCGAGGCGCAGAGGGCGTGGGCCGAAACGCCCCTGAGGGAACGCCAGGCCCGCGCGCGGGAGATGGGACGCGCCATCATGGCGCGCGCGGACCAGATCGCCGAAATCGTCAGCCGGTGCACCGGCAAGACCCGGGTGGATGCGCTCTCGGGAGACGTGTTCTCCGCCGTGGGCATGCCCGCCTACTACGCGCGAATCGCACCGTCCGTGCTGAGGCCTCGAAAACTCCGGCGGTCCAGCATCCTTTTCTTCAACAAGATCTCGCGCCTGACGCGCGTTCCCTACGGTGTCATCGGGATCATCACCCCGTGGAACTACCCCTTCTCCCTTCCCATGCACGAAGTGGTGCAGGCCCTGCTGGCCGGCAACGGCGTGGTGCTGAAAGTCTCCACCCAGGTCCAGCCCGTGGGGGAAGAGATCGCGGAGCTCGTGAAGGCCGCAGGCTTTCCCGAGGGCCTGTTTTCCCTGGTCCACATGCGCGGCGCGGCGGCGGCAGATGCGATGCTCGCCTCTGGCATCGACAAGCTCTTCTTCACCGGATCCATCGCGAGCGGCAAGGAGCTGATGGCCAAGGCGGCAGCGAGGCTCGTTCCCGTGGTTCTCGAGCTCGGCGGCAACGACCCGATGATCGTCCTGGACGACGCCAACCTCGACCGCGCGGCGGCCGGTGCGCTGTGGGCCGGAATGACCAACGCCGGCCAGAGCTGCGCCGGCGTGGAGCGGGTGTACGTGCAGGAAGGCGCGTGGGACGGGTTCCGAAAGCGCCTCGCGGACCAGGTATCGCGGCTCCGTGTCGGTCCGGACAAGGACTTCGACGTCGAGGTGGGCTCCCTCACGTCTGACGAGCAGAAGAGGAAAGTGGAAGGCGTTCTCCGGGATGCCCTGAAGAAGGGCGCGCGCATCGTAGCGCAGTCCGGGCCTTCCTCCGGCCTGTTCCAGCCGCTGATCGTGCTGGAAAACGCGGACGGCTCGATGACCGCGATGTGCGAGGAAATCTTCGGCCCGATCATCGCGCTGCAGAAGGTCCGCGACGAGTCCGAGGCCGTTGCCCGGGCCAATGACTCGGTCTACGGCCTGACCGCCTCCGTGTGGAGCGGGAACCGCCGCCGCGCGCGGCGCGTGGCGTCACGGATTCGCGCGGGGGCCGTCACGCTGAACGACCACCTCATCAGCTTCGGCATGGCGGAGACCCCGTGGGGCGGATTCGGCCAGTCGGGCATCGGCCGCACCCACGGCGCGCTGGGGTTCGAAGAGATGACCCAGCCGCGCGTGATCGTGGACGATCGCCTCCACCGCGCCCCGCGCAATATGTGGTGGTACCCGTACGACAGGTCGGTGTACGAGGGATTGAAGGGCGCGATGATCGCCCTGCACGGCCGGGGGCTCTTCCGCCGGCTCGCGGGGCTGGGCCGGCTCATCCGCACATTCATGCGGTCGTTCCGGACGGGCTGAGAGGCACCGGGGGGGCGGGGTGTGACGCGGGCGACCTCTTCGATTCTCTTCCGCACTGCACTTGCGTACCTCGTCATCACGCTCCTCAACATCACCGTCTTCGTCCTGCTGGTCTTCGAGAACCAGATCGACCTGATTTCCCAGAACGCCGTCCTCTCCAGCCTGAACGCCGGCACGGCGATCAAGTACTCCCTCGACGCGCTGGCGGCTGACGGGAAGCCCCTCGACCCCGCCGCCTTTCGGAGGATCGAGGACATTGCCGGAAAGTCGGGGGTCCTCCGCACGACCGTGTTCGGAGAGGACGGCAAGGTCCTCTTCCGCGCGGGCGCCGCCGTCGCGCCGGTCGGGGAAGCCGCCCGCCAGGCCACGGCGGATGAGTTCACCGCGATCAACGCGGCGATCCTGAAGCGCGATTTCGAGTCGATGCTCTTTTCCCACCGCATCGACCTGCCGGGCCGGACGGTGGAGCTCTTCATCCCCTTCACGTACGACCGGGAGCGGACCGCCGTGGCCGAGGTCACGATGCCGATGCAGGACATCGCGCGGCAGCTGGGATATCTTTACCGGCAGTGCGCGATCATCGCCCTGTTCATCCTCGCGCTCCATTCCGCCTTCGTTCTCTTTGTCACCCGGATGGTGATCCGTCCGCTGCGCGGCCTCCTCATCGCCGCGGAAAGGATGTCCCGGGGGATCCTGGAGGTGAGCGTGCCCGTGCTGCGCCAGGACGAGATCGGACAGCTCGCGCACGCGTTCAACGAGATGAGCGTGGCCCTGCAGCGCATGCGCCAGGAAGCGCGGGAGTCCAATCCTCTCTCGGGGCTTCCGGGAAACCTCACGATCGCCCGTCACATCGACCAGCGGCTGCAGTCCGGAGCGGAGATCGCCGTGCTGTACTGCGACCTGGACAATTTCAAGGCGTACAATGATGCGTACGGCTTTTCGAAGGGAGACGAGGCGATTCTCTTCACGCGCGACTGCCTCCGGAAGTCAGTCGACGAGCTGGGCATCGCGGAGGACGGGTTTCTCGGTCATGAAGGGGGCGACGATTTCATCGCCGTCATGGGGTTCGATTCCTGGGAGCCGTGCGTGAGGCGCTTCATGGAGCTCTTCGACGCCGGGGCGCCGCGCCTGTACAGCGAATCCGACCGGGCCAACGGCTACCTGGAATCCGTGGACCGCAAGGGCAGTCGGCAGCGCTTTCCGCTGATGACGGTGTCCGTTGCGGTCGTCACCAACC
>JBKQPS010000309.1:0-22390 GCA_052144915.1 Spirochaetia bacterium | reverse complement strand
ATCCTGACCGTGGATGACGAGCCTGAAGTCCTGAACGCCATCGAGCGCGACCTGCGCCGTCACTTCGCGGCGGAGTACCGGATCGTGAAGGCGATTTCCGGTGCCCAGGCACTGCAGGCGCTCCGCGAGCTCAAGCAGCGCAACGCGGCCGTGGCGCTGTTCCTGGTGGATGCGCGGATGCCGCAGATGAGCGGCACGGAGTTCCTCCTCCAGGCGCGCCAGATCTACCCGGACGCGCGCAAGGTGCTGCTCACCGCCTACGCCGACACGGACGTGGCGATCGCCGGTATCAACCTCGTCCAGCTCGACCACTACCTCATGAAGCCGTGGGACCCCCCGGCCGAGCGGCTGTACCCGGTTCTCGACGACCTGCTGAGCGACTGGTCCGCGTCGTTCCGCCCGCCGTTCGAAGGCATCCGCGTGGCGGGCTCGCTGTGGTCTCCGAAGAGCCATGACGTGAAGGACTTCCTGTCCCGCAGCCAGACACCGTACCAGTGGGTGGACGTGGAGCGCGACGCCGCCGCGCGGGCCCAGGCGGAAGCGGTGAGCCCGGGGCTGCGCCGCCTGCCGGTGGTCTTCTTTCCCGACGGCTCGTCGCAGATCGAGCCGGGCGCGCGAGCGCTCGCCGAGAAGCTCGGGCTGCAGACGACGGCGACGCGGCCGTTCTACGACCTGCTCATCGTGGGGGGAGGGCCGACCGGCCTGGCAGCCGCGGTGTACGGTGGATCGGAAGGGCTGCGGACCGTCCTGTGCGAGCGCGAGACGACAGGCGGGCAGGCGGGCACGAGCGCGGCGATAGAGAACTACCTCGGCTTTCCGAGCGGACTCTCGGGGGCCGACCTGGCGCGCCGGGCCACGGCACAGGCCAAGCGTTTCGGCGCCGAGGTGCTGACCGCGCGCGAGGTCACGGCGATCCGGGCAGACGGTCCGTACCGCATCGCCACCCTGGACGGCGGCAGCGAGCTGCGCGGCTACGCCCTCCTGCTGGCGCCCGGGATGGTGGTGCGGCGGCTGGAGGCGCCCGGGGTCGAGCCGCTCACCGGGGCCGGCGTGTTCTACGGCGCCGCGCTCACGGAAGCCGCGGCGTGCCGCGGGAAGGTCGTGCTCATCGTCGGCGGGGCGAACTCCGCGGGCCAGGCCGCCTTGAGCTTCGCCCGGTATGCCCTGAAGGTCACGATCATCGTGCGAGGCGCCGCGCTCGCCGATGGAATGTCCCAGTACCTGGTGGATCGCGTCACGGAAACCGCCAACATCGAAGTCCTGCCGCGCGCCGAGGTCGTGCGGGCGCACGGCGCCGAAAGGCTGGAGGGGGTCGACGTCGCGTGCGGCGAAGCCCGGGCAGTGCGCCGGCTGGAGGCGGCGGCCATGTTCATCTTTATCGGCTCGACGCCCCGATCCGACGTGGCCGCGGACCTCGTGGCGCGTGATCCGGGAGGGTTCATCCTGACCGGGCCCGATCTCCGGACCGAAGGCCGGCTGCCGCGGTCATGGCCGCTGGAGCGTGACCCGTTCCTCCTGGAGACCAGCTTCCCGGGCATCTTCGCCGCGGGCGACGTGCGCTTCGGCTCGGCAAAGCGGGTGGCCGGCGCGGTCGGCGAAGGGTCCGCGGTCGTCGGTATGGTGCACAAATACCTGGAGACCGTGTGAGCGCGGACGCTGTCGAAATCGGGAAGAGGATCATCCTTCCGTCACAGGAACTGGCGGCTCGTTTGAAAGAGCACCGGATGCTCGGTGGCATGCCGCCGGAGGAGCTCGCGTGGGTGGCGGCCCACGGGTACGTGCGCCGTTTCGAAATCGGTGACATTCTCGCGCGCAATGGCGCGCCGATCGAAGGGTTTCACGTCCTTTTTTCCGGGTACTTCGTCATCTACGTCGATCGAGGCGAGGGCCGGCACAAGGTGCTGGAGTGGCGCGCCGGAGACGTGTCGGGCCAGCTGCCGTATTCCCGCATGAAAGTATCGCCGGGGGACGTGGTCATCGAGGAGCCGTCCGAGATTCTGACGGTGCCCCGAGAGGACCTTCCCGAGCTGATCCGCGCGTGTCCGGAGCTCACGGCGGCCCTCGTGCACGTCATGCTCGATCGCGCTCGTTCCTTCACGTCAAGCGATCTGCACGACGAGAAAATGAAGTCCCTCGGCAGGCTGGCAGCCGGACTGGCCCACGAGCTCAACAATCCCGCATCGGCAGTGGTGCGGACCGCGAAGTCGCTGGCGGAGGGGCTGGCGGAGGCGGAGGAGGCGTGGCGAGCCCTGGGCGCCGCGCGGCTGACTCCGCCGCAGCGCGCCGCGGTGGACGCCGTGCGCGACGCCTGCCTGGCGACACCCGCGTCCGGGGCCCATTCGCCGCTCGAACACGCTGACCGCGTGGACTCCGTTGCCGATTGGCTCCAGGCCCGGGGCGCCGACGCTGTGCTCGCGGGCCCGCTGGCCGAGACAGCCGTCACGCTGCCGGCGCTCGACCGCCTCGCCGAGGCGCTTGGCGGCGAGGTGCTGGACAAGGCGCTGCGCTGGGTCGCGTATGGATGCGCTGCGCGTTCCCTGGCGCAGGAGATCGTGACGGCAGGGACGCGGATCTACGAGCTCGTCGCGGCGGTGAAAGGCTTCACGCAGGTCGACCGGGAAACGACCATGCAGCCCGTGGACGTGGGCCAGGGCCTCGCGGATACGCTGACGGTGCTGAGGGCCAAGGTGAAGGCGAAATCGGCTGCGGTCACCGTCGTGGTGGCGCCCGGGCTGCCCCCGGCAATGGCCCACGGGGGCGAGCTGAACCAGGTGTGGCTGAACCTGATCGACAACGCGCTCGACGCCGTGGCGTCGGGCGGCCGCGTGGACGTGAGCGCGGCCCGGGAAGGCGGGAAGCTCGTCGTGCGGATCACCGACGACGGGCCCGGCATTCCGGCCGCTGTGCTTCCCCGCGTCTTCGACCCGTTCTACACGACCAAGCCGGTCGGCCAGGGAACCGGCCTGGGACTGGATATTGTCCGCCGGCTGGTGAATCGGCACAACGGCCAGATCGATGTGGAGTCGCGGCCACGTCGCACCGTCTTCACGGTGAGCCTGCCGCTGCCGTCCCCGTAGCGCCTTTCGGCATGCCACGACAGAATCGCGTCACTCCGTTCGGCGAGCTGATTTCCACTTCAGCCCGAGGAACACTCATGGGCAACCGCGGCTGCCTGCACGACGACCGGCAACGTATCCGGCTCCCTTTCGCCGGCAGAAGGTGGATCACCTGCGTTCTCGAGTTCCGGGGGCGGCACCGCGCGATCATGAGCCCGGGCAGGTACACCGAGCTCTTCTTCCTGGATGAGGCGACGGCGATGGCGGCCGGCCATCGGCCATGCGCCGAGTGCCAGCGCGCGCGGTATCGCCTGTTTCGCGAGACCTGGGCTGCGGCGAATGCCGGCCTGGTCGCCACGCCTTCGCTTTCCGCCGATGAGATCGATCGCGTCCTGCACGCCGAGAGGCTTGACGATGGGCGGCGGAAGCGCACGCATGTCGCCCGGCTGTCCGAATTGCCGCCCGGCGTCATGGTCATCGCCGAAAATGGACTCCCGCTTCTCGTGCGCGAGGAGTGTCTGCGAGGCTGGGGGCCTGGTGGTTACGGTCCGCGTGTCCCGAAGCCGCGCGGCGTACTCATTCAGGTGCTGACCCCGAAATCGATTGTGCGGGCGATTCAGCGAGGTTATCCCGTCATGGTGCATTCGTCGGCGGAAGCAGTTTCACCTGCGCACGACGCGGAATCCGTACACGTTGTACCGGAGGCCCGGAGCGCTGGCGAAGCTGCGGAAAGCCGAACGCAGGGGGTTCGGGAAGTCGATGACCCAGGCCCCTCCCCGAAGAATGAAGCTTTGACGCCATGAATCGCCCTCGAAATGGTAGCGATCCGACGACGGCGAGCCCGCGATGCTCTCGTCTCCCTCCCTGGTGTCACTGCACCATTCCCAGACGTTTCCCGCCATATCCGTCAGCCCCTGCGGCGTATCCCCTTCCGGGCTTTTGCTCCCTACGATTGCGCTCTTCGACGCGCGGGAAGGTTTTACCTCGCACACCGCGAGCGCCGGATCCCACTTGTCGCCCCAGGGGTAGATGCGCCTGCTTTCCCCGGGCGCGCCCTTGGCTGCCGCATATTCCCATTCGACTTCCGTGGGAAGCCGATAGCCGGACGCCGCGAGGTCTGCGCGGCCGGTGGCGTCGTACGCGGGGGTCAGACCTTCCTTGAGGGAAAGCCAGTTGCAGAACGCGACCGCCTCGTACCAGCTCACCCCCACGACGGGTTGATCGGGCCCGTCGAACCTCGCGTTCGTCCAGTAGGCCGGCTGCGTGATCCTCCCCTTCCAGGCCCAGCCGTTCGTCGTCCAGTAGTCCTTGCGGCCGTAGCCTCCGTCCGAGATGAACTGGCCGAACTGCCTGTTGGTGACGAGGAATTTCGACATCGAGAAATCCGAGGAGATGGACTCCGTTGCGCCGGGACCGAAGGTGCCGTCGCCCATCGTGAAAGAATCGCCTGCGGCGTGAATTGTAACAAGCGCGACCGTATCTCCCACCGTTTGCGCATTTTGCGAAAACAACGGCAACGGGCAAAGAAGGAGCGCCGCCAGGAATGGAACGAACCTGCGCGGGGTGTCGTCGAGACGGCCGTGTCGCCGCGGGGACTGATTCCGAGCTTCGAAGGGATGCATTGGACTGAATCCTCCCTCGTTTGTCTCAAGTTACTGTTTTCGCCACTGGACAGAAAAGGCCCGCGCGGGACTTCTGCCCGCGGGGGAGGGCGGCGCCGGCCGCCCTATCCCGGATTGCCGGAAATGACCCGGAGGTAGGCGCGCCAGGGGCCGACCTCATCGGCATACTGCCGGGCCATCACGCGGGCGATCTGCGTCACGTGGTCCAGATCGTGGGCCACCCAGGCGGCGAGCAGCTGGCGCAGCGTGACCGCGCCGAGCGAAGGGTGCAGGCCGCGCCGATCGAGCGCCGCATCCTCGAGTGCAAGCGACGCGAGGTCACGCAGGTTTGCATCCCGCGCGCGGGCGAACTCGTCCAGCAGCTCCGGCAGCGGCACGCCGACGAAGTCGTGGAACTGCGCGAGCCGATCGTAGGGCTCGAATGCGAGCGATTCGCCGTGCTCCAGGATGTGGTGGACGCGTGGAATCCAGTCGGTTCGCTCGCCGTGGATCAAGTGACCGACGACGTCGGTCGGGCTCCATGTCTGGCCGCCTTCGTGCGCGGCAAGCCACCCCGCGGGCAGGCCGCGCAGCCAGGCATTCAGCACGCCCGGCGTGCGGGCCAGCAGCGCGGCAGCCTCGGGCAGCGCAAGACGCCGGCGGGTGCGGTCAGCCTGTCCCCCCATCCGATCGTGCTCCATTGCGGATCCTCCTGAAGCTTCCCCGAAAGAGTAGCACGACGGGGCCGCCTGTCGGTATCTTGTTGCCCTGCGCGTCTCGAGGTTCACTGATGCGCAGCGACGCGGCGGGCGATCAGTACCGGTAGCGAAGCACCAGCTCCTGCCCCGCCGTTTCCAGGCTGAGTCCGCTGTCCCCGGTCGCCGATGCCCTCACCCCGTGAAGAAATGGCACGAGAAACCCGATGGCGGAGCCCAGGGCAGCCCCCGCGACGACGTCAGTCACGAAATGCATGCCCGCTGCCACGCGGAAGGCTCCGGTCAGCACCGCCACGCCGTAACTGGCGATGGTAAACGGAACGAAGTACGGGGAGCCCGGAAACGACATCGCGTAGATCGTCACACCCGCCGTGGCCGCGGCGAATACAACCGTCGCATGCCCGGACGGGAAGGACTGGTCGTCCTCGGAAGAGCTCACGAGCGAGGTTCCACCCTCGTACACGTAGGGGCGGTAGCGCGGCACGAGATAGTCCACGACATTTTTCACGGCCAACGCGTAGGAGACAGCCTCCCCATACACGATTCCGATAGGCAGGATATCGTGGGAATCAAGGACGAGAGCGAAGAGAAGCGGGGCCGCCACGCTCGTGTATTCGAGCACCGTGCTCGCCGCGTCGAAGCCCTGCGAATAGGGGTACATGAACGCCCTGTCCAGGGGGTTCACGCTCGCGGCGTCGGGGGTGCCCAGCGCGCCCCACGGCGGCGGGAGCGACGGCAACAACTCGCTCAGCCCGGCCGCCGCCAGCCCGCCCGCGAGGATGATGCCGTCAGTGACCAGGTTGACATTCAGCTCTTCCGCGATCGCCGGCCGCGGCACGGAGATCACCAAGGCACACACCACGACGACGAGGAGACCATTCTTGTGACATCTCATGCAGGATATGTATAGCACGCCGTTGCGGCGCGTACAGCACGACGTCCCGATTCGCGGAGCCTTGACTGTGGAGCTTCTGTCCTGTTATTGAGAGCTGCAGGGGCCTGAAAACGGCAAGGTGACGCGTATCCAAATCGACGACAAAAGAGGTGCCCGCCTGCGCCGCGCGGCGCGTGTCATGGGGTCGGTGCGGCCGTGGTCGTTTTCCATGACAGCCGTGTCGGTGGCCATCGGCACGCTGGCCGCGGTGGGGCAGGGCCGGATCGACTGGGCGCTTGCCCTCGCGGCGCTCGCGGGCACCTTGTGCCTGCACGCGGCGACGAACCTCGGGAACGACTACTTCGATTTCCAGGGCGGAATCGACACGGCGGGAACCCCTTCCGTGCGCGCCCGCCGCCACCCCCTGGTCGAGCGGACCCTGGAGCCGCGCCAGGTGCTCGGCGGAGCCATCGGGTTCTGGTGCGCGGCCGTGCTCATCGGGGCTGCGCTGAGCGCCCTGCGGGGCTGGGTACCGGGCCTTTTCACTGCCATTGGTGTGCTGGGGGGACTCTTCTACTCCGCGGGGCCGCTGCGGCTGAAGGGACGGGCGCTGGGGGAGCTCACCGCGTTCGTCATGTGGGGCCCGCTCATGGTCCTGGGAGCTTTCTACGTTCAGAGGGGGACGTTCTCCGGCTCCCGTCACGCCCTCCTGATGTCCGTGATCCAGGGCCTTTGGGTCGCGCTGGTCCTCCTCGTCAACAACCTGCGCGACGTGGACGCCGACGCCGCGCTCGGGATCCGCACCCCGGCAACGCTCCTGGGAAAGAAACCGGCCGCGGCCCTCGCGGCCGCGCTCGTCGCCGGCGCCTATCTCCTCGACGCGGCCGCGGTCGCGCGGGGACTGCTGCGGCCCTGGGCGCTGCTGGTGTTTCTTTCCGTTCCGCTCTCCGTGGCGCTGGTGCGCTCCTTCTCTTCCCCGCGGGGAGTCGCGGGCAGCGCGCCCGCCGCGGCCGCACGGGCCGCAATGGTTTTCGGAGCGCTTCTCGTGCTCTCCATGGTGCTGGGAGCAGCCCGGGGATAGTCAGAGAAAGTACTCGCACTCGATGACGCTGTCGGAGGGGTCGATCGGCGCGCGCGGGAGGCCCGTGAATCGGCTGACGCCATCGCGTGACACCACGGAAAAGCGCTCTCCCGTTGCGAGGCTGCGGGCGGAATGCAGGCGGACGCCCGCGGTGCGTACGCCGAGCTCCCGCCCGGGCCACCGCAGGATGTGGTAGTACAGACGCCCATTGCCGGCAGTCCAGAGCCCGGTGTTGCAGAAGTAGCCCCCGTCGAGCGCTTCCCGCATGAGGTGCGGGGCCTTCCCGCACCCGTGGATCGAACTCCCGTTCCGTGAGAGCCACGCGCCGATCGCTTCGAATCCGCGGCGCGCCTGTCCCGGCACGCTTCCATCGGCCCGCGGTCCCATGTTGAGGATGAAGTTTCCCCCCCGGCTCACGCTGTGAACCAGCGCGCCGATCAGCTGCCGGTGCGTCTTCCAATTCCTGTCGCCGCGGTGAAATCCCCAGTTGTCGTTCGTCGTCATGCAGGCTTCCCAGGACCGGGACTGCTCGATCACCTTCTGTTCCGGCGTGCCGAAATCCTCCTCGAGGCCGGAACGGTCGTTGATGATGATGCCGGGCTGCGCGCGCCTGGCCATCGCGTTCAGCTCTTCCGACTGCCAGTCCTCCGCGCGGATCGCGTCCGCGAAAGGCGGATTGTCATTTTCCCAGAATCCGTCGTACCAGAGAATATCGAGCCGGCCGTAGGAACTGACGAGCTCGCGCACCTGGGCGTGCACCTTTTCCACGAACGCCCGCCATGACCCCGGGTCGCGGCGCGGACCGCTCCAATACGCGGGCTCCGACCAGTCGAGGAGGGAGTAGTACAGCCCCACCATGAGGCCGGCATCCCGGGCCGCTTCGACGAACTCCCGCACGATGTCGCGGCGGCAGGGCGAGCGCATCGCGGTGAAACCGCTCGTCGCGCTGTCCCAGAGACAGAATCCCTCGTGGTGCCGGGCGGTGAGCACGCAATAGCGGGCCCCCGCCTTTTTCGCGAGCCCGACCCACTCTCCGGGAGAAAAGTTCTCCGGGGGGCGGAAGCGGCGCATCAGGGCGCCGTACTCACTGTTCGGGATGCCCTCGTTGTACATAACCCATTCGCTGCGGCCGAGGATCGAATACAGGCCATAGTGGATGAAGGCCCCGAATCGCCCCTCCTGGAAGCGCCGCATCGTGTCCCTGTTGTCCATGAATGCTCCCCTTGTTCCCCTCACCTGCTTCGGCGATCGAAGTCCACCGGCACGCGACCGAAGCCCCCCTGTTTCCCGATGCGGAAGAGGGCGGATCCGGCCGGGGCAAACTGCAGGGTGCACTCGGTCTCGCGGCCGCGGCCGTCGCGGAATCGGGCCTGCCGCGTTTCGGCTGCGGCGTGCGTTGAGGCGCCATACGCCATCGGATAGGTGATCCCGCGAGCCGCAGGATGCGCGGCGAACACCGTGAAATCCCCATTGCGCTCGCGAACGAAGAAGTCGGGCGCCTCCTCGCACTGAAGAAAGGGCGGCACTTCGCGCAGAGCAAGCCGGGGATCGGAAGAGAAACTCGTCCGGGTTCCGCGGGAGAGGGAGTCGACAAGGTCGGAATAGTCACGCCTCTTCTTTCGTCCGGGCTCGCGGGGGCGGTTCGTGAGGATCACGCGGGCCCCTTCGGAGGACAGCCGCGCCAGGCCCTGGAGGACGGAGGCGTCGAGGTAGAGGCAATCCACGACCAGGGCCCCGACAGTGACCTGCCCCCAGCGCACGCTGCCATCGGGCAGGCACTGTGCCGCGTCGAGAAACGCTCCGGTGACCCACAACGGCGACCAGGGCTTCAGGAGCTCGGGCAGGCAGGGATGCTGGAGCTCCCACCAGAAGCGCGCGCTCGGTTTGCGCAGCTCATCGGGCAGCTCGCCCTTCATCCGGGTGTCCTCGATCGGGACGAGGCAGGCAATCCGGTGGGCCGGTCTTCCCTCGCGGAGGAACGCGGAGATTTCCTCGAGGTAATTATTGAACGCCTCCATCCGGGCAGCAAGCGCCCCATCGGGCCCGACGTGCACCGAGGCGTAGAACCTGTCGTCGCTTCCGGATGCGCGAAACGGCATTCCGTGCCAGACGTAGCGGTTGATCCCATGCGCGGCCAGCGCGTCGGCGAGCAGCCGGAGATCGCCGATCTTCTCTTCGCCCAGGTGGGGCCCCGCGGCGGGCCAGGGGTTCCACCCGTAGAGGCAGGTGAAGGCCTCGCAGCTCACGATCTCCCTGCCGGCAAGGGCGGCCGCCGAGGCCGCGAACCGCGAGAACGCCGGATCGAACAGCAGGGACTCGGACTCCGGGACATCCGCTTCTGCGTACGCGGCCACGATGTCCGCCGGTGCGCCGTGGCACTGGACCCGGGAAAGAGCGCCGAGGCTCCGGCAGAGGGACGCGAAGGGGCGATAGAACTCCTCGATGACCAGGTCTCCGACCAGGACGCGATAGTCGTAGCACTCTTCCGGGCGCTCGGCGAGGACAGGCATGGAGGGCTCGATGTCGTACCCGAAGCGATCCTTGAAACGCTCACCGAAGCCCGCGGTCCAGAGCTTTCCCTCGTCCTCCACTTCCCACGAGTCGCAAAACAGGCACGATGTCTCGCCCGCCAGGGCGGGGGCAAGTGCCGCGCCGGTTCGCCGCCCGTACGACTCGAAGGCGCGCCGGTCGAGGTGATTCATGACCCGGGGCCCGCCGGGCAGGTCGCGCGACTCCCAGTGCCGATCGATGCGCTGCGGGGAGGGGCCCGTGAACCACTGCGATGTCTCCCCGTCCTCGAGCGACGAGTCGCCGAACGGCCAGAGGCTTCCAAACGTGAAGTCGCAGCCCAGGCCGAGACGCGCGCAGGCGTCTTTCGCGTGACAGGCAAGGGCGGTCCACTCCGGCGAAAGCCATCGAGGCCCCGTCGGCCGCGCCGGCACGGGGTACACCCAGGCGACCTCCACACCTCCGAAGCCGTGTCGCGAAATCCATTGGAGCTGATGGTCGAGGTCGTCCGGGTTGATGCGCTGGTTGAACCACCACCACCGGACGTACGGCTTGTTCGTCCGAAAAAACAGAGGATCCCGTCCTCCCGTTTTCACGATGATGCCTCCCGCATCGGCGCCCCACCGCTGAAAAACGTACTACGGCGAGCGCGCAATAGCTACTGCGGGCTCACTCCCTTGACTCTTCCCCGTGATCCTGCTGTACTGGCCTGCCGGTTGCCGCGGGAGAATCCATGACAGACGCCTACGATCCCTCATACATCCTTCACCACCTGGGGGAAGACGATCTCCCCGTCGGAGCCGTGAGCCCCCCGATATTCCAGACCTCGAATTTCTGCTTCAAGGACTTCGACGACCTGCAGGCGGCCATCGGGGCGGAAGAAGGACATTTCCTCTATTCCTGGGGCAACAACCCGACGGTGAACCTCGTCGAGCAGAAGATCGCCGCGCTGGAAAAGGCGGAGCGGGCCAAGCTGCTCTCCTCCGGCGTGTCGGCAATCTCCGCGGCGATCATGGCCTTCGTCTCCTCCGGTGACCACGTCGTCTGCGTCGAAGACTGCTACGGGTGGACGCGGAACCTCCTCCAGGCGTACCTGAAGAGGTTCGGCGTCACGCACACGTTCGTGGAAGGCAGCCGGGTCGAGGAAGTCGAGGCCGCGATCCGACCCGCGACGCGTCTCCTCTATCTCGAAAGCCCCACCTCGCTCACCTTCAAGCTGCAGGACATTCGCGCGATCGCAGCGATGGCCCGATCCCGCGGCATCACGACGGTGATCGACAACACGTGGGCGACGCCGATTTTCATGAACCCCATCGAGCTGGGAATCGACCTCGTGGTGCATTCGGTTTCCAAGTACCTGGGAGGCCACAGCGACGTCGTGGCGGGAGTGGTCGCGGGAAAGGCCGGGGACATCGAGCACATCTTCAAGACGGAGTTCCTGCAGCTCGGGACCGTCCCCGATCCCCTGATGGCATGGCTCGTTCTGCGGGGGCTCCGAACGCTGGGGGTCCGCATGCCCGTGCACTTCGCGAACGCGCTCCACGTCGCGCGCCACCTGGAAAGCCACGCCGCCGTCGAGAACGTGCTCTACCCCTTTCTCCCTTCGCATCCCCAGCATGCCCTGGCGGCGCGCCAGATGCGCGGGGGGGGAAGCCTCTTCGCCGTCCGGTTGAAGACCCGCGACGTCGGGAAGGTGAAGCTGTTCGTGAACTCGCTGAAAATGTTCAAGCGGGCAGTGAGCTGGGGGGGATACGAGAGCCTCATATTCCCCATCGCCGCGCACTACCCGAAGGATCCGCCGGATGACCGCGTCTCGGTCATGCGGCTGCACGTCGGGCTGGAAGACAAGGACACACTCGCGGCGGATCTCGACCAGGCGCTCGCCCGAATCCGCTGAAGCGGATTGTTGTTCCCTGCCATGGAACAGTTCACGTGAATCCTGGAACACAGGATTCACGAGTGACAGCGCTGCTCTCGTATCCGGAACAAGGCCCGACCCGAACGGGCGCTGATCCGTAAAACTCTACCGCGAAATGAACTACGCCCTCCTCCGGATCCTGCCCGGCACCAGTGGTCGACGCATGACACCGGCTGGCATGGTACTTGCACTCCTTCGGGCATGGCCGCACGTAAGTTCCCGAGCGTATCGGGCGCGGGCGCGCCAGGAAAGATCAGGAGGAGGTCATGTCACAGTTCAAAGCTTACTCGCCGAACGTCGAGGTAAATGGCGAGACGGTCCTGTCAGTTGTCGACGGCATGGGGGCCATGAAAAAGATGGCCCTGGGAATCCTTGAAACGAACGGGATCAAGGATCCAAAGCCCGGCCAGTGGTTCAAGCAGCAAGCGTGGCTGGACGCGTTCAAGAAGATAAGCGAGTCAATCGGCGCCAACACGCTCTCGCAAATCGGGCAGAAGATCCCCGAAAATGCCCAGTTTCCGCCGGGAATCGACACGATCGAGAAGGCACTTTCGGTCATCGACGTGGCGTACCACATGAACCACCGCGGCGGTGAGATCGGCCACTACAACTGCAAGACGGATGGTTCGAAAAAGGCGACGATGGAGTGCGTAAATCCCTATCCGTGCGATTTCGACCGCGGCATCATCGTCGCCATGGCACGGCGTTTCGGCCCCCAGGGGGGAACCGTGCGCGTCACGCACGACGACACCAAGCCGTGCCGCAAGAAAGGCGAGGAGTCCTGCACCTACAACGTGGCCTGGTAACCCCTGACAGCGGGACTGGATCTCGCCTCCCGCGGCATCAGGTTCCGCGGGCGCCCGGGAACGCCCCATCCGGTGATGGGGCGTTCCCCTGTTTCGCGAGCTGAGACCGGCCGACCGCCGCCTCGTACTCCTGGGATGTGTCGATGTCCCGCAGGATCGCGTCATCCCCGATGTCGACATCGGTCGGCCCTTGCGCGGCAATGAGGGTTTTGAGCGGGACGTCGTCGGCCAGATGCATGATTGCGGGTATGAGAGTCGAAGGCATGAGGACGGGGTGCCCGCGTCTTCCGTCCGACGTGGGGATCACCGGCCCCGCCGCCTCGACGGCCGCCATCGCGCGGTAGATGCCGGCGCCGACAAGGGGCATGTCCGCGGGTATGAAGAAGAAGCGCGCTGCGGTCACCCGGCGCAACCCCTCGCGGAGAGACGACAACATGCCGCGCTCGGGATCGACATTCCGCACCACCACGGCCTCGGCGCCGAGCAGGTCGGCGATCCGCCCGTCCTCCCCGCGCGCGACGACGATCACGCGCAGCCCCGCTCCCCGCGCATTCGCGACGGTCGTCTCGATCAGGGTCCGGCCGCCGAAGCGAAGGTAGAGCTTGGACTGCCCCATCCGCCGGGAGGCGCCGGCGGCGAGCACGATGCAGTCGCACCCGCCCGACGTCGATGGGTGCTCGATGCCCGGCGCCGTCCGCCCCCGGTCGTCCCCCGTCCGCCCGCGGTCCTGTGCCGTCGGACGGCTCACGGCACCGCCGCGACATTCGGCGAGTGGACCCGGGTCGCGGCGTCGGACCGGCAGGCGCCCGTCGGCGTCTTCGTGATCCAGTTGTCGATCGGCTCCTTGTTGCGCAGCGCCCGCCACACGTCCTCGAAACGGATCGGCATGTGGAG
Source organism: Spirochaetia bacterium (assembly GCA_052144915.1). GTDB lineage: Bacteria > Spirochaetota > Spirochaetia > SZUA-6 > Fen-1364 > Fen-1364. Next base: position 8,936 of record JBKQPS010000309.1, on the reverse strand, counting down.
CAGCTCTGCGCCGACGGCCTGCTGGATGGCGTTGCCCAGCGCGGGTGCCACGGAGATCATCGGGTGCTCGCCGACCCCACGCGCGCCGAACGGCCCGTCCAGCTGTGCGCACTCCACGGCAATGCTCTCGATCTCTTCCGGCAGGTCCTTGGCCGTGGGGATCTTGTTGTCCGTGAACGACGGATTGAGCAGGTGCCCTTCCTCGTCGTAGATGTATCCCTCGCAGATCGCCGTGCCCAGGCCCTGGATCATGCCGCCCACGGCCTGCCCCCGCACGATGTCGGGATTGATCACCCGCCCCACGTCGAAAGCCGACGCGACCTTGATCACCTTGTACTCGCCTGTCTCGGGATCGACTTCGGCGATCACGCCGTGCGCCCCGTAGGTCCAGTCGAGGGCAGGCAGGCCCTGGCCGGTCGCCTTGTCCAGGTTCGTGAGACCCTGCGCCATGTAGCGGCCCACGCCGATGAGCGGCCCGCCGATGGACATGCCGTCCGGGTACGCGTAGCCGACCGAGAGCGCCGCAAAGCTGACCGAGCTTTCGCGTCGGTGACGGACGAAGATCTTTTCATCGTCGTGATCCAGATCCATGGGCTGGGCGCGAAGCACCTGGGCGGCCACCTCGTAGGCCTGGCGGAGCATGTCGTCGCAGGCGAGCATCGTCGCGTTGCCCGTGAGGATGATCCCCTTGGACGCGACGGTCTGCCAGTCGTAGGGCTCCTTGTCGGTGTCCTTCTCCATGGCAACTTTCACTTTCGACAGCGGGAAGCGCAGCCTCTCGGCCGCGATCTGGGCGACGGCCGTCGCCGAGCCCTGGCCGATCTCGGTAAGGCCGACGTTGATGATGACGGAGCCGTCGGAGTTCATCTTCACCACGGCAGCGGTGGCGGTGAAGGAAGGCATGGCCGGCGCCTTGTGAAGGGTCGCGATTCCCTTTCCGATCTTGCGCCCGGTGCGTTTTTCACGGTCGGACTCCGCCTTCGTGAGGCTTCCGTAGTTGATGGCCTTCGCCACGGCCTCCAGGCACTTCGTCGGGTCGCCCGTGTGATCCGTGATGAGCTCGCCCGTGATGGTCCGGGATCCGGGTTTCAGCAGGTTCTTCTTCCTGAACTCCAGCGGGTCCATGCCGATTGCCTGGGCGACGAGCTCCATGTGGCGCTCGAGCCCCCAGAAGAACTCCACGTGCCCGAATCCGCGGTACGCGGTTCCATACGGCTTGTTCGTGTAGATCGTGTAGGCGTCCAGCCAGACGTTGGGCACTTCGTAGGGCCCGGCGCCCGAGTACGAGGAGGCGCGCGTGACGTTGACCGCGTAGTCGGCGTAGGCACCCGCGTCCCAGTACAGGGTGAGGTGCTGCGCAAGAATCTTGCCGTCCGCGCGCACGCCGGTCTTGATCTTGTAGGTCAACGCGCTGCGGCAAGGCAGGAGGCTGAACTCCTCCTCCCGCGAGGCCTGCATCTTGACCGGACGGCCACCTGCTTTCCGCGAGAGACAGGCGGCCAGCGGCTCAAGGTGGATGCCCGCCTTGCCGCCGAAACCGCCGCCGACGTGCGGAACGATGACCCGCACCTTGTTCTGCGGAAGCTTGAACGTGTAGCAGAAAAGGTTGCGCACGGTGAAGGGCGACTGGGCGCTCGTCCAGATCGTGATCTCATCGCCAATGTTCCATTCCACGATTGCCACGTGGGTTTCCATCGGGACGTGCTGCACCGAGGGGTTGGTGTACTCGCGCTCAATGATCCACTCGGAATCGGCGAAGCCCTTTTCCACGTCGCCCTTGCGGAGGCGCGAAAGGTTGGGGATGTTCGTGTTGGCCTGCGGGCTGAAGACGGGAACGTAGTCGTACGTGCCGAGGTCCGGATGCACGAGGGGGGCGTCCGGCTTCAGGGCATCCATGTGGTTGAGCACGGGCGGGAGGACCTTGTACTCCACCTCGATGAGATCGGCCGCCTGGCGGGCGATCTCCGGGGTGTCGGCGGCGACGCCGGCCACCGCTTCACCGTAGTGCCGGACCTCGTTCTTGGCGAGGATGTCCTTGTCCACCACGTAGAGCCCCAGCTTGTAGTTGAGCTCGCTGCCCAGGAGGATGGCGCGGACGCCCGGCAGCGCCTGGGCCTTCGACGTGTCGATCTTCAGGATCTTCGCGCGGGCGTGGGGGCTCTTCTTCACCTGGGCATAGAGCATGCCGGGGAAGGCCATGTCGCTGGTGAACATCGCATCCCCCGTGACCTTCGCGACCGCGTCCAGGCGGCGCTCGCCCTTGCCGATGTGGGCAAGCTCCGCGGAGTTCGTTTTTTCACGCATGTTTCAGCTCCCCCTTGCTGGCGAGTTCGGGCTGCCCCGACGCGTCGAGCACGGCTTCGATGATCTGCTGGTACCCGGTGCACCGGCAGAAATTGCCTTCGATTCCTTCCTTGATCTGGTCCACCGTGGGCTTCGGCGTGCGCCGCAGCAGCTCGCGCACCGACATGACCATTCCCCCGGTGCAGTAGCCGCACTGGATCGCGTGGTGGCGGTCGAAAGCCTCCTGGATCGCGGAGAGCTTTCCGTCCTTTGCCTCGCCTTCGATCGTTTCCACCGTGGAGCCGTCAGTCTCCACCGCCAGCACCATGCAGGAGTTGACCGTCTTGCCGTCCAGGAAGACCGTGCAGGCGCCGCATTCCCCTGCGCCGCAGCCTTCCTTGGTGCCCGTCAATCCGAGCTCGTCGCGGAGGAACCGCAGCAGCGTCCGGTGCTCCTCCACGTCGCGTTCGTACACCTGGCCGTTGACCGTGAGCCGTATTGTCATGCCTTCACCTCCGCGAGGAGCCGCCGGACGTACACTTCGACCATGTACTCGCGGTATTCCTTCGAGCAGCGCACGTCGCTGATGGCGCTGATGGACTTGCGGGCAGCCGCCACGACCTTCTCCGGGTCATCGCGATCCTTGAGGCCGTCCACGAGGACGGGCGTGGGCGCCGAAGAGCTGATGCCCAGGCGCAGCATGCCGTCCCGCCTCATGAGGGCCACCCCGACGATGCCCAGGTCGTGGCCGTTGATCCTCTTCAGCTTTCGATAGGAGCCGCGGGCTCCGACCGAGGAGGCGGGCACGACGATGCGGTCCAGAATCTCGTCGTCCTGGACGACGGTCTTCTTGACGCCCTTGAAAAACTCCCGGAAGGGAACCGTGCGTTCGCCGCGGGAGGAGGCGATGACCGCGGCGCCGTCCAGGCAGAGCAGGGCCGGCGCCATGTCAGAGCAGGGGGAGGCGTTGACGACGTTGCCGATGACCGTCGCCCTGTTGCGGATCTGGTACGAGGCAAGGTCGTGCGCGCACTCGGTGAGGAGGGGATAGCGATCGCGTACGTCCTTGCTCTGGAGCACGTCGTTGATCGTGGCCGCGGGATGGATGATGAGCCCGTCCGCGGCGCTCCAGGATATCCCCGCGTAGCCTTTGACCTTCTTCACGTCGATCACGAGCGCGGGCTTCATCACCCCGTTGCGGATGTTGACCAGGAGGTCCGTCCCTCCGGCCAGGAGCCGCGCCTTGTCTTTCATTTCCGCCAGCAGGCCGAGGAGCTCGGCCCGGGTCCGGGGCGCGGCGTACTGAAACCTCTGCAGCATAGTGCCTCCTTCTTCTACGTCAGGACGCGCAGGCCGTACAGGAAGCCCGTCGCGATATCGGCGCCCGAGCTGTGTCCGAGCCCGCACAGGTCACCGAGGGCGCGGAGCGCCTCGAACTGCCTTTCCTCTGCAAGCGCATCGGCCAGGTCCGCGAGCGGTGTCGGCCACTGACCCCGCAGCGCGCACCGCAGCATCGAGGCGCTGATCTCGCTCGTCGAGCGGATGCTTTCCTGGACGGCCTCGCCCAGCGTGGAGGCCAGCGCCGGCCCGCCGCCCCCTGCCGCGTTCCCGCCGCCACGGTACCCCGTGGCATTTGTGCGGCCGCCGGCGCATCGCGCGGCAGCCATGAAGCCGCACAGGAAATCATCCCCCGAAGGGGTGAGACCGGTCCCCTTTCCGGCCAGGGAGGAAACGGCATGGCGCACCGCCGCCGGGGGTGCACCATCCGCGGAAATCGCAGCACCCAGCGCACGCGCGGAACGATGCAGCGCCTCTCCCATGACGGTCGCCGCTCCCGCACTGCCGCTCAACCCGCTCAGGAGCAGATCGCAGCCGTGATCCGCCTGGAACCGGGAGAGCGTACGCGCGCAGGCGCGCCACGCGCTTCCCCGCCGCCGAACCGAAGGCAGGAGCCGCGACGGCTGTCTCCGCGCCCTGCCGAGGTCCACGGCTCGGCTGTTTCCCCGCCAGCGAAGGCGCAGGAACGCGCCGTCCAGGAGCCCGGTGCTTCCCGCGGGGTGCGGCCATGACCGAAAGTCTTCGTCCTCTGCCAGGACGACCGCGTGGGCATACGGGAGGCCCGCGGCTCCGGTCAACGCCACCAGCGTGTCCGTTCCTTCCACCACGAGATTCATGGTCGAGCGGAAGACGCTGTGGACGCGCAGCGCGGCCCCGGCGCGCGAGAGGGCCTCCGAGGCGGCAGCGCCGATGGAGAGGGCCCGGAGGACGACATCACTCGCCGGTGTGGTAGGCATGCGCCAGCGCATCCTTGATCGCGCGTTCGACGGAAGAACGGCCGCCGTCGATGTTCTTCCGCAGCACATCGCGGGCCCGCGCCTCGTCCCCGTCGCGGATCGCGTCGAGGAGCTCCAGGTGCTCGCGGCATGTCGCGCGCACGCGATCCTCGGTGGTGATATCGGCCAGACGCACGAAGTGTATCCTGCGGTCCACGCTCTTCAGCGTGCTGGCGAGGATCTTGTTCCCGCAGAGCCGCGCGAGGGTCTCGTGGAACTCCTCGTCGGCCGCGGCCACCGTCTTCGCCGCCTCGGGCAGCCGCGACTGGATGTCGGACCAGAAGGCGCGGAGCTCCTCGAGGTGCTGCTCGTCAATGCCCGTCCGACAGAGACGCTCGACGACCGATGTCTCCAGCGCGAGACGGACGTCGTACAGCTCGTTGATCTCCACGAAATTGAGGAGCTTCACGCTGTAGCCATGGCCAGGCTTCTTTTCGATGAGCCCGTTCTCCGCGAGGGTGTTGAGGGCCTCCCGGACGGGACTCCGACTCACGCAGAACTCCCGGCAGAGCCCCTCTTCCGTGAAGCGGTGCCCCGGAAGGTAGTCCCATCGCAGGATCCTCTCCGAGAGACGCGCGTAGATCGGCTGGCTCAGGCTCGCTTTGGCCATGTTCGCGCTCCGACCCGGGATGCGGGGCCCGCCGCCAGAAGGCAGCGAACCCCGCGCGCATCCCGCCGCGACAGCGGCGGAGAAGACGTCCTAGGCCTTTTCCTCCTTCTCAACCGGCAGGATCAGGTTCAGGATGATGCCGGCGATCGCCGCGGAGGCGATCCCCGCGAATGCAAAGTCGGGGCCGAACTTGAAGAGCATGCCGCCGACGCCGAAGGAGAAGATGACCGACACGATGAGCAGGTTGCGGTTGCTCGCCATGTTCACCTTGTTCTCGATCAGGGTCCGCAGACCCACCGACGCGATCATACCGTAGAGGATGATCGTTACGCCGCCGAGGACCGGTTCCGGGATCGTTTGGATCGCGGCGCCGAACTTCTGGATGAAGCTGAGCAGGATCGCAATGACGGCCGCACCCTGGATGACGCGGGAAGAGAAGACGCGGGTGATGGCGAGGACGCCGATGTTCTCACCGTACGTTGTTTCGGGAACGCCGCCGAGGAACCCGGCGACCGCGGTCGCGATACCGTTTCCGAGCAGGACCTTGTGCAGGCCCGGGTCGTGCATCAGGTCACGTTCGACCGTGTCACCGATCACGAGCAGGTGGCCGACGTCCTCGACCATTGTCGCGATCGCCACGGGCGCAATGAGCGCCACGGCTCCCCATGCCAGCACCGGCATGTGGCCGGTGACGATCGTGAGCTGCGGCAGGGCGATCCAGGCGGCCTTGTTGATCGCATCGAAGTTGACCTGGCCGAAGAGGATTGCCACGATGTAGCCGCCGAGGGTGCCCAGCAGGATCGGGATGATCTTGAAGAAACCCCTCCCGAAGATCGCGGCGAAGATGACGATCAGGGTGGTGATCATGGCGGTCACGATCCCTTTCTCCGCTTCCCCGATGGCGACGGGGGTGAGGCTGAGACCGATGATCATCACGATCGGTCCGACGACGACGGGCGGAAGCACGCGGGCGATCCACCGCAGGCCGACGATTGCAATGATGACGAACACGACGATGTACACGAGGCCGGCGGCGATCATGCCGGTGAAGGCTCCCTGGGCGCCGTAGACCTTGGACACGGCGATGATGGGAGCGATGAACGCGAATGAAGAGCCAAGGTAGGCGGGGACCTTCCCCTTGTTGACGAGGTGGAAGATGAGCGTCCCGAGCCCGGAACAGAACAGGGTGACCGAGGGGTCGAGCCCCACGAGCAGGGGAACGAGGATGGTCGCGCCGAACATCGCGAAGACGTGCTGGAAGGACAGGGGAATCGCCCTCCCGATGGGCGGCGTCTGCTCGATGTCGTAGATCTTTGCGAAATGAGCCATAGATGCCTCCGTGTGTGCGCCGGTGACCGGAGCTGGCCGGGCCAGCGCGTTTTTCCGTCCCGATGAATGGGACGGTGAGTCGAACCTTCTCTCTCTCCTCCTCCTTCGGCCAAGATTTCGGTTCACGGTCGACGACGGGCATCCACGATAGCCGCCGTCGTGTTCACGGTTGCTTCCCTTTTCTTCGCGGCCCCTTACGAAAAGACGAACACCTTGACGGGCTTGCCGGGGCGCTCGTCCGCCTCGATCGTCCGGGCCGTGAGCTTCATCCCCATCTGGGGATCGCCGTCGACCTCGATCCGTCCGGAGGCGCGCAGCCCGTTCTCGAACTCGACCATGCCGAACATGAGGAACTTCCTGTTGAAGCCCTCCGGCAGATTCCACACGCGTGTCCAGGTGAGAAGGGTGCACGGGCCCTCGAGATCGAACTCTTCCCAGTGCGTGTTGGTGGTCGGGTCGCGGATCGAATCGCACTTCCGGCAGACCATGGGAGCCGGGTAGTACAGGGTCCCGCACTTCTCGCAGCGGAACCCGGTGATGTGGGGTGTCTGCTCGCCGTAGACGCTGAAATCGATCATGATCGGCTCCCCCCTAGTCCCGGGCCAGGATCGTGGTCACGACATTATTGCCGAAACCGCCGAAATTGACAGCCATGCCGTACCGGGGGTCCTTCACCTGGCGGCCCTCCTCGGCCTCGCCTCGAATCTGGCGCACCAGCTCGAATATCTGCGAGACACCCGTTGCTCCCACGGGGTGACCCTTGGCTTTCAGACCGCCGGACGTGTTGATCGGCAGCCGTCCGGTGAGGTCCGTCTCGTGCTTTCGCACGGCGAGGAAGGACGTGCCGCGCTCGAAGAACCCCACTTCCTCGCTGATGAGCAGCTCGAAGATCACGAATGCATCGTGCAGCTCGGCAAAAGAAATGTCCTTCGGGCCGATCCCGGCCATCTTGTAGGCCTTCTCGGCGGAGAGCCGCACGGCGTCGAGAACCAGCGGGTCCCGGCGATTGTGCACGCAGTGCGTGTCCGTCGCCGAGGCGATGCCGGCAATCCTGACCGGCTTCTTCCTGAACAACTTCACCTTCGGCGAGTCCATGTTCACGAGGATGAGCGCCGCGGAACCGTCGGTGATCGGGCAGGTCGAGTACATGCGAAGGGGTTCGGCAACATAGTTGTTGACCACGCTCGCGTTGGGCCCGTCGGCGATCGCGTCGATGGTCACGGGGATCTGCACGTGCGCGTAGGTGTTCTTCGCCCCGTTGTCGTGGTCCTTCACCGCGACCAGGGCGAGGTCGCGTTCCGTCAGGCCGTACTTCTGCATGTACAACCTCGTGAACATCCCGGCAAAGCCCGGGAGGGTGAGCCCCATGTTGTACTCGGCCTCCTTGTGCGCCATCGTCGCGACGATGTCGGTGGCTTCCCAGCCGGTGACGGAACGCATGACCTCGCCGCCGGCGACGAGCACCACGTCCGCCATGCCCGAGGCGACCGCCATGTAGCCGATCTTGACCGCGCTGGCGCCGGAGGCCGGGCCGTTCTCGACGAGCTCGGCCGGGCAAGGCTCCATGTCCATCCTGCTGATCAGGGCCGAGGCAACCGCCGTCTCCCTGTTGAAAAGGCCGCCCGCCATGTTGGCGACGATGACCTGGTCCACATCCTTCCGCAGGGACAGGCCGCCCGCATCCCGGAACGCCGCGTTGGCCGAGTAGGCAATGACATCGACGAGGTCATAGTCGCTGGAGTTGCCGAACCTGCAATGGCCGGCGCCGACGATACCGATCCGTGGCGCCATCAAGCATTCCTCTTCCACCCGGGCAGCTGGACGTACTCGTTGGGCATCGTGAGCTTATTGGCGGTCTTCAGTACTTCGGGCGCCACGGGCCGGGTGCCCGTGCACTTCACGGCCTTCACCGCGTCCCAGAGCTTGCGCGTGAGGGCGTAGGTGGGAACGCCGCCGAGCTCGTGGCGGACGCCCGGGTACTTGGCGGAACGGTCCTCCAGCTCGTACTCGATCATCCAGCGCTTGAAGCCGATGGGACTCTCCGCGACGATCCAGACCTCGTCTTCCTTGAGGTACTCGATATGATGCTCCATCTTCGAGGCGAAGAGCTGGGCGCCGACGCGCAGGCCGCGCTTGATGGTGAGCGTGTGCAAGCTCATGCCGAGCTTCTCGTCGACGTGACGGCTGGTGACGATGCCCGCGATCTCCCCGTTGATCGCTCCGACGAGCACGAACGCGTTGGCGATTCGGTAGCGGAACCAGGCGAGGATCTCGTTGTACATTCGCGCCGCCACGACGTCGTAGAAGTCCTTCGACACGCCAAGCAGGGGGTACACGGTTCCGAGGAGGGCGGCGGTGTCTTCGCGCCGGCATTCGCGCAC
>JBKQPS010000308.1:0-2869 GCA_052144915.1 Spirochaetia bacterium | reverse complement strand
GCAGGCCGTACGGATAGACCTCCCGCATCTCGTCCTTTGTCGTGAAAGGCAGTCGAGGGATATCCTCGACCCCCTGGATGTCCTGCGGCTTCGCGCCCGCGGCATCCATTTTCCTTCGATAGAAAGGAACCCGCCTGTAGAGAATGTCGGTCAGGCGGCCGAGTTTCTCGCCCTGGTGCCGCGACATTGCCCGCCGGTCGAGACTTTCGAAATCCGTGTTCCAGATCACCGCGTTCCCCCTAGAGCCGGTAGATTTCCGCGTCGGAGACCAGGTGGATGCCTGACCCGGCAATCGCCTTCTCCGCTTCCGGGAATTTCTCCACCTCGAAGACGATCGCCGCCTTCTTCCCTTCCTCGATCACGAAGCCGTAGCAGTCCTCGACGTTGATCCGCGCCGCGGCGAGCGCCACGAGGAGGCCGTGCATCGCGCCCGGCGCATCGTCGATCTGCGCCACGAGTATCCGCCGCCGGGTGACCGTGAACCTGGCCTTCTTCAGCGCCTCCAGCCCCCGATCGGGGTCGTTCACGAGGACACGCACCACGCCGAACTCGCCCGTGCTGGCCATGGACACCGCCCTGATGTTCAATCCCGCTTCCCAGAGCGCCCGGGTGATCCCTTCCAGCTTGCCTGGCTCGTTCACGACGAACACCGAGAGGTGCCACGCCATTTCAACACCCCTTTCCCGACTGGGCGCGGCGGTCCACCACGCGTACCGCCTTGCCGTCGGCGGCGGGGAGGGTCCCCGCTTCCACCAGCTTCACCACCGGCGTCACTCCCGTCTCTTCCTTCAGTGCGGCGAGCACGCGTCCCTGCAGCCCTTCGAGCTGCGAAAGGGTGCCCTGGAACGAGTCAGCGGCCATCTCCACGGTGACGTGCAGCTTGTCCATGTAGTTCTCCTCGTGGATCTCGATGAGGTAGTTGGAGCCGATCCCGGGGATGCGCATGAGCGTCTGTTCCACCTGGAGGGGAAAGATGTTGACACCGTTGATGATCATCATGTCGTCCGTACGACCCCGGATCCGGTCGATGCGCCGGTGGGTCCGGCCGCACGGGCAGCGCCCGGGGATGATTCTCGTCAGGTCCCGCGTCCGGTAGCGAAGGAGGGGCGTTCCCGTCCTGGTCAGCGTCGTGAGCACCAGCTCCCCGCACTCCCCCTCGGGAACCGGCGACCCTGACTCCGGATCCACGATTTCCACGAGGAAGCTGTCCTCCCAGATGTGCATGCCGGACTGTTCCGGGCATTCGAAGGCCACGCCCGGACCGCACATCTCCGAGAGGCCGTAGGAGTTGAACACGCGGATGTTCCACGTCTCTTCGATCTTTCGCCGGGTTTCCTCCGTGTGCGGTTCAGCCCCCACGAACGCCAGGCGGACGGACAGGTCCTTGCGCGGATCCAGCCCCATCTCTCTCACGTGCCCGGCCAGGCGCAGCGCGTAGCTGGGCAGGATGTGCATGGCGGTGGTCTTGAACTCCCGCATGAACCAGATCTGACGCCTGCTGTTGCCGGGGCCCACGGGGATGGTCATCGCGCCCAGCTTCTCGGCTCCATAATGAAAGCCCAGCCCGCCGGTGAAAAGGCCGTAGCCCATGATGTTCTGGAACACGTCGGATGCGCGCATGCCGGCCATGTATATGCATCGGGCCACGAGGTCCTGCCACGCGGCGATGTCCGCCTGCGTGTGATAGATCACCGTGGGGTTTCCGGTCGTGCCGGAGGAGGAGTGCAGGCGCACCACGTCCTTCAAGGGCACCGCAAGGAACCCGTAGGGGAATGCGTTTCGCAGCTCCGTCTTCGTGGTGAAGGGAAGGCGGGAAACGTCGCCCGGTACGCGCATGTCCGCCGCACCGCATGTTTCCAACAGGCGGCGATAGAAGGGGGCCCTGGCTGCCCGGTCCAGCGTGGCCGCGAGGCGTTCGGTTTGCAGCCGTTGGAGAGCCGAGCGCTCCATCGTCTCGATATCCCTGTCCCAGTACATGGCTGTGTCGACGGTGTATACTGAAACGGCATGTTCCTGCAAGAAGACCCGGTTCGGACGTGGTATCGGGAAGCGTGCCTTCTGAGCCTGCGCGGCGACCTGTCGGGAGCGCTCGCGGCGCTGCGCGCCGGGCTGGAGGAAGGGGCCTGGTACAACCCGGAGGCGCTGGAAACCGACCCCGGCCTCGTTGCCGCTCGCAGCTTGCCCGAAATGGAAGGGATCCTCCGGGAGTCCGCGGACCGCCGTGAGAGGCGCCGGGCCGCGGCGCGTCCGCAGTGCCTCGTCCTCTCCCCCGCCTCGGCGCTCTGGGACCAGCAGACGGTGCTCGTGCTCCACCGCCGCGGAGACTCGGCGCGCGCGACGGCGGAGCGCTGGCGACCGCTCGTCGACGAGGGGTGGACGCTCGTGGTGGCGCAGTCCTCCCAGCCGTGGGACAGCGCGGGGTGGTGCTGGGAGGATGCGGGGAAGGCTCGCCGCGAGATTCGGGCGCACCTGGAGGAATGCCGTACGCGCCGCGGACTGGATCCGTCGCGGATCGTCGTGGCGGGCGTCTCCGATGGCGCTCCCCTCGCGGCGGAAGCCGCCAGCGAGGCCGGGCTGCCCTGGCTGTGCGTGACCCCCGCCTTCCCCGCGGGATACGACGCGACGCCGCTCGCCGGGGTCCCCCGTCACACGAGATGCGCATTCATTCTCGGCGCCGACGATCCGGCGAATTCCCGCGCGCGCCCGGTGATCGCCGCCCTCGAAGCCGCAGGCGCGTTCATCCGCACGCGCACGATGGCGGGCGCCGGTGACGAGCTGCCCGCGGATTTCGCGGTGCATGCCTCCGAAGTGCTCAAGTCCGTTTACGGGTAGATCCTCGAAATCGTCCGGGGGAACGGGATGCATTCGC
>JBKQPS010000307.1:0-2764 GCA_052144915.1 Spirochaetia bacterium | reverse complement strand
GCCGACGAGGGTGACCGCAGCGACACCTCCGGCGATGATCACGCCCAGCAGGGCGAGGTGCCAGCTATAGGCCCAAAGAAGTCCGAGATTCAACAGGCCGAAGATGCTGGTCAAGACAGTCCGCAGGGTGGCGCCGCTGAGAATCGCGTGGATCTGGCTGATCGCTGAGACCCGAATCAGGATGTCTCCCGAAGGCTCCCGGCGAAAGAACGGGATTCTCAACGAGAGCAACCGATCCCAGACGGCTGTCTGCAGCGTGTGATCGGCGGCCGCCCCGAGGCGGATCACCAGAATACCTCGCGTCGCTTCCGCGACGACGAGGCCCAAGGCCGCAATCACCACTCCCAGCCCGATTTGCCCCAGCAAGGAGCGGTCCCCGCGGGGGATGGCATGATCCGCGATGAGGCCGATGGCCTGGACCGAGGCCATGCCCAAAAGGGCGATCACGGTGCCGAGCAGGATGATGCCGGCGAGATCGCGCCCCCGCCCTGCCAGGGCAAATTTGAACAGGTCGAGGGTCGTCACGGGGCCCGTGGGCAGGGAGCGGTAGGGCTGGAATGCCCGACGTTCGTACCGGTCCTCGTTCGCCGCGGTCACGGGACTGTGTGACCGAGAGCTCGGATCGAAACAGTTGTAACTCCCCGCTCCCCGCGGCAGCAGCGCCACAGGGAAATGGCCGTCCTTCCGGTAAGCGAGCAGGGGACCATTGTCCTGTTGCCACCAGCCGCCGCGAAGCCGAACGGGGCGGACCCGGAGGTGGGTGGCGCGGGCAATCGTTTCGAAGGGTTCCGAGGGCGCCTCGCTCCCCGCCGGCACCGCCATTTCCGGGGCGCGGGGGGCCTTGATTTCCATGCCGAGCACCCGTCCCACCGCGCAAAACGCCAGCAACGCGGCATCGGCCGAGTCGGGCAGGGGCTCCTGCGACCGGAAGAGGGCGCCCAGGCCCTGTACGGCGCTCGCCGTCATCTGCCGCGTACTCTGTCGCTGGGCCCGTAGCCGCTCCCCGAACTTCTCGTTCTTCGGGAATTCCCTCATAACCGATTGCCCAAGTAAAATATATATATTGTTGATACTATATGTAATTTATAAGTTTATAAGCGCTCAGAGCGTACTGTCACCCGGCTCTTCAGGAGCAACAGGCCGCCTTCATGCCATCCGGCCTCCGCTCCTCCTCGTCCTCACTTTGAATGAGCCGCGCGTATTCCCCGTCCCGCTGCAGCAACTCGTCGTGACTCCCACGTTCGACCACACGCCCTTTCTTCAAGACGATGATCTCATCGCAATCGCGGACCGTGCTGAGCCGATGGGCGATGATCAAGCAGGAACACTTTCGCTTGTACAAATGCTTAAAAATTCGATATTCAGTGTCCGTGTCCAGGGAGCTGGAGACCTCGTCGAGGATCAGGATGACCGGGTCACGGAGTAGTGCGCGGGCGATTTCCAGCCGCTGCCGCTCCCCGCCGCTGAGGTTGCCAGCCGCTTCTGATAATTCGGCCGCGTACCCGCCCGGCAGCGACTGGATGACCTCGTCAATGGCGGCCTCCCGACAACTCTGCACCAGTTGCGAGGGAGGGATCGATCGGTCCCAGAGGGTCAGATTTTCCTCGACCGTGGCGGAGAAGAACGCGGAGTCCTGCTCGACGTAGGCCAGACAGTTCGCGAGCACAGGCCGGGGGATCTGATCGCGGGAGAGGTCGTCGAAGCGAATCTCCCCCTGCCAGGGTCGATACAGGCCGGCAACGAGCTTGGCCACGGTCGATTTTCCCGAACCGCTCGCGCCGACAAGGGCCACACGCCGGCCAGGATGGATCGTCAAGGAGAGATCCTTGATCAGGGGAGGGTCTGCGTCGTGATAGCCGAAGGTGACGTGCCGCAGTTCGACCAATCCTTTCAGCCGCGGAAGGCCCGAGCCAGCCGTCCCAACGCCACGTTCGGTCTCGGGGTCGGTCGCGCTGGCGTGAACGTCATCCAGGCGGGTCAGGTACACGTACATCTGCTGGATCTGGAAGCCCAGTTGAGAGAGCTGCGTCAAGGGCGTCTGAAAACTCAGCAGGAGACTCTGAAAGGCCACTAGCATGCCCAGGCTCAGGTGGCCGTCCATGACCCGCACGCCACCGACCGTCAGCAGCAGGGTGTTGGTCAGGGAACCGAATAGCAGGGGCAAGAGCCCCAGGTGGAGCTGGACGTGGTCCAGGTCCTGCTGGGCGATGAACGCCTTCGCATAGCCTCCGGCAAGGCGGTTGAAGTAACCATCTTCCCGCCCGGAAGCCTTCAACGTTTCGATCCCTTGCAGCGCGGCAAGCGAGATCCCGCTCAGCTTGCCTTGTTCTTGGAGCAGGCGGATCTGATAATCCTGCAGATGACGGGTCCTCCGCCACAGGGCCCAGAGGTTGACTCCCGCCGCCACGAGGGCAATGCTCGTCAGCAGTAGGTCGTAGGCGAACATGACCCCCGTATAGAAGACAAGGAGCAAGACTTGAATGACGAGACCGGCAAGCGGGCCGACGGCCAAAGCCGCGATGTGCTCGTTCAGCCCGCTCCGGATTCCCAGCTCCCCCCTGTCTCGGTGCGCGAAGTAGTCAACCGGGAGGCGCAGGATCTGCCACATGAAGCGGCTGGTCATGGCCACGGCCAACTTGGCACGCAAGCGCCGCTGGTATTTCTTCTGCCAATATTGGAGCGCCGCCTGCAACATCAGGACGAGTGCCATCGCCGTGAGGAACGGACGCAGCCAACTGGCCCGATTCTCCATCAGAATGGAATC
>JBKQPS010000306.1:0-4987 GCA_052144915.1 Spirochaetia bacterium | reverse complement strand
CTACCAGCTTCTTGCCCGACAGCATCGTGAGTGTCGTATCCGGATTGCGCTCGATGTACTCGATCTGGTGCGGGTTGACGTAGTACGTCTTCCCGTCCAGTCGCGTCACCTCAACCATCCCGCCTCCTTCAAGGAGGAATCCCGGCGCTCATGCCGCTGCCCGTTACCGCTTCAACTGCAGAAGCTCCTGCAGCATCTGGTCGGATGTCGTGATGGTGCGGGAGTTCGCCTGGAAGCCCCTCTCCGTCACGATCATGTCCGTGAATGCCTCACCGAGGTCCACGTTCGACATTTCGAGTGTCCCGGCGATCACCTTGCCCTTGCCCGCCGTTCCCGAAGCGCCGACGTTGGGCTGGCCGGAATTGTTGGAAACCACGTACGTGTTTTCTCCCGCCTTCTCCAGGCCCCCGGGATTGGTGAAGGAAGCAAGGGCGATCTGGCCGATCACCCGGTTGGAGCCGTTGGTGTACACACCCGTGATGGTGCCGCTCTGGTCGATCTTGAAAGTCTCCAGGTACCCCATCCCGTAGCCGTTCTGCCGGACAGCCTTGGTGGAGCTGGCATCCCCGAACTGGGTGATCGCGTCGCGGTAGGCGCCAACATTCCCCAGGTTGAGGTTGAATGTCTGGCGGACGGTGGCCGCTCCCGGCGGGAGCGTGGTGTCCGGCACGTCGTAGGAGACTGCCGCCTGGAGGGCGCCTGTATTTATCACGTTGCCCGCCGCGTCACGGACATCGGCCAGCGCGCCCAGGTTGTCGAAGTCCAGCTGGAACGTGTTGTTCCCGATGGCGCCTGCCCCGATCTGCACACGCGGATTGGTTCCCGTCTGGGCCGCCGGGTCCACCTGCACTTCAGCCTGCCACCGGTTGGCCACGCCGGGCACTTTTGTGAAGTTCACCTGCAGCTTGTGCGTGCGGCCGAACGAATCGAAAATGTCGAACGTCGTCTGCCAGGTTCCTTCCTGAATGGTCTGGGGGGTGGCGTTCGCCGGAATCTCGGGAGTCCGCTTGTCCAAGTTGCTGGCAAAGAACACGTCCGTTGTCGCCTTTGCCGGGTCCTTGCTGCCCACCGGGATCACGAGGTCCTGGATGTCCGCCGCGTTGTTCACGAAGGTCTGTCCGCCGATCGTCTGCGCCATCCAGCCCTGGACACGCCTTCCATCGGCGGGGTTGACCAGTCGCCCGTCCTGGTCAAGGCCGAAAGCGCCGTTGCGGGTGTAGTAGCGCTTGTCGCCGTCCTGCGTGACGAAGAAACCGTTGCCCTGGAGGGCCACGTCGGTCATCACGCCCGTGGACTGCAGGGCACCCTGGGTGTGGATTGTATCGATCGTGGACACCTGCATGCCCAGGCCGACCTGCTGGGGGTTCACGCCGCCCACCTCGTCGGTGGGCTTCGCGGCGCCCGAGAGCGTCTGGGACAGCATGTCCTGGAAAAGCACCCGCCCCTTCTTGAAGCCGTTGGTGTTTACGTTGGCGATGTTGTTTCCCAGGACGTCCATCCGCGTCTGGTGATTCTGCAGGCCGGACACGCCGGCCCAGAGCGATCGCATCATGGGTGTTTACTCCTTCAGACTCGTCTTGACCTTCTGGACCTGGGAATAGTCGTAGTACTGCCCGTTCACCAGGATCTGGGGGAAATCCCCGCCCGTGACCGCGTCCACGACACCCGAGACCCTCTCACCGCCGTTTGCGACATCCACCGCGTTCCCCAGGAGGCTCACGGCCTGGCTCCGGGCGATGAGGTTGGCCACTTTCGCCATTCCCTCGCTCATGTTCGTCATCTGCTCGAGGCTGGAGAACTGGGCCATCTGCGCGATGAATGCCTTGTCATCCATCGGCTGCGTGGGGTCCTGGTGGCTGAGCTGGGTGATCAGGATCTTGAGGAAGTCGTTCTTGTCCAGCGCCGCGTCCGCCTTGGCCCCCTTGCCCTCGTTGAGCGTCTTGTTGAAGGTGCCGACCTCCTGGGCAACCTTGGCCTGGTCCTGCGGGCTCATCATAAGGGAAATGTCCATGCCGTTCCTCCACAGCCGCCACGGTACTCCGTGGCATTTCGCGGCCACGGTACTCCGTGGCATTCGCCGCCACGGTACTCCGTGGCAATTAGCTTCCGGCCTACACGAAAAGGTTCACGAAAAGGTCTCCCAGGCTCACGTTTTCCACCCCCGGGACGTTCCTTTCGAAACCCTGCGCCGTGATCCTTCTCACTTCCGCCGACGCCTGCTCCTGCTGCCGCCGATCCCCGCTTTCCGGGTTCTGGCCTCCCACGGAGACCTGCAAGGACCCGGTCTGGAACCCCTCCGCGGTCAGGGCGCGCCGCAGGGCGTCCACGCTTCCGTCGAACACGTGCTTGACCTGCGCTGAATCCACGATGATGCGGCCCTCAATGGAATTATCGACAACATTCATGCGGATGCGAACACTTCCGAGAGACTCGGGTTTCAGCACCAGGCGGATTTCTCCGCCGCCGTCCTTCAGCACGAGGCTGGTTGCCCGCACCAGCTCGGCGCCGGCCATCTCACGCAGCCTCTCGAGCGGCGTCTGGGCATGCGGCGCGGGAGAAACCGGCTTCGGAAGGTTGTCGGCGAAAGGCGCGCGCTCTGTGCCCAGCCGCAGGGCAACCGGGGTCGCCGCGTCCCTGTCGGTCGCGAAAAAAACACCTGCGGGACGGGCAGCGTTCTCCGCTGCCGCGTGAGGCTTCTCCGCATGACGAAGATCCACGATTCGAACCAGGGGCGCGGCGCGCGAGGCAGCGGCCCGGGCTTCGATCAAGGGAGCCTTTGCCGGCTCACCCCGGCCTTCCTTCGGCTCCTTGCCGGTGCTCCCGGTCACGTGACGGGCTTCGAGAAGGAGAGCGACCTGGCCGGCACGGGAAGTCTCAGCGAGCATTTTCGCGCGCGCGGCTTTCCTGGCCATCTCCCGCTTATCCTGCGCTGACACGGCGCCGGCGTCACCGTCGACAGGGAGAAACGCGGGCAGCTTCCCTTTCGGCGCTCGCGAAAGAGAAGCCTTCAGGAGAGCCGCAAGGAGGTACTCGCCCTTGAGCCCCTCCGCCTTCGGGGCGGACTTCGCCCCGCTAAACCTGGGTGCCGCGCGCGCATCCATGAGCTGCTGAAAGAGCGCGGAACCCTTGTTCGGACCGCGCTCCAGCGCCGCGGAATGCGACGTACCGGGCGTCTTGCGGTTCTTTCCGTCCTGCGACACGGGCGCCTGCGGCGCCGCGAAATACACTCTCAGCCTCCCGTGCTTCCCGCCATCTTTCGCTGCAGGGTCGCCGCCCTGTCAGCAGGCATCAGCGAGAGCCAGATCGGGACCAGCGAATCCGTACCTGCCTTTCGGGCCTGCGCTTCGACGGTACGGAACGTGTCGATCACGTACTGGTCGTCCTGTTTGGCCAGAATCGCGACGGCATTCGCCGGGGCCATGCTCGTCAGGTAGACGGCGTTCTGGTCCAAGTTCACACTTCTATCTTCGATCGCTTTTCGTGCGTCATTAAGCGCTTTTTGCTGTGCGTCCAGGGCGGCCTGGCGGTCGTTGAGATCCTGCCCCAGCTGGTCGAGCTGCTTTTCCTTCGCGGCCAGGGCAGCCTCGCGGGAGTCCAACTCCTGGCGCGTGAGGACGAGGGCGTCCTGCTGTTTCGCCAGCCGCTCCCTGTCCAAGAGGTTGGGGTCGTCCGCGCCGGCCACCGCGCTTCGGCTCCCGAGCCCGAGCGCCTGGTACACCGGAGAGATCATGGATTTTGCGTCGACGACGCCGAGGTAGTCGAACCAGATGATGCCGCCGAGGCCGAGAACGATGATGAGGAGGAACAGGATGAAGATCCGCACCCCTGGTCTTGCTTCGGAAAACTCTGCCACGACTCCCCTCCCGAACCCGCGTGCCGTCAGCCGCTCGATTTTTCGACCGCTGCGGCCTCAGTAATGCCGCCCCGTACCGCGGCCGCCGTGTTCATGTCGTCGACTGACTTGAACTCCTCGTCCAATTGGCGGTCGTGGTATTCCTCGGCCCGGCGATCCTTGAACTTGTCCAGGACCTTGCGTTCCCTGGACGCCTCCTGGTACCTCGCGCGCACCTTCTCCATCTCACGGCGTTTCTCCACGAGGGCCTTCGTGGCGCGTTCGCGCTCCGCCGCAAGACGCTGCACGTACAGCTCCCGGCGCGACATCGCCTCCACGTCCACCCGGGCGCCATCCGTGAAGACAGCCAGCCTGCTGGCCCCGATCTCCACGCCGATTTCCGTGATGCGGTTCTCCAGGAGCAGGCATTCCCCCAGGACCTTTGCCAGGGCGAGCTCCCACTCCCGCTCTTTCCAGCGGCGGATGTCGAGAAGCCGCTCAAGCCTGAACTGGAACCGCCGCATCCTGTGCCTGCTCCTCCCCGTCTGCTTCCTCGCGCATTTCTTCCCGGCGCGCCTCACGCATTTCCTCCCGGCGCGATGCCTCGCGCATTTCTTCCTCGGGAATCTCGATGCCCGCGATCTGCCCGGCGGTCTGCAGGGTTTCCGCGAGCGGCGCCCGCTCCTCGATCCGCTGGATGAGGAACCTTTCGATGTCGGGAAACTTCTCTATGGCTTCGTCGATCTCGGGGCTGCTTCCCTTCACGTAGGCCCCAACGCTGATGAGATCTTCCGCCCCCGCGTAGGTGGCCATCAGACGCCGGATCAGGCCGCAGGCCTCGCGCGTCCGCGGACCCGTCACCGTGCTGGCCAGGCGGGAGATGGACTGCAGGACGTCGACGGCAGGGTAGTGATTCCTGCTCGCCAGCTTCCGCGCGAGCACGATGTGCCCGTCCAGGATGCCGCGGACATTGTCGGAGATCGGATCGTCGATGTCGTCGCCCTCGACGAGGATCGTGTAGAAACCGGTGATGCTTCCGTTCTCCGAGGTGCCGCTGCGTTCCAGCAGCTTGGGCAGCAGGGAGAACACCGAGGGAGTGAATCCCCGGTTTGCCGGAGGCTCCCCGATGGCCAGGCCGATTTCCCGCTGGGCGCG
>JBKQPS010000305.1:0-4815 GCA_052144915.1 Spirochaetia bacterium | reverse complement strand
CATGCGGCCGCCGCCCGCCGCCGGGCCTTTGGGGCGCCCGTCGCTGCCGCGCCGGTGCCGCTCTCGCGGGTCCGCGGCGTGCTTGCGCCCTGGCGCGTCGGCATCCAGGCGGGCCACCTCGATATCGCCGAGCTCCCCGACGAGCAGTATCGCCTGCGCGGCGACACGGGCGCCCGGTGGCACGCGCTCACCGAGGTGGCGGTGAACGTCGCGATCGCCACCCGGGTGGTGCGCCAGCTCCAGGAGGCGGGAGTATCCGCCGAACTGCTGCCCGCGACGGTTCCCCCGGAGTACGACGCGGATGCGTTCGTGGCCATTCATGCCGATGACGGCGGTGGAGCGGATATCAGCGGATGGAAGATCGCAACGCCGTGGCGCTCGTCAGAGGCCTCCCGCAAGCTGCGCGACGACATCGCCCGGACGTACGGCCAGACATCGGGGCTTCCAGAAGACCGCTATGGAGTCTCGTATAACATGCGTGGCTACTATGCCTTCAGCTGGACCCGGTACGAACACACGGTCGCCCCGACGACACCGGCAGTCATCATCGAAACAGGCTTCCTCACCTCCGCGGCGGACCGGCCCCTTATCGTCGACGATCCCGAGCGCGCCGCGCGCGGCATCAGTATGGGAATCATCGCCTTTCTCGGCGAGCTCTCCCGGCTTCCCCCCGAGGCGCTCGTTCCGCTCTCCTACCCTCCGATGGTGGTGGCAGCCGACGAGGCGGCACTGCGGTACTTTCCGGACCCGGATGAGAGGATCAGGACCTGGCTTCCGTCGGGGACACGCGTGCGCGCAATGGACGAGGAAAACGGGTGGACCGAGCTGGTGGTCTGGAGAAACTACCGGGTCTTCGGCTGGGTGAGGGATTCCGACCTTCAGGTGCCCGCTTATGCCGACGCACCGCCGTAGCGCCGAAGCCCCGCACGCCAGAACAGGCGCGCGGCCGTGAACAGCGCCGCCGCGAACACCCACGCCCCGGCAAGGAGCTGCCACGTGAGGCGCCCGGCGAGCGCCTGCGCCGGGACCGTGACGGCAAATGCCACGGGGACGATGAATGTCAGGGCGAAACGCATCCACCCGGGGTAGATGCTCACCGGCCATCGCCCCGCTTCGTACATGCTTTGGAACACCATGAGGATGTTCTCCACGCGCACCAGCCAGAACGCGGACGTGGCGAGCATCATCCAGAAGCTGTAGACGATCACCCCTCCGGCGATCAACGCGGCGGCAAAGCCCGCCGCATGAAGCGCCCCCAGTCCGGCGCCGAGACGGACGAGCGCGACAGCCAGCACCCCGACGCCGAGGCCCACGTCTGTCAGCTTCCAGATCTCGACCCTCTGGATGCTTGCCAGGAGCTGGGCATCCACCGGTTTCACCAGCGTGAAATCCAGCGTCCCGTCCCGCACCGATTCGATGAGCTGTTCGAGGCTGGGCTGGATCATCAGCCGGATCGTGCCCCCGACGAGAAAGAACACGCCGACCAGCGCGAGGACCTGGTCCGCCGTCCAGCCGCCGAGAGTGGTCGTATAGGAGAAAATGACGGCGAGTCCCGCGATCGCCGTGCCCAGCTCCAGCAGGGATTCGAAGAGCTGGACGAAAAAGTTCACGCGGTAGGCAAGCTCGCCCATCACGCCGACCCGGAAGAATGTCCAGAAGAGCCGCAGGTACCTCACGCGCCGATCCTCATGCGCCCACCGCCGAGTACGCGCGCACTCCCGCGCGCCAGACCAGCCGCAGGAGGAGGATGCACACCGCGATCCATGCCGCCTGCACGCACATCCCGGTGAGTGCATCGGTCCATCCGACCCTGCCGAGGATGAGCTCCACAGGGAAGCTCGTGGTCCAGCGAAACGGAAGGATCGTGGCGGCCAGCCGCAGCGGCGCCGGCAGGAGCGAGAGCGGCGCCATCTGGCCGGACAGGAAGAGCGTGGCGATGAAGTACACCTGGTTGATCGCGCTCACCCGCGTCGTCCAGAAGGCGGCGAGGGCGAGCGTCCATTCCAGGAGGAAGCGCACGCCGAATGCCAGGAGGAGGGCCGGCAGGAAGGCAGCAGCGGCCCACGGTTCGACGCGGAAGGCAGGCCGGAAAATCAGCGCGAGAATCGCGGCGGCCGCGAGGATGAGCGGCAGGGTGATGATCTTCGAGGATATGTTGTCGGCGAGATCGGAATGGATGGGGTGCACGGGTCTCAGGAGCGCAAAGGAGAAAGAGCCGTGCCGGACCCTGTACTCGAACTCGAACATCACCCACGTGTAGGTGACGTGATTCACCAGCATGAGGACGATGAAGTACGCGGCAAACTCCGCGGCGCCAAAGCCCCCCACGCTCCCGCCGCTGGAGCGCGAGACCGTGGTCCACACCACGAGGTACACGAGGGGGTCCAGGATGTGGCTGATGAGCCAGATCACCAGCGATGCGCGGTACTGCAGCATCATGGAGAGCGAGGTCTTGAACTGCTGGGCGTACAGCCCCGCGAGGCCGCTCACCCGGGCCCTCCGTGGCCGTGCCGCTCCTCCGTCCCCTGCGCGAACACCTGCTCGATCACCTCTTCGATCGGTGGGTCTTCCACCGTGAGGTCCACCACGGGAAGATCGGCGAGCAGCCTCTCGGTGACCCGCGCGGTCAGGTCTTTCGACACCCGCAGCGTGGCCAGCCCTTCGTCGCAGGACACCACCTCGCCATAGGCCGAAAGGTCGGCGGTGCAGTCCTGCAGCCGCACGACGATCGTCTTGTGCGCGGTGAAACGCTGAACGAGCGCGGCCAGCTCCCCGTCGAAGAGGAGCCGGCCGTGATGGATCACGAGCACGCGGCGGCACAGCGCTTCCACGTCCGCCATGTAGTGGCTGGTCAGGAGGATCGTCGCGCCGAAGCGCTGGTTGTACGCGGTGAGGAAGCTCCGGATCCTGCGCTGCATGGTGACGTCCAGCCCGATGGTAGGCTCGTCCAGGAAGACCACCCGGGGCCGGTGCAGGAGCGCCGCGGCGATCTCGCATTTCATCCGCTCGCCCAGGGAAAGGTTGCGAACGGGCTTGCCCATGAGCGGCCCCAGATCCAGCAGCGACTCCAGCTCTTCCATCGTGCGCTGGAACTCCGGCCGCGGGATGCGGTAGATGGCGCGGTTCAGCTCGAAGGAATCCGCGGCAGGGATGTCCCAGACGAGCTGGTTTCTCTGGCCCATGACGAGCGTGATCTGCCTGAGAAAATCCTTCTCGCGCCGGGACGGGGCATGTCCCAGGACCGCTACCTCTCCCGCGGTGGGGTGCAGGAGGCCGGAAAGCATCTTCAGCGTCGTTGTCTTGCCCGCCCCGTTGGGCCCGAGGAACCCGACCATTTCGCCGGGGGAGAGGTCGAAGGAGATGCCGTCCACCGCGGCGATCTCGTTCGTGCGTCTCCGCACGAGGCTGCGCAGAGCGGCCGCCGCCCCGGCCTCCCGCTCGCTCACGACGTACGTCTTTCGCAGGTCACGAACCCGGATGGAGGCCGCGGTGCTCACAGCGGCATCATACGCGTTGGTGGCGGCTGTTTCAATTTGCGGCGCGCTTGACGATGAGCATCCGGGGATGGATGTTCTCTTCATGATGAGAACACGGGCTCTTGGAAAAACGGGGATCACGGTGTCCGCGATCGGGCTGGGGTGCATGGGCATGTCCGAGTACTACGGACCGTCGGACGATGCGTCGTCTGTCTCTCTTCTCCGGCGCGCCGTCGACCTGGGGATCATCCTGTTCGACACCGCCGACATGTACGGGGTCGGTCACAACGAAATGCTCCTCGGGCAGGCATTCCGCGGGGGGCTGCGGGACAGGGTGGTCATCGCGACAAAGTTCGCCAACATGCGGCGCATCGACGGCGCCTATCTCGGCGTGAGCGGAAAGCCCGAGTACGTCAAGGCGGCCTGCGAGATGAGCCTGAAGCGCCTCGGCGTGAGGCATATCGACCTGTACTACCAGCACCGGGTGGATCCCGAGGTCCCCATCGAGGAGACCGTGGGAGCCATGGCGGACCTGGTGAAGCAGGGCAAGGTGAGATTCCTCGGGCTCTCGGAGGCGGGAGCGAAGACGATACGAAAGGCGCACGCCGTTCACCCGATCACCGCGCTGCAGACCGAGTATTCCCTGTGGACCCGGGATGCGGAGGGGGAGATCCTCGACACCTGCCGCGAGCTCGGCATCAGCTTCGTCGCTTACAGCCCCCTCGGGCGCGGCTTTCTCACCGGTGCGTTCAAGAATCCGAACCAGTTCGCGCCGGGGGATTTTCGATCCGTGAATCCGCGGATGAAAGCGGGCAATTTCGAGAGGAATCGACCCCTGGTGGACAAGATCGAGGACATGGCGAAGAAGAGGGGATGCACGGCGGCACAGCTCGCGCTTGCCTTGGTGCTCTCGCGCGGCGGCGACGTGATCCCGATTCCGGGAACGCGCCGGGAGAAGTCCCTGGCGGAGAACATCGCCGCGACCGAGCTGTCGCTCTCACGGGCGGAGCTGGATCAGCTGGGAAGCCTCGTCGCGCCGGCGAGCGTCGCGGGGACCCGTTACGACGAGGGGGGAATGAAGCGCCTGGGACTTTGATCGGGAGCTCAGCCGGCTGGTCCTCGCCCGGGACCGCAGGCGGAATCCGCTTTCCTGTCGCCTGCCGCGCGCGTCATGTCAACGTACTCTTGTAGAACGATCCGGGGCATGTTCTCGTACACGGCTCCCACCAGGGATTCGCGGGACGGCCATACCTCGAACAGGTCGCCGACCGTGGAGATGTCACGGATGAGCTCCAGCCTCGGCCAGTTCGACTGCTTTGACAGCTCTTTCACGGCCGGC
>JBKQPS010000304.1:0-11295 GCA_052144915.1 Spirochaetia bacterium | reverse complement strand
GTCGGCGGCGCCCTGGGATGGGTCGACGATTTCTTTCGCGAAGCTGGCAGTCACATCTTTGCCCGGGAAGAAGACGGCGTGATCATCCTGCCTCCGAACCAGGTGTACAAGGCCAACGCGACGGGGATCGCCATTGTCCGCCACCTGATGGCCGGCGGCCGCACGACCGACATTCCGGGAATCTCCTCCGCGGAGCGCGCCCGGCAGGTGGGCGCATTCGTCTCCGACATCCGCGCCCTCTACCTCGGCGAGCCAGCGGCCGACGGCCGCGCGCCCTACGAAACCGTGCCGTACGATTTCCAGTACACCAGCCTGCCGATCCTCGGCGAGATTGCCGTCACCTACCGCTGCAACAACGCGTGCGTGTTCTGCTACGCCGGGTGCGGTACGCACCTCGGGGGATGCGGCCCGGCGGGGTGCACGTCCGCGCCGCGCGCGCTCGCGGGTGAACGGGAGATGACACTCGGGGAGATCGCTCGTGTGATCCGCATCTTCAAGGAAGAGGCGAAGATACCCTTCTTTTCCTTCACCGGTGGCGAGCCTCTGCTGCGCCCCGACCTGGAGGACATGATTTCCTTCGCGCGCCGGCGCGGCCTGGAAGTCAACCTCATCACCAACGGGATCCTGGCGACCGCGGATCGCGCCAGGCGGTTGTTCAAGGCAGGCCTCCGCACCGCGCAGGTGAGCATCGAGAGCCCGGAGGCTTCGATTCATGACGAGCTGACGGCCCGGCCGGGCTCGTTCGGGGGGACCCGGGAAGGAATCCGAAACCTCAAGCAGGCGGGTGTATCGGTCCAGACGAACACCACCGTGTGCGCGCTGAACGCGGCGCGTGCTGCCGAAATGCCGCGGTTCCTGAGGTCCCTGGGCGTGAAGCGGTTTGCGATGAACCTGTATCTGCCGACGGCCGCCGGCGCGGCGGCGGGCCGGGCCGAGGACGCGGACCGCCTGCTCGTCCCGTATTCTCGAGCCGGCGCGATCGTGGACGCCGTCCGCGCCGCGGCCCGTACGGAAGGCATGGTGTTCTACTGGTACTCGCCGCTGCCGCACTGTCACTACAACACGATTGCGCGAGGACTGGGCAACAAGTCCTGCGCGGCGATGGATGGTCTGCTCTCGGTATCACCCACCGGGGAGGTCCTGCCCTGCTCCTCGTATCCCGAGCCCATGGGCAACCTGCTGACCGCGGAGTTCCGTGACGTCTGGTTCTCCGCGCGCGCCCGGCACTTCAAGTCCAAGCAATATGCGCCCCCGGAGTGCGCGGGATGCGGCAGCTTTGTCGCCTGCCAGGCAGCCTGCCCGTTGTACTGGAAGAGCGTGGGAACCGCGGAGATCCGCAATCCGAATGCGCCAGCCGCCGCTTCGCGCGTGGAGGAGACATCATGGAAATGACCTTCCTGATCGCGAAAAAGATGGGCCTCACCGCGCGCCTCGTCATCTTCGGGGTGTTCGGCGCAGCAGGCCTGGCCCTCCAGGCCCTCGTGCCCGGAGGCTACGGGTTTCTGCCGGGCATCCTCGTCATGGTCCCCGGGCTCCTCTTCCTGCTGGCAAAGAGCTACCGCAACAAGCCCATGGACATCGGGTCGGAAGATTGGCAGCCGGCCTCGGTCCTGGAGTTCGACCGGATCAAGAGCAACCTCCAGCAGACCCGGCAGAAGCGCTACGCGGTAATATACCGGCCCGGCTTCGGCTGGTTCATCGCCGTGGTGCTGTTCCTGCTCGCGGTGATCATCGGCGGCTCGGGCCACCGGCTCGGCGCTTTCTTCTTCGCGGACGCGCTGGTGCTCCTCGTCCCGTTCCTCTTCACCGGCAACGTGCGGCTGTGGACTCCCCAGGAGCTGGCCTTCCGCATGCGCGTCTTCGAGCCCATCCTGTCCTCGGAGCCGCCTGAAGGAGGGGAAATCGTCATCACGCCCTACCTGAGGCTGGACAAGGACAAGGCCGGCCACCAGGTTCCCGAGGACATCCGCCTGATGGTGGAACCGCGCCGGAAGCCCGCGGACTTCCTGGGCGTCCAGCTCCAGGTAGCCGTGAACAAGGGGCCCAACGGAAACGTCCCCTACCTGTACTCTGTGTTTCTCTGCAAGGGCAAAGGCGCCACCTACGAGGCGGTCTGCAGGATGGGCTTCGGCCACTACGTGCAGGAGCCCGGCGGAGACAAGGAATACGGGTACGTGGTGGTGCGGCAGCCCACGTCGGGCACGGGCTATCACACCACGGACGCCGACGTGCACCGGCTGTTCGCCATGGTCAAGGAAAAGCTCCTGGCGATCAAATGAGCGCCGGCCGGCCGCACATTTCGTATCTTCACCTCGAGGAGATGCCCGCATGACCCGGTTTGCACCCGTCACGGACGATATCGTCGCGGAGCTCACGCGAATCTGCGGCCCGGCGAACGTCTCGCGGGATCCCCTCAAGCTCGGCCGCTACTCACACGACCAGGTGCCGGAGAAACGCTACCACGCCCTGCCGGAGGTCGTGGTGATGCCGGGCACGGCGGCCGAGGTACAGGCGGTCGTCCGCCTGGCCAGCCGGGCGCTGGTGCCGATCACGCCCCGCGGGGCGGGCAGCGGGCTCTCGGGAGGCGCGGTGCCCGCCTGCGGCGGCATCAGCCTCTCCCTGGAAAAGATGAACCGGATCGTGGAGATCGATCGCGACAACATGGTGGCCGTGGTGGAGCCCGGAGTGCTGACCAACGCGCTGGACGAGGCGCTGCGCCCTCTCGGGCTGTTTTTCGCCGGCTACCCGCTCAGCGAGGAGATCTGCTTCATCGGGGGAAACGCGGCGCACAACGCCGGCGGCGGAAGGGCGGTCAAGTACGGAGTCACGAAGCGCTACATCACGGGGCTGGAGGTCGTGACGGCGGCAGGTGATCTCCTCACCATCGGCGGGAAACGGTTCAAGGACGTCACCGGCTACGACCTGGTGAGCCTCCTGGTGGGCTCGGAAGGAACCCTCGGAATCTTCACCCGGATCTATGTCCGACTGCTCGCGCGGCCGGCGCACCGCGGGTCGCTCCTCGCCCTTTTCGGGGACTCGGACAGTGCCCTCGGTGTCGTGCCCGAAATCCTGGTCGACAAGGGGCTCACGCCGTCGTCGGTGGAGTTCATGGACGGCATGAGCCTCGCGGAGGCCTGCAAGGCGCTCAAGGAGACCTTGCCCTTCGAAAAGGCCGGTGCCGCGCTGCTGCTGGAAACCGATGGTCCGGACCAGGCCAGGGTGGACGAGGAGCTGGCCGTGCTGGAGGCGGTCTGCCGCACGGCGGGCGCCATCGAGATCCTGCGGGCACCCACGGAGAAGGAGGCCGGTCGGTTCTGGAAGATCAGGAAGCAGGCGGTCTGGGCACTTCGCTCCATGAGCACGCAAACGTCCATAGAAGACATCGTGGTGCCGATCGGATCGGTGCGTCCGTTCGTTCGGAAGATCCAGGAGGTGGCCGAGAAACACCACCTGCGAATCCCCACCTTCGGGCACGCGGCGGACGGGAACCTCCACAGCCACCCGCTGAAGAACCCCGGGATGAGCGACGACGAGTGGGACGTCCTTCTTCCGACCGTCCTGAAGGAGCTCTACGCTGCCGCCGCCGCCCTCGGCGGAACCATCAGCGGCGAGCACGGGATCGGCAGCAAGCGCAAGGCCTACCTCCCGCTGGTCATGCCCGGGCCGCAGATCGCCCTCCTTCGCGCGATCAAGATGGCATTCGATCCGAAGGGGATTCTCAACCCGGGGAAGATATTCGATTCGGAATGACGGCGGGAGAGGCGCGAACGCCTGTGCCAGCTTCTGTGCCGTTCCCGCCTTCATCCGCGCCTGATTCCCGGGTCGGCACCAGATGTTCCGTCTTCGCCGCGTAGGCGCTCCGAAACCCGACTTCGCTGCCACCCATGTGCCCGCTCGTCTGCGCCCGCCTTCCAGTCCAGGACTTCGTGCCGGGGCGCCCTTCGCGCCCGCGCTTTCAGTATAGGCACACGAAGGGGATTCCGGGAAGGCGAGTCCGGGCGGAATCGCCGCTTTACCAGCCGAACCCGATACCGAGGCAAAGCAGGTGTCCGCCGAGCGTGCCATCGGCGAAGGCGACCAGGTACCTGTAGTCGATGCTGAAAAGGATATTCCCACTCGCTATTTCGATGCCTGTGCCGACTGCACAGGCGAGCGAGCAATTTCCCTCTGATTTTTGCGCGGTCCCTTCCCATTGCCAGATCAAAAAACCTTGAGTCTGCTCAACTGTCCAGGTATGGTTGCTGATGCACACACCTCCACATACCGTCCCGTAAGGCCGCACGGGACTGGAAGGGAACAACGTGGATCGCACACCGAGAAGAACGGGCAGTGTGGCCAGGTCACCACCGGGAGGTCTTTGATATGGGCCATAGGTGACCCAGGCTTCGGCGTCCAGGGCCAAAGCGAGATTGGTCGTGGAGAGAAAATCAATCGTGTCGATGCAATTTGCGGCGAAATGGTTGTCAACAGGATCCTGGCGAGTGTTCAGCATGCCGACGCCGAATCGCAGCCCCGAGTTTGCAGGGCTGGAGAAAACCAGACTTGCAGCCATCACTGCCATCGACAGCAAGAATCGTTTCGTGTTCATTTGCCATCCTCCTCCGCGCCACCCATACTTCCTAAGCAAGATGCTTGCCAGCTCGATGTTGACGGACAAATAATTGCCTGGTAAGAAATTAGCAAACGGACAAGCCCGGCATCCCTCCATTGCGGGCTGCAACCAGGCGAGCCGCATCCGTTTGGGAAATGGCGTAACTGCTTTCAGGCTTGACAATTGAGTGACAGGCGACGCGGTTGCATCGAATCCGAAAGTTGCGATCCGAACATGCGTGTGGTGCACCAGCCCGGGGGCCCTCGCGGCAAGGAACGTAATAGGGTATACTCGGCCCAGTTTGCGCGGTCAGCACGTCAGGCTCCGATGGTCTTCCATTGGAGGAGGCTGCTATCACACTTATGCCGGACTGGTTGAATCTCGATTCGCTCTCGATCATTCGGCTGGCCGCCCTGTTGCTCTCCCTTGTCATCGCCGTCCACCTTTTCCTGGTGCCGAGGAAATCGCTCGCCACCCTGTTCCTCGCGGGGGTTTTTTCCGGGGCATTCCTGTTCAACGCTGCGTCGTTCTTCGAGTTCGCCGGGCCGTACTACTGGCAGCCGCGAACGCTCAAGACGGTGCTCGTGCTCCTCTTCAACGACATCGGCCCGTCACTCGCCATGGTCTTCTTCCTGCTCTTCGCCTACTTTTTCCCGCGTTTCCGGCGTGTGGAGCGGAGAGAGTTCCGGACCGTCCTTGCTTTTTCGATCGTCCTCAACGCGGGCGTCCTCTGTCTCAACGTATATGACCATTTCGTGCTGCAATGGCGTTTCAGCGACACGCGGCTCTGGGACATCTACTGGCTCGCGTTCTACTGCAGCCTCGGCGCACAGTTCCTCGGGGTGATCGTCCTGCTGTTCCGAAAGGCCGCGCGGCTCTCCGGCCGCGGTTCCGGGTCATTCCTCAGCCGGATCCTCCGGCCGCGCGGCCGCGACGCGGCGTCGGCCCGGGATCTCGGCGCGATCCTGCTTCTGCCCCTGCTGGCGATCGCCGCCTCCCTGGCCATGACAGTCGGCGTCCTGCCCTTCGCCCTGGCGACCTACTTTACCTGGCTCGGTCTTCTCCTGTTCTACCTCGGATTCATCGTCACGTACCTGAACCACAGCGCTGATCCGATGACCTTGCAGGTGAAGCTGCTCGGGGTCACCCTCGTCCTGATCCTGAGCACCATGGGGCTCGTCGCACTCTTCGTCGGCGGGACTTCGGCGAGCGACTATCCGCGTCACGCACCGCTGCCCGAACGTTCGACGATCCGTTTGACCCTCAACGACCGCCAGAGCTATGACATCAGGAACGCACCGCGCGCCTTCGATCCGGATATGGGCCCCCGGGTGGACTTCGTGTACGGGAAGCCCCGTGTCGCGGTGCTGGATTTCGATTTCCCGTTCTTCGCTGCCCGCTACCGCACGATCCACATCCTCAACGGTCCCATGATCTATCTCGGGGAGAGTGCGCCGGAGAACGGGTGGGGCGGATACAACCCGCAACCGGCCATCGCGGCGCTCATCGTGAACCTGGACCCGTCCCGGGGGGGCGGGGTCCACCTCAAGTCCGCCAGGGATTCGGTGACGGTCACGTGGTTCCGCATTCCCGAGCTGGGAGCCGCGAACGTGAACACGATCCAGGTCGTCCTTCGCGCGGACGGGAGCATCGAGATGTCCTTCGAGGAGCTTTCCCCGGCCTATGGCCCATCCATCGAGCAGCTGTACAACTACACGGCCGCAAGCACGACGGGGGGAGATCCTTCGCCGGGCGGCAGGGCGGCCCCGTTTCCCCCCCGGCTCACCGGGATACATCCGGGCGGCCGGTCCGCTCCCCTGGAGCCGATCAGCTTCACGCATGGCCTGCCGTGGTCCGGCACGCGCCCCGCAGCGATCTTCGAATCGTACGAGGCAGGCTTCGCGCGCTACCTCAACTCGAGGATCGGGGTGCTCGCGGCTCTCACCCTCGGAGCGAGCCTTCTCGTGCTCCTCCTCATCCCGCTTCTCCTCCGGACGAGCCTCTTTGCTCCGCTGCGGACCCTGTCCCAGGGAATGCGTCGGGTGGAGGGCGGAGACCTCGACGCGATCGTCCGGGTGCAGTCTTTTGACGAGATCGGGTCACTGGCAAGAGCGTTCAACCGGATGGTGGAGTCGATCGGGCGCGCCGAATCGAGCTTCCGTGCCCTGGCGGAGGATGCGCAGGACGGGATCATCGTCTTCCGAGATGAGATTGCCGTCTACGCCAACCGGCGGGCCGCCGAGATAATGGGCTCCCCGGTACGAGAGCTCTCCGGGGTGCGCTTCGGCATGCTCTTTCGATCCGCCATGCTCCCTCCCTACGGCGTGCAGGCAGATGCGCCCGCCGAATCCGTTGCGACAACGGCGGCAGGATCGCAGCTGCCCGTGGAGCTGGTGTATTCGCGCACCCTCTGGCACGGCAGGCCCGCCATCGCCGTACTCATCCGTGACATCACGCGGAGAAAACGGGACGAGGAGACGGCCCAGCTGCAGCAGCAGCACTTCATGCGGATGGACAAGCTCACCTCACTCGGCGTTCTCGCCGCAGGCCTTGCGCACGAGATCAGCGTGCCCAACCAGGTGATCCTTTCCAACGCGACGCTGCTCTCCCGTGCGTCGCCCCAATTGGCCGCGGTGCTGGAAGCGGCCGCTGCCGGGACGGAGGGGCACCTGATCGCGGGGCTGGACGCGGAGGAGTTTCGTCACCGTTGGCCCGAGATGGTTTCCGCGGTCGTGAAGAGCTCTGCCCTCATCGACGCGATCATTCGAAACCTGCGTGACTTCAGCGCCGACTCTCCCGGACAGGACGCGGTCCTGTTCGACGTCAACACCGCTATCCGCGGTGCTGTCGAGCTCGTGGCCGCCTACATCAGGAGGGCCACGGACTGCTTCACCCTGGAGCTGCACCCGGGCCTGCCCCGGACACGCGGGAATGCGCAGAGGCTCGAACAGGTGTTCATCAATCTCATCCTGAACGCCTGTCAGTCCCTCGAAAGAAGGGACACGCCGATCACCGTCCGAAGCTGCCCGGGTCAGACGAGCGCCACGCTGCAGGTCATTGTCCGCGATGAAGGGTCCGGCATCCCGGCGGAGATCCTGCCCCGCGTGCGGGAAGCATTCTTCACGACCCGCGGTGAACGCGGGGGAACCGGCCTCGGGTTGTACGTCTCCAATGCGATCGTCAGCGCCCTCGGCGGAACACTGCAGCTCACCTCGACCCGGGGTGTCGGCACCGAGGCGACGGTTACTCTTCCCACGGAGGCAGAAAAATGAACGCGGGCCGGTTCCCCGAGAACCCGATCCTCATTGTCGACGACGAGCAGGCGGTGATCGACAGCCTGGGCCTCGTGCTGCGATCCCGCGGGATCGACAACATCGTCTCCTGCACCGACAGCCGCGCCGTCATGGCCATCGTGCGCGGAGAGGAGATCGAGCTTGTCCTCCTGGACCTCACGATGCCGCACCTGCCCGGGGACAGGCTGCTGGCGGTAATCCACGAGGAGAGGCCCCAGGTGCCGGTCATCGTCATCACCGGGATGAACGAGGTGAGCGTTGCCGTGGAGTGCATGAGGGCCGGAGCGTTCGACTACATGGTGAAGGCGGTGGAGGAGAACAGGCTCGTGAGCGGCGTCCGCCGGGCCATCGAGATCAGGAGGCTCACCCGCGACTATCGGCGCCTGACCGAGGGAATTCTTTCGCCCTGCCTTGCCCACCCCGCGGCATTCTCGCGTCTTGTCACCCGCAACAGCCTGATGATGTCGCTTTTCCGGATAGTCGAATCCGTCGCGAAATCCGACGAGCCGATCCTGATCACGGGCGAGACCGGCACCGGCAAGGGCCTGATCGCCGCGGCCGTCCACGCGGCGAGCGGCCGCGAGGGGTCCCTGCTCGAGGTCAACGTTGCGGGGCTCGATGACGCCATGTTCTCGGACACGCTCTTCGGGCACCGCAAAGGCGCTTACACCGGCGCGCTGGACGCGCGGGGCGGGCTCGTGCAACAGGCCGGCCGGGGAACGCTCTTTCTGGACGAGATCGGTGACTTGTCCATCCCGTCGCAGGTGAAGCTCCTGCGGCTTCTGGATACCGGCGAGTACTATCCCCTCGGCGCGGACCTGCCGCGGCGCTCCGAGGCGCGGGCCCTTGTCGCCACCAACCGCGACCTCGCCGCGCTCATCTCGGAGGGGAAGTTCCGCAAGGACCTGTACTACCGGCTCTCCACGCACGAAGTGCGCATTCCCCCCCTTCGTGAGAGGAAGGATGACCTGCCGCTCCTGCTCGATCATTTTCTCGATGAAGCCTGCGCGAAGCTCGGGAAGAAGAAGCCATCCGTGCCGCCCCAGGTCCACGACCTGCTTGCGACACACTATTTTCCCGGCAACGTCAGGGAGCTCCGCTCGCTGGTGTACGACTCGGTGTCACGCCAGGCTTCTCCGACCCTTTCCCTCGCGGATTTCAAGGCGGGCATCACGCGGGAGACTCCGCATGAACCCGACGAACCGGCCCCGGCCCTGCTCGCCTTCCCCGACCGGCTGCCGACCCTCGACCAGGCGGCAGCGCTGCTGATCGACGAGGCAGTGAAACGCGCGAACGGCAACCAGAGCATCGCGGCCGGCATGCTGGGGATCTCCCACCAGGCGCTGAACAAGAGGCTGCGTCGCGACTCGGATGGCTGAGAGGACCCGTAGTGTGCCTTCCGTACAAATATATCCATTAAATCTAAAACATTTATCCATTATCAGCGCGGCATCCTCTCCCAGGCGAGTTGCCGGGAGACGCCGTACTCCCGTTCGCCCGTTTGCAGGCTGAGGCATCTCGCCGAAGAGAGGCCTTGAATCGAGGGGTCATAAAATCTTACACTGGGCGGATATGGGAAGGAACGTGAATTGGCGCGCGGGGTGAAACGCCGCGCCGTGATCACCGGAATGGGCACCATCAACCCGCTCGGTGACACCCTCGAGGGTTATTACCAGAACCTGATCAGCGGGAAATCAGGGATCCGACGATGGCAGACTCTCGACGTGAGCAAAATTGAATGTAAAATCGGGGGCGACCTGGGCCACTACGACTGCCTGGCAGCGCTGGACCGCTTCAAAGAGCTTCTCGGGCCGGATACTTTCAAGAGGGCGAAGAAGATCTTTCGGTCCACGACTTTCTCGGCAAAGGTCTCCGTTCTCTGCACCCTGGCTGCCTGGCAGGATGCGGGCCTTTTCGGCAACGGAGAATCCGCGGGGTACCACGGCGCGGAATCCGCGGAGTACCGCGGCGCCAAATCCGCGGAGTACCGCAGCGCGGTCGATCCCTTCCGCACCAGCGTGATCGTGGGCGGGCACAATCTGAACTCGAATTATATCCATGAAAACTCGCGGCGTTTTTTCCAGGACGAGGAGACGATGGATCCTCTGAGCGGCGTCGAAGGCATCGATCCGAACGTGCCGGCCGTCATCACCGAGATACTGGGGCTTCATGGGCCTTCATTCACCATCGGGGGGGCATGCGCGAGCGGCAACCTGGCGCTTCGGGAGGGTTTTCGCGACATCATGAGCGGGGAATGCGACACGGCGGTGATCGCCGGCGGCCTCTTCGACATGTCCCCTGGTGACATCCAGGCTTCGGTGGTCATCAACGCGGTCGTCGTGAAGCCCGAATTCCAGGACCAGCCGGAAAAGGCCTCGCGGCCATTCGATGCGGATCGCGCCGGCTTTGTCTACTCCCACGGGGCCGGGACGCTGATGCTGGAAGAGCTCGGGCATGCCCTGGACCGCGGCGCGAGGATCCACGGCGAAGTGCTGGGCGTGAGGGCCAACGCGAATGCCTGTCACCAGCCCGCCCCCGCCGCGGGGGTCCAGGCGCGCCTGATACGCGAGCTCCTCGCATCCACCGGGACCGATCCCTCGGAAGTCGACTTCGCCAGCTGTCACGCCACCGGCACGCCGGGCGGGGACCTGGAGGAGATCCGGGCAATCAAGGAGGCTTTCGGTTCGCACGCCTACCGCATGAGGCTCAACGCCCCGAAATCGATGCTGGGGCACACCTGCTGGGCTTCGCCGATCGTGGAGACGATCGCCGGGCTCCTCCAGATGAAGCACGGCCGCCTCCATCCCACGACCAACATCGACCGCCTGGACCCGGAAGTGGACCTCGACGTGTGCGCGAAGGGCCCGGTCGATCACCGGATCCGCTGCATGCTGAAGAACTCCTTCGGCTTCGGCGGAATCAACGCCTGCAGCCTGATCAGGCGCTACGAGGACTAGCGGATGGAGCCAGGCCAGCGGGCGGCATTCGTCACGGGCGGTTCGCGCGGCATCGGGAGGGCCATTGTGCTGCGGCTCGCCGCCGAGGGAGTCCCCACCGCGTTCACCTACGTCGGCAACGAGGAAGCCGCAAAGGAGACCCGGACCCAGGCCGCCGGGGTGAATGCCGCCTCCGCGGTGAAGGCGTACCGGATGGACGTCACCGACAGCGCGGAGGTGGAGAGGGTGACGGACCAGGTCATGGAGGACTTCCCGACGGTCGGCATCGTGGTGAACAACGCGGGAATCGTCCGCAACAACACGGCCGCGATGATGAGCGATGAGCAGTGGGAGGAAGTGATCGCCGCCGACCTCTCGGGCCCGTTCT
Source organism: Spirochaetia bacterium (assembly GCA_052144915.1). Lineage (GTDB taxonomy): Bacteria > Spirochaetota > Spirochaetia > SZUA-6 > Fen-1364 > Fen-1364. The sequence goes on along the minus strand of JBKQPS010000304.1, from coordinate 87 downwards.
TCGTGATTCGCAGCTTTCTTCCCCACCTCATGGGGGCGCGCTGGGGCCGTATCATCAACATCTCCTCCCTCGCACAGGAAGGCTCCA
>JBKQPS010000303.1:0-22312 GCA_052144915.1 Spirochaetia bacterium | reverse complement strand
CTGGAGATCGGCCAACGTCGCGTCGATGTCCCCCCCGTCGAGGATCCTGCTGTAGGCGGCGGTGATGGCGTCACGGACCAGGTCGTATCCCGCGAAAGGCGGCTCCGACCGGAGATTCGCCGTCTTCAGGATCGACCATGCCGCGGCGAATCTCGGGTCTGCATCCAGCATGTCCCTGATGAGGGGCTCGGCCGCCTTTCGCACCGGGAAATACTTCGACACGTGGGCCCACTGCCCCTGCTGGCGCGGCTGCGAGAACCACCGGACGAACAGCCACGCGGCGAGCTGTTTTTCGGGCGTGGTCTTCGGGATGCTCAGGCTGGCGCCGTACAAGTCGACCGCGGGGCTTGCCGTGGAAGCCAGCTGGGGCACCGGCGCGATGATCCATTCCGCCGGCCCGCTTCGGCTCGAGGACACGGCATTGGAGTAGAAAGACAGCCCCGAGGTGGAGCCCATTGTGAAGGCCGCCGCGCCGTTCCCGAACTCCGTCTGGTCATCGAACTTCTTCGGGATCTTCCGGGCCGCTCCCTGCCGCACGAGGCCGGACATGAACCGCATCGCCTCCTTCATCTGGGGAGTGTTCAGGGTGTAGCCTCGGCCGTCGGCCCGGGCGAACTCCCCTCCCCGCGAAACGACGAACGCATACACGTGCGAGGCATCCAGGTTGTCCAGCGCGTACCCGTATGTGCCCCTGACGCGGCTGGTCACCCGGACGCAGTCCTGGGCGAACTCCGCCCACGTCCGCGGGGCCGCCGTGATCCCGGCCGACTTCAGGAGACTCATGTTCACGTACATGACCTCGATCGAACGGTTCGGTGGAAATCCCAGGCGCTTCCCCCCGAACTGCGCGTTCACGTCCTGGTTGATGAAACCCGGGAAGAAATCACCGAGATCCTTCGCCAGGCCCCAGGTCGAGTCCTTCAGGTACGGGTCGAGGTCCACGAGGGCATCGTTGACCTCGTAGGTCGCAGCCTGGTTCTGATAGGCCACGACGAGCTCGGGCGGGCTGCCGGCGGCGATCGCCGCGGCCATCTTGTTGTAGATCTGGTCGTACGGCCCCTGGTACTCGCCCTTGACGGTGATCTTCCACTTGTTGGAGGCATTGAAGTCACCGATCATCTTCTGTATCGCCTCTCCGTTGACCCCGGTATGCTGGTACCAGTAGGTCACCACTGTTCCGGTGGGATCCACGCCGGCGAGCCCGCGTGCCTGGCAGGACAGCGCGAGCGGCGCTGCCACGAGCAGGCTCATCAGCAGGCGCATTCTCATATCGACCTCCTTCGGGACACGTCTGTCCGCCGGGCCCGCCTCCCGCCGCGGCTCATGCCTTGATGCCGCTGCGCGCGATTGCTTCCGTGAACTGCTTCTGCGCGAGGAAGTACGCGAGCACGACCGGGATCACGGCGATCACCGCGCCGGCCATCCGCAGCTCGTTCTGCGGGCCCGCCTCGGTGATGAAGGCCGTCAGGCCCACGGTGATCGGCCTCCAGCGTTCGCTGCGCGTGACGACCAGGGGCCACTGGAGCGAGTTCCAGGAGCCGACGAACGCGAGAAACGCGACGGTGAAAAGGGGAGCGCGGGAAAGGGGCAGGACGAGGGACAGGAAGCAGCGGAAGTGCCCCGCCCCGTCGATCCGCGCGCTTTCCAGCAGCTCGTTCGGGAGCTGCGCGAAGAACTGGCGGAGGAGGAAGATGGAGAACGCGCTCGCCATGAACGGGACCGTGAGCCCTGCCAGGGAATCGTACCATCCCAGCCGGGTGATCACGATGAAGTTCGGCACCAGCGTCACGCTCTCGGGGACCATCAGCGTGGAGATGAACGCCGCGAAGAGGAACCGGGAGCCGGCAAAACGGATCTTCGCGAAAGCGTAGGCCGCCAGGGAGGAGCTCGCCGTGACCCCCGCCACCGTGAGCAGGGCGATGACCAGGCTGTTGCGGAAGTACAGGCTGAAGCGCGCCGTCGTCCACGCGCGGGCATAATTGGACCACTGCGGCACGGTCGGCCAGAATCCGGGGTCCAGGAGAATCGGGCTGTCTCTCGTGATCGTCTCCCCGGTGGTCTTCAACGACGTGCTTGCCATGTAGAGAAACGGAAGGAGACAGAGCATGGCCCCGGCCGCGAGAAGGAGGAGGAGAGCGGCTCCTCCCACGGTCAGTCGGGACGAGGGCTGCCGCCCCTCAATCGCCATAGCTGATGTTCCGCGCGGTCGCGCGCTGCTGCGCGAGGGTGAGTCCCAGCACGATCAGGAATAGAAAAACTCCCACCGCGGAGGCATACCCGAGGTTCCCCTTCCGAAACGCCGTGAAAAAAATCATCACGCTGATCGGGTCCACTGTTCCCGACGCCGAGGGGCTGCGCAAGACGTACAGGTGCGTGAAAGCCTTGAACGTCCCGATCACCCCGAGCAGGGAAAGAAAATACGTGGTCGGGGAGAGCAGCGGCAGCGTGATGGAGAAGAAACGCCGCACCGCCCCCGCCCCGTCCACCTCCGCGGCCTCGTGAATCTGCCGGGGAATGGCGCCGAGCCCGGTCATGTAGACAAGCGCGTAGTACCCGACGAACACCCACCAGCTGTAGAGCACGATCGATGCCAGGGCGAGACTGGGTCCCTGCGCCCATTCGCCCCAGTATGCGCCTACCACCCCTCCCGAGCTCTCCGCGAGCCCCCGGCCCAGCGCGAGGGCGATGATCCCCCGCGGCTCCTGGAGCCACTGGAGAGGGGCGGCCCCGAGCAGCCCGACAACCTGGTTCGCGAAGGAGTCCGGTCTCAGGGAAAAGAGCAGCTCGAAGATGGCCGCGGTTGCGACGGTCGGCGCAATGTAGGGAAGGAGATAGATCACGCGGAATGCCTGCTTCCCGCGGCGGGTCCGCGTGATGAGGACGGCGAGGAGAAGCCCCGCGGCCATCTGGGGCGGCACGGTACACAGGCAATACCAGATGGTGACCCGCAAAGCGTCGAAAACCTCGCTGTCGCCCCGTGCCGCGAGGTACGGCAGGAACACGGCGATCCCCACCAGGGAGCCGGCGAGCAAGGCCGCGCCTCCATACGCCGCCCCGCGCCGGTCGTCCTGCCGCCCGGTGCGAAGAAGGGCGGCCGCCAGGACCAGCGCGGCCAGCGACCCGGCGAGGGCCGCGAGGTATGCCGGGTTGCCGCCGAACAGGGTGACATAGTTCTCCAGGCCGGAGAAGCGTCCGCGCGCGAGGCGCCAGCGGAAGAGGCTCACGAACACCGTGAAGATGACCGGGAAGACACCGAATACAGCAATGAGCAGGGCAGAAGGCCCCAGAAAGGCATACGCGGTGAGCGTGTCGCGAAAAGCCCGCCCCGGGAATCGACGGCGTCTGGAGATCCGGTGGTTCCCTGACAGCCGGGCGCTCATTTGCTGCCGCAAAGATAGGGGGTCGTACTTCGCAAGTCAAGCCGCGCCGCGGCATTCGACGAGAGAACCGCCTCGGCGAGTGCCTTCGCGTTGACACCTCGGGTGAATAGCCGTATCATAATATCTTGTAGAACATGAAAATACTCGTCGTATCCTCCCACGAGCAGGAGTTCGGTGGTGGAGAAGGTCGTCTTGCTTTCGAGTTTGCGATCGAGATGTCGAAGAGGCATGAAGTCGTGCTCGTGTATCCCGGAAAGCAGCCTGACTCCCTGCCACCCGGCGCACACCTGACCGTCCGCCCGATCAGGAGCCTCGACTTCACGCTGCCCGCCCTGAAGGGAAAGGAGCTGAGCTCACTCGTTCGCTTCTTCAGCTCGTTCAGCCCCGACATCATCCATTCGCACACGCCGTGGTTCCTGGGGGCGGTTGCGCAGGCGTGGGCTTTTCTCCACGGAGTGCCCTTTTTTTTCACGGCCCACGAGCTGCCTTCGAAGATGCTGGAGTGGGGATTGGTCCGGTACCTCCGCGGCATCATGCAGAGTCCCCTCCTGCGCGCCCTCACGCGCACGTACCTGGTGAGCTTCTGCCGTCACTGCACGGGGGTGGTCGCCCTCAACAGGGCCGCGGCGGACGACATCCGCGGGATCGGGTACCGGGGGAGGCTCTTCGTGATCCCGAACGGCCGCACCCTGGCATTGTACGACGGCACCGGACCAGCGGACATCGAGGGCCGCGAAAAGATCCTCACGTTCATCGGCGATTTCGGGCCGCGCAAGAACCAGAAATACCTCGTGGAGATGCTGAAGCATCTGCCCGACGAGTACCGTCTCCTGCTCGTCGGGCACGACGTGGACCATCGCTACCGGCGCGAGATCGACGCCGCGGTCGGCCCGGAGCTCCGCAGCCGCGTGCGGTTCACCGGCAGGCTCGATCACTCCCGGATCCCCGCCCAGCTGGCAATGACCCACCTCTGGGTTTCCGCGTCGCTTCGGGAGGTCCAGAGCCTTGCCGTGCTGGAAGCCCTTGCGTCCGGCACGCCGGTGCTCGGCCTGTCGAACGAGACGATCGACGAGCTCATCGATTCCCGGGTGGGCATGCGCCTGGAGCGCGGCACGACTCCCGCGCAGTTCGCGCGGGCGGTGCGCGCCGTCTGCGAGACCGATCCAGAGTCATACCGGGCGATGTGCCGCAACGCGCGCGAGCGCGTCCGGCCTTATGATTGGGCCAACGCCACGCGCATGACCGAGCAGATGTACGGGCAGGCCCTGGACTCCGGCCGTCCGGCCCGGAGGGGAACGCTCGCGATTCCGCTCCTCCTCGCCGCGGGGCAGATGCTCATCGCCATGATCGTTTTTCGGATCCTGCAGCTCACCGTGCTCGCCGCGCGGGTCCCGGGAAAGCGCCGGTTGCGCGCGGCGGCCGTCGTCAGCCGCGCATAGCTCCCGGTCTGGACAGCACCGCGCCCTCTGCGCTACTGTGGGCGAAACATTCCGGCGCCGTACCCAAGAGGTAAGGGAGAGGTCTGCAAAACCTTTATGCACCGGTTCGAATCCGGTCGGCGCCTTTCGCTACCCCTTTCGTGATCCGGGACACGACGATGTTCGCCACCCCGAGGGCCACCATCACGAGCTGGCCGATCCTCATGATCATGGAAAAGATGAGGCTCCGATCGGACCCCAGTCCCAGGAGCGTGAACACGAAGAGGAAGACCCCCTCCATCGAACCGACGTTCCCCGGGATGAAGCTGAAAACGCCGAGGAACACGTGGCCGAAGAAGATGATCGCCGCGTCTCCCACGCTGAAGATCCCGAGGACCGCCAGGACGTAGGAGTACTGGGACAGCTCGACGATGCTGAGCAGGAGCCCCATCGTCATGGCGAAGTAGAAAGCCCTGCGGCTGGTGATGAGAAGGGCCACGCTCCGCGTGAAGTCCCGCACCGGGCGCACGATCTTCACGGCGAGCCGCGGCCGCACCCGCGTGACGGGGCGGAGGACCCGCTTGGAGACGCGCATGATGAAATCCCCGCCCTGGAACAGCCGGACCATGAGCACGAGGAAGATCGACAGGAAGAACACGACGAACAGGGACGAAAGGACCACGAGCGTGCTGCCCGGCTTGGCGCGAAGGATCAGGAATCCGAACCCGAGCACGGCGACGGGAAACTTCGTGAACAGCTCGATGTACTTGTCCACCGCAATGGTGGCGAACAGCTGGCGGTAGCTCATGCGCGGGTCCTTCAGCAGCGCCGCGCGGACCGGTTCCCCGCCAAAATAGGCCGAGGGAGTGAGGGAGGTGACCGCGCAGCCCGAGAGGCGGGCACGGAATACCTGCCATGCGCCGGTGCGGATCCCTGACTCGCGAAGGAGCACCACCCATTGCAGGGTACCCACGACGTGGATGCCCAGCTGGAACAGCAGCAGCCCGAGGATCGAGGAGAAGGTGACCCGCAGGAGGTATTCCCGGAGCTGTTTCGGGTCGATGATGACGACGAACAGAACGACCAGCCCGGCCAGGAGCAGGACCTCGACGACGACTCGGGCCGTCGCGCCCTTGAGGCGCTTCATGCCCGCTCCGCGAGGCATCTCCGATAGTTGAACAGCGCGACAAGGGTGAGCGCGTTCACGAGCTCCCCGCGGCCGGCGCGCGCCTCCACCTCCGCGACCGGGAGGGCCAGCGACTCGAGGGATTCCAGCTCGTCGAGGGCCGGGGATCCGGCCGGCTGGAGATCCTCGGCGAGGAACGTATAGCAGCGGTTGGTCATGAAGGCGGGATTGGGTCGCAGCTCGCCGATGAGGGTGAGCCGGCCCGCCGTGTACCCGGTCTCCTCGCGGAGCTCGCGGGCCGCCGCCGCGGCGGGGCTTTCCCCTTTTTCGACGAGGCCCGCGGGGAACTCGGTGGTGATCTGCTCCGCCCCCTGCCGGAACTGCCGAACCATGAGGAAGTGCGGCTCCCGCGCCGCGGGACGGAGAACCGCCACGACGTTCACCCAGTCTCGGGCCGAGAGGATCCAGAACTCCCCCCTCTGACCCCGGGCGGACGCGCGCTCCGCGGCGAAAAGGTCGAATATTCCGCAGGAAGCGACCTGCCGGCGCGAGAGCTCTTTCCACATCAGGTGGGCGTCCCTGTCTGGCATCCGGGTGCACTATAGCAGAGGAGACGCGGGGTGGCTACGCCGCGCGGGGTGGACGCGGGGGCGAAACGCGGACGTCACACCGTGGTTTGTGTGCCGAGCGATCCGTCTCCCGCGGCTCTTCACATTGACAACCGAAAAACCGATCTCTATACTGGTAACGAGATACAACGGTACAAGCATGGCGAGCCCCCTTCAACTGGCGATAGTCAATTTCAACAGGAACTCGTACATCATTGTGGAAGGGAAGCAGAAGGCCGACTATTTCTACATCATCCGCAGCGGCAAGGTTCGCATCAGCAAGGAAGTCGAAGTCGTGGAGGAGGAGGGGGGGAACATCCTCGCGCCGGGCGACTTCTTCGGCGTCATCTCCACGATGTCCTCCCACAGCCACATCGAGACCGCCCTCGCCCTCACCGACGTGTCCCTCATCTCCGTGGCCCGCGAGCAGTACGGCCTGCTGATCGAGCGCAACGCGCCCGTGGCGCTGAAGATCATCCAGAGCTTCTCGCGCAAGATGCGATTCCTGGACGAGGCCCTCACCCGGCTCACCTTCAAGAACACCGCCGGGGGCGAACCCTCCCACCTGTTCAAGGTCGCGGAGTACTACGCGCGCCAGAGCCAGTACAACCAGGCCTATTACGCCTACTACCGGTTCCTCCAGAACTGCCCCGCCGATCCGAACGCCGACAAGGCGAAGGAACGGATGGCAAAGATCCACCCCTACGCGAAGGCCGTGTACCTGGAGCGGACCTCGGACGATTTCACGCGCAACTACCCGAAGAACACGATGATCTTCAGCGAGAGCGAGCCGGGGACGGAGCTGTACATCATTCAGAAAGGCGTCGTGAAGATCACGAAGATCGTGGAGGACAACGAGGTGCTCCTCGCCATGCTGAAGACGGGCGACATCTTCGGCGAGATGGCCCTCCTGGAGAACAAGCCGCGGTCCGCCTCGGCCATCGCGAACGAGGATTGCAGCCTCATGGCCGTGAACAAGGCCAACTTCGAACGGATGGTCCAGAGCCAGCCGCAGCTCATCACCCGCCTCACCACGCTCCTCGCGGAAAGGCTCTGGTTCATCTACAAGCAGCTGGCCAACACGCTCATCCAGGACCCGGTGGGACGGCTCTACGATGCCCTTCTCCTGCAGCTGGAGAAGAACCGCATCCCCGTCGTTGCCGGCGGCAAGCACACCTTCCAGCTCGGCCCGAAGGAGCTGCTGAACACCGTGGGACTGTCCAGCGACAAGGGAAACCCGTACATCCGCAAGCTCTTCGAAAACAAGAAGATGGTGCTCGCCGACAACAAGATCGCCACCAACGACGTGGAGGAGATCCAGAAACAGTCCGAGTACTACCGCAAGATGGAGAAGATCGAGCGGGCCCGCCGGAAGGCCGCCGCCCAGCAGTAGCATGTCGACAGCCCACGGCGTCGGCGCGCTCAGTACACTCCGGTCACGGACAGGTCGTCGAAGCTCGTCGTGTACGACGTGAGCCCGCCCACCGATTCCTCGTGGATGCTCAGGAGATAGGGAAGATCGCGGTCCTCGCGGGTCGAGCCGGACGGATTCATCTGGTTCACCTCCACGAGCCCCTTCGTGAAGGCGATGTGCTGATTGTCGAGATTGCCGAAGTAGTACGCGTGCGCGTCAAAGTCCGCGGCCGGGGCGTTCGGGAGGAGCATCTTCTGGTCGCCCAGCGTCGGGTCCACGGGAACCCAGCCGAGGGTTTCCACGTAGAACTCGTCCCAGAAGTGGCGCCGCGTCGGCTGGCCCGCGTCTCCGACCAGGTAACCCGCCACCATGCGCGCCGGAATGCCGGCGGCCCGCAGGAGCGCGCAGTACAGCGACGAGTAGGCGAACGCATTCCCTTTCTTCGTGCGAAGCGCGGCGACGGTGTCTGCGGCGGTCGGGCTGTAGGAAACCTGGGCGAGCAGCCAGTCGTAGATCCGGCGTGCCTTGAGCCACGGGTTCTTCTCTCCTCCGACCGCGAGGGTTGCCGCTCTCGCGACGTCCGAAGCCGCCGAAGGAACAAGGGGATCCGGCGCGGTAAAGCTCGTGTACAGCTCGGTGCTCGTCGCGTATGGCGGCACGTCACCCGGGTTCACCTGTGTCGCCACCGCGTATCGGTCGAACATCCAGCTCATGCTCACCCGGTATTTCCCACCCTTCTGGAGGTTGGTGAACGAATACAGGGAAGCCGCCGTGGTATCCAGGAGAGGCGCCGGATCCTGGGCCACCGATTCGATCGTGCGCTGTTCGGGCGTGGGGAGGATCCGGGGCATCCACAGGTACAGCGTGTTTTCCGCCGCCGCGGCGGCGACGGTCACGTTCATGGCGTACTGGACGGAGTACTTGCGGGCGGAAGAATAGGTCTTGCTTCCCGCTCCCCTGTTGACGACGAAGTAGGCGGCGTTGCTGGTACCCTTGTCCGATTTCACCAGGATGTTGCCGGAAGCCGCGCCGTCGGGCACCCGCAGCCTGATCTCCCGGTCAGACCACGACACGTAGTCGAGGTTGTAATCGCGCGCGGGAACGAGGTTCGACAGGTCGAGGCTCCCACCGGCTGCGTTCTGGAGACCCGACCACGTGAAGTAGACCTCGGAACTGCCCTTCTCCAGGCCGAAGTTCATGCCGTAGATGGTGATGAGGTCTCCCACGCGCGCGGCCGACGGCTGGATGGGGCTGTCCTTGTTCACGATGTACGGGTCTCCCGGCCGGGTGGCGCCCGAGGCCGGCTGGGGGATGTCGCTCTGGCTGATGAACAGCAGGCCGCCGCTCCTCCCGCTTTTCGTGAGAACGTAGACGATGCCGGATGTCGCCTCGTCGGGAATGCGGACGCTGATCCGCGTGTCCGTCCACTCCGTGTAGTCCTGGGAGGTGGGCGATATTCCCGAGATCCGCACCTCCGAGGTTTCCCGCGGGTTTCCGAAGTTCCTGCCGGAGAGGATCATGACATCACCGGGTTTCCCGCGGGTGGGCGTGATCGACTCCAGGCGCGGCGGGCTTCCCGCCATGCGCGGGCTCAGCAGGACGAAGATGACGAGAGCCGCCACCACCACGGTGGGGATGAAGACCTTGCTTCTCAGGATCCGCTGGTGCGGCTTGACCCTGTCCTCCGCGAGGTCCGGTTCTCCGGCCTCCGCGTCGGGCGCCGAGCTTCTCGGCCCCCGGTCATCTGCGTCTGGATATGCCACCGCGGGGGCCTACTGTTTCTTCTCGTAGGGAACGATCTTGATCTCCACCTCGATGTTGAAGTGGTTCTTCTGCTGCGTGTCGGCGTCGGAGAGCCCGAGGGGGAAAAACAGGACTTTCTCACCGAAAGAGACGGGGATGCTGTAGAAAGTACTGAAGTACCTGTTCTCCTTGTCCTGGGCTTCCGTGAACCACACCTGCCCCTGGGCAAGGAGGAGCACGTCACCGTCGTCCTGCAGGTAGGGCGTGCAGATGAGGTAGATGCGGACATTGTCGCCGTCCAGCCTCACCTTGATGGACCGGCCCGGCAGGGTGAGCTTCGTGCTCTCCGCGTTCCAGACAGGGGTTTCCTCCTGGGTGTCCGGCGGCAGGACCCGCGCCGACACTGTCACGGTGAGGGCCTTGGAGAGCAGCTCCTGGAGGGCCTCTTTCGGATCCGTGTCGGTTCCCGTCGCCTGCGCCGGGGAGCGCGCGACGGCGAGGGCCAGGAGGAGGGGAACAATCCCGTTGCGCATCGGGGTGCTCATTTGTTCTTCCTCAGGAACTCGTTGGCTTTCCCCATCCGCGGCTCACCCACCGGGACGAGCTTCACGCTCTTCGGGATGGTCATGACCGATTCGATGCTCGCGTCCGCGCCTCCCATGGATTTCAGGAGCGTCTCGACCTTGTCGTACGGGACGGCGAACTGGTACTCCGTGCCACCCGCCGGGGCCTTGGTCACGCGGATATATCCCATGCTCGTGCGCGTGGCAAGAACCGCCAGGGTCACGCCGAAAGTGAGGAGAAGCGCCGCCGCCAGGGCAGCCACCGGCAGCGGAAGGGACACCTGACGCTTCCACGCGGAGACTCTCTGCCTCTCGGGGGGGACGTGGGCGAGGATCCGCCGCCGGACCCTTTCCATGGGCGCCCGCCACTGCTGGGCCTCCTCCTCCTTGAGGAGGCGGCGGGTTTCCTCCATGCGGGAGAGCTTCCCGCGGCAGAGCTCGCACTCCGCGACATGAGCGGCGATCTGCCGCCACCAGGGCGAGGCGACCTCGCCGTCGAAATACGCCGACAGAATCTCGAAGTCAGGGCACATAGGCATCACCTTCAGCGAGCGCTTTTCCCACGCGCTCACGGGCGCGGAAGATCCGCACCTTCACGTTGCTCTCCGATATTCCCAGGATTGAACCGATTTCCTTGTACGAAAGGTCCGCGTACTCACGGAAGATGAGCGGGTAACGGAGCGTCTGCGGGAGAGCGTCCAGCGCGCCCTGCACGTCCGCCCGTGTTGCCTCTTTCATCACCTGCCTCTCGCTCGAATCCGTCGAGGCGACGGAAAGCCGCGAGAACTTCGAGTAGGCGGCCTTTTCTCTCTTCCGTCTCTTTTCATAGTTGAGCGACAGGTTCTTCACCACCCGGATCAGCCAGTATTTGGACTGCTCGATCTCGGCGAGCAGGTCCGGGTGTTCCATGAGCTTGATGAAGGCATCGTGGCAGAGATCCTCTGCAACTTCACGGTCTCCTGTCACTCGCAAGGATACACGGTAGATGATGGGGAACAGCGTCTCATACACGACATCGAAAGGCGGGTGCGCATATTCCGTGCTACTCATTGCTAACAACGAATGTCACTGGATGTTACACCTGATTAACTTCTTTGGCCAGCGGCAATCCGTAGCTTCGGACCCCTGGGGCTGTCCTGGATCTCGATGCCTTTTGCCAGAAGAAGCTCCCGAATCTCGTCCGCCCTCTTGAAATCCCGCTGCTTGCGGGCCGTTTCGCGCTGCTCCACGAGCCCCCGGGTCTGCTCGTCGAGCACGATCTCTTCCTCTTTTGACTCGGCAAGCCCGAGCCCGAAAATCCTGTCCATCCGGTACGCGGCGCCCAGCTTCTCCGGGGCGGGAACGGAAGAATCCCGCAGGAGCGTCCACAGGTCGGCCAGGCAGCGGGGCATGTTCAGGTCATCCGCGGCGTGAGACTCGAAATCCGCGAGGGAGGAGGCGGCCTTGCCCGAGAGCGGCGCCCCCGGATCCGGTTCCCGCCCCGCCTCCGCCTTCAACTGGGTGATCTTTTCCCGCACGCCCTGGCGGCCCGCCCGCGCCGAGTCCAGCGATTCCCAGCTGAACGCGAGCTGCGTGCGGTAGTGCGCGCCGAGGCAGAAATAGCGGTAGTCCAGCGGGTCGTAGCCGCGATCGACGAGGGTCGTGAGTGTGGTGAAGTTCCCCGCCGACTTCGCCATCTTCTCCTTCTCCATGAGAAGCCACTCGCCGTGGAGCCAGTAGTCGACCCATCGGGCCCCGGTCGCCGCTTCCGACTGGGCGATCTCGTTCGTGTGGTGCACGGGGGGATGATCGGCCCCGCCGCAGTGGATGTCGAAATGCTCGCCGAGGTACTTCATGGACATCGCGCTGCACTCGATGTGCCACCCCGGGTACCCCTTGCCCCATGGGGAGTCCCACAGCATGGCCTGGTGCTCGAACTTCGACCTGGTGAACCAGAGGGCGAAATCCGCGGGATTCTTCTTGCCCTCGTCCACCGCGATCCGGGCACCTGCCCTCAGCTGCTGCTGGTCGAGGAGCGCGAGCCTTCCGTAGCCGGGAGATTTGCTGATATCGAAGTACACGTTCCCGCCCGCGACGTAGGTGAAGCCCTTCGCCTCGATGCGGGAAATCAGGTCGATCATGTCCTGGATATGCTCGGTGGCGCGGCAGATCACCGTCGGCGAGGCGCACCGGAGCAGCTCGACGTCGCGGAAGAAGGCCTTCGAATAGAACTCGGCAATCTCCCACACCGTCTTGCCCTTCTCCCGCGCCCCCTTGAGCATCTTGTCTTCACCCTCGTCGGTGTCCCCCGTGAGGTGGCCGACGTCGGTGACGTTCATCACGTGCCGCACGGCAAGCCCGAAATACTCGAGCATCCGGCGGAGGAAGTCCTCGAAGAGATACGTGCGGAGATTGCCGATGTGCGCATAGTCGTACACGGTCGGCCCGCAGCAGTACATGCCGACCTTGCCGGGCTGGATCGGTTCGAACCTCTGAAGCTCCCGCCCCATCGTATTCCAGAGCTTCACCTCCACCACATCTTCTCCCTCACGACCCGCCCTTCCCGTCGTCCGTGCGGCGCGAGTAGACCCGCCGCACCCCGCCGGCTACTATTCCAAGCGTGACCACAGTACGGGAATTGGCCCGGATGTTCAAGATCGACGGTTCCGCGAGGCTCGACGAGCCGATGGCGGCGCACACCAGTTTCCGCATCGGCGGCCCGGCCGACCTGTACGTGCTCCCCGAGGATGCCGGGGGAGCAGCCGAGGTGCTGCGCGCGTGCGCGCAGGAGGCGGTTCCGTGGTTCCTCCTCGGCGGAGGAACGAACATCCTCGTTGCCGATTCCGGCATCCGGGGGGTCGTCGTCGACACGTCGCGCCTCACGGACATGCGGGAAGAGGGTTCCCTCGTCGTCGCGCAGGGAGGCACGCCGGTCTCCGACGTCGCCGAGTTCGCGCTCGCCCGGGGCCTCTCCGGAATGGAGTTCGCCTACTCGCTTCCGGGGAGCCTGGGAGGAGCGGTATGGATGAACGCCCGCTGCTACGGCGCGGAAATGAGCGACGTGCTGGAATACGTGGACTATCTCGGGCCGGACCTCGCGCGGCAGCGCTACGTGATGGACCGCGGGGACTGGGGCTACAAGCGGTCCCCCTTCCAGGAGAAGCGATCCGTCATCCTGGAGGCGGCGCTCCGCCTGGCTCCCGGGGACCGTGATGCGGTGCACGCGCGGATGATGGCCCACCGCTCCGACCGCGAGCGGAAGGGGCATTTTCTCCACCCGTGCGCGGGCAGCATCTTCAAGAACAACCGGGCTTTCGGCGCGCCGACCGGACAGATCATCGATTCGCTGGGACTGAAGGGCACACGCATCGGCGGCGCCCAGGTGGCGCCGTTCCACGGCAACATCTTCATCAACACGGGGGATGCCCGCGCGGAGGACGTGCGCGCGCTCATCGAGCTCGTGGAGAACGCGGTGCGCGCGCGCTTCGGCTTCGAGCTCGAGCGGGAAGTGATCCTCACCGGGGATTGGAAGTAAACCGCCTCAAGGGCAGCGCAGAGAGTACGAGAGGGACAGCCGGAAGTGTCGGGCAAGCTCGCCTGCCTGCCCCGTTACCGGGCTTCCCAGCGGGCAGTCTTCGACTCCGGCCTGGAGGACCGCCCGCCGATCTCCGCCTTCCACGGAGAGCTTCGCGCGTGCCGATGCCGTCGGGTGGGCTGTTCCCCACAGGCTCCCTGTCGCCTCGACGCCGATACGAAGCCGGGGTGACGGCCTCGCCGTGATCCCTCCGCGGACGCGGATCCCTTCATGGTCGGCACAATCCACGCCCGAGACGAGGTCCACGGATCCCAGCGAAATGCACGCCGTGGAGCCGCAGCGTGACGTGTCCTCTCGGACGCCGTCGCAATCGCGGATGACCTCCTTCTGCGCCTCCACGAGCAGGGAGAGGGATCGGGCGGAGGCCAACTCCACGTCGCGGGAGAATGCCGCCCGGAGGGTGGTATGCGTGGGAATCTCGCGGCGTGGCGAGAAGGCCGGCTCGGCGGCAGCGAAGGAAAGTCCCACCTCCACGATTCCCCGGTGATGATCCGGCCCGAAACGGAGCATCGCGGAGGATCGGGACGCGAGCCCCGGGCTTGCGCCGTCCGGGGCGCGGTATCCCGGAGTGGCACCGGAAAGAAGGACAGCCCCTTCAACCTGCGGCAGCCTGCCCCGGAGCCACAGGAGCGAGAAGGCGCCGGGAGCGGCGAGCTGCGCCGACGACACTCCCGCGGCGCAGGAACAGGCAAGCGACGGAGAGTCCAGCTTCAGCCGCGCGGCGATCTGGGTGAGTGTGCCCCCGGGAAAAGGGCATCGGGAGACGAACCATTCGTCCGAGGCTGGCTGCGGATCGGGCCGGGATGAAAGGCACACGCACTCCGCGGCGGCCCCGGGTCCGAGTGGAAGAGCTCCAAACACTCCGAGCTCCGTCCCTCCCTCTCTGCCGTTCCTGCAGTAGACACCGCATTGCTCGGGGACGGGCATGAGGAGCACTCCTGCGCCGGGGCTCTCCAGCGCACTGTCCAGCGCCAGCCCGGTGCGTTCTTCGAACACGCCGCTCCAGGCGGAGAAAGACAGCGGATCGAATGCCTGCTTCACCATGCCCCGGACCATGAGGGGACCGCACCGAAGCCACGGGAGGCTCATTCCGAATACCGGCGCGCCGGGACCGGTTTTTGCGATCAACAAGTCCCCCGGGGTCACGCTCACACGGAGGATTGCCCGGCCCGGCCACTGGTACCCCTCCTCGATGCGAAGCTCACCTGGCTGCGCATGCAGGACGCGGGGAATGGCGATGCAGGCGGACAGCAGGAGCGAGCATGCGTGTGCGCGGGGGCTCACCCGGAAGGAGTACGGCGGCCGTGCTCATCGCGATTGAAATGCCCGGGCGCCCGTGGGAGGAAACCCGCGCCTTGACCTCGGGCGGCATTCTCGGTACTACACTGAAGGGTCCGGGCCAGCCCGCCATCGTCTCGAGCACATACACGGCAAGGAGCGAAGCATGGATATCCTCACCCTCAACTGCGGCAGCTCGTCCTTGAAGTACCAGCTCTACCGCTGGGACGAGAGAGAAATCCTCGCCTCGGGAATCGTGGAGCGCGTCACCGTCGGAGGCTCCTACATCAACCACTACTCCCGGCGCAGCGGCGGGAAAGTCAAGAGGGAGAAGGACTGTCCCCATCACCGGGACGCGATCGAGCTGATCCTCCAGACTCTCCTGGATCCGCAGGTGGGCGCGATTTCCGATCTCTCCGAGATCAAGGCCGTCGGCCACCGGGTCGTTCACGGCGGGGACCGGTTCGCCAAGTCGGTGATCATCGACGACAACGCCCTCGCGGCCTTCCGCGAGCTCTCCGACCTCGCCCCGCTTCACAATCCGCCGAACATCACCGGGATCGAAGCGGCGCGCGCCGTGCTGCCGGGCGTGCCGCACTGCGCGATCATGGACACCGCGTGGCACCAGACCATGCCGGCCAGCGCGTTCGTCTACGCCCTCCCCTATCAATGGTACGTGAACTACCGGGTGAGGCGGTACGGCTTCCACGGGACCTCCTTCCTGTACGTCTCGAAGCGCGCCTCCGTCCTGCTCGGCAAGAGCCCCTTCGCGACGAATCTCATCTGCTTTCATATCGGGAACGGCTCCAGCGCCAACGCCGTGAAGAACGGCGTCTCGGTGGACACCTCGATGGGGTTCACGCCGCTCGAAGGCCTCGTGATGGGCACCCGCGCAGGTGACCACGATCCGGCGATCGGCTACTACGTGATGAAAAAGGAAGGCCTTCGGCCCGAGGCCATGGACAGCATCCTCAACAGGAAGAGCGGTGTCCTGGGGATCACGGACAAGTACACCGACCGCCGCGACATCGAGAACGGCGCCTGCCAGGGGGACGAGCGTTGCCAGCTGGCCATTGATATAGAAGGATACCGCCTGAAAAAATACCTTGGCGCCTACTATGCGGCCCTCGGGCGCGTGGACGCCATCGTGTTCACCGCGGGGGTCGGAGAGCGCGGGCCGATCACCCGCGAAAAATGCCTCGACGGCCTGGAGGAAATGGGCATCGTGCTGGACAAGCGGAAGAATGAAATCTCGGCGACGCGCAACGCGGAAACGGAGATCACCGGCCCGGGCTCGAAGGTGCGCATCTTCGTCATTCCCACCGACGAGGAGCTGGTGATGACGGAAGACAC
Organism: Spirochaetia bacterium; assembly: GCA_052144915.1. Taxonomy (GTDB): domain Bacteria; phylum Spirochaetota; class Spirochaetia; order SZUA-6; family Fen-1364; genus Fen-1364. Next base: position 5,855 of record JBKQPS010000303.1, on the reverse strand, counting down.
TCACGCGCTCCTGGACGGCTCCTATGATATCCACACGAACTTCACCTACTCATTCCAGAGCCGGGGCTACGTGAACAAGGCCCGCGAGGAGATGCTGAAGGATGAGCTTGCGGAAAAGAGATCCCTCGCGGAGGTGATCGCGCGCCCGCGCTAAATTGACTTTTCCGCACCCCTCTTCTATGCTTGACCGGTACCAAGGAGGACTCGCATTGGGCAGCCTGAAAACTCGCTTCATGGGACTCACCCTGGCAAACCCGATCGTCGCCGGATCGAGTGACCTCACGTCCAACGTGGACAGCATCCGGAGGATCGAAGAGGCGGGCGCGGGGGCCATCGTCCTGAAGAGCCTCTTCGAGGAACAGATCCAGCTCGAGCGATTCAAGCTGGAGGAAGACCTCGAGGCCGGAAACGACCTGTATGGCGAGATGGCGACGATCTTCCCGAAGCTGCAGCACGCCGGAGCGCGGGAACATCTCCTGTGGGTGAAAAAGGCGAGGGACGCCGTGAAGATCCCCGTGATCGCGAGCCTGAACGCGGTGACGCGCGCCACGTGGGTGGAATATGCCCGCCAGCTCGCCGACCAGGGCGTCGACGCGCTGGAGCTGAACTTCTTCGCGACCCCGCGTGATTTCGACGCTGCCGGCAGCACGGTGGAAGAGGAACATCTGCAGATCGTCCGCGAGGTCCGGGCCGCGGTGAAGGTCCCTCTCGCGGTGAAGCTCAGCGTGTTCTACTCGAATCCCCTGAACCTGATCGCCCGGCTGGACCGCGAGGGAGCGGCCGGCTTCGTGCTGTTCAACCGCTTTTTCCAGCCCGACATCAACACGGAGACGGAGTCCATTACGCAGCCCTTCAATTTCAGCATCCAGGCGGACAACAGGCTTCCGCTGCGTTTCGCCGGCCTGCTCCACGGGAAGATCAAGGCAGATGTCTGCGCGAGCACCGGCATCATGTCCGGAGCGGACGTGGTCAAGATGATTCTCGCCGGCGCCTCCTCCGTCCAGGTGGTCACCGGCCTGTACCGCCAGGGCGTGAAGTCCATCCGCGCGATGCTGGACGAGATGTCCCGCTGGATGGATGCCCGCTCGTACGGCTCGATCGAGGCGTTCCGCGGCAAGCTTTCCGCGAAGAACGCGAAGGATCCCTGGGCGTATACCCGCGCGCAGTACGCGAAGATGCTCCTCGGTCCGAAGGAGTTCACGGAGTCCGTGAAGGGTTAGATGACGCGTGCGCCGGGTCGCGCTGCCGTGAGAGGCGAATGAAGCGCAACACCCTCCTCGTCGTCCTGGTCGTCGTCGCCGGTACATTTCTCGTTGTGAACCCCCTCCAGCTCATCACCGGCGGCGCCGGCAGCCCACGGCGGCCTGCCGCGGATGCCGCCCGGCTCGCCCCGCTGCTCTCCTTCGCCGAATCGAAATGGCGCGCGCCGGGGGACTACGTCCTCGCCTCGTTCGCCGGTCGCGATGTCGTCATGCTGGGAGAGCTTTTCAAGATCCGGCAGAACGTGGAGCTCGTGCGGGATCTCATTCCGCGTCTGTACGCCTGCGGCGTCAGGAACCTCGGGATCGAATACGCGCTCTCCGACGACCAGGGAGAGATCGACGCGCTGCTCACGGCCCCCGCGTGGGACGAATCGCGGGCGCGCGCGGTCACGTTCCACTGGCTGGTCACCTGGGGGTACCAGGAATACATCGACCTCTATCGGGCGGCCTGGCAGGTGAACAAGACGCGCCCCCGCGGAGCGAAACCCTTCCGCATCGTCGGACTGAACGTGCGCCAGGACTGGGAGTACCTGAAAACGCAGGGAGATCTCGGAAATCCGAAGGTCGTCGCGGAAATCTTCTCCCGCGGCGTCCCGGACGCCCACATGGCGGAAGTGATCGACCGCGAGTTCACCCGCAGGGGAGAAAAAGCACTCGTCTACTGCGGCACCCAGCACATCTTCACCCGCTACCACAGCCGGGCCTACGAGAAGAATGCCGCCCAGATGAACCTGCAGGAAACCCGGCGCGCGGGGAACATCGTGTACGAGAGGATCGGCGCGAGGGTCTTCGCAATCTCGCTGCACGCTCCGTGGCCGGATCCGACCCAGAAGACCGGCCTCGCCTGGCCCGCGGACGGCGCGATCGATGCGCTGATCGCGGCCCTTCCGGCGGAGAAGCGCAGCGGCGGGTGGGACACGGCGGGAACCCCCCTGGGCGCACTGCCACTCGGCCGCAACCCCTATGCCGACGGCGCGCCGACCGGCACGCTCGCGGATCTCTTCGACGGGTATGTCGTGCAGGGCCCCATTGCGGAGTACGCGGTGGTGACGCCCATCAAGGATTTCATCCAGCCCGGCGACGCAGAGACGGCAGGCAGGGAGTTTCCCGGCGTGAAGCCCGCCGCGCCGCCCTCGGCGGCGCAGCTGAACCAGGCCATCGTTGACGACGTGGATTCGCTGGCAAAGGCGCTCGCCCAGTTCAAGGAAGAATGACGCCCCCGGCGCTCATCGTGCGCTACGAAGACCCCGCGCTCCTCGTGGTGGAAAAGCCCGCGGGCGTGCATACCGCGCCGCTGCAGCCGGGGGAAACCGGTACTCTCGTCGACATGGTGATCAGGTCCTACCCCGAGGTTGCCGCGCTGCCGGGCATCAAGCCGGTGGAACCGGGCCTCGTGCACCGGCTGGACAGGGACACGTCCGGGCTGGTGGTGGTCGCGCGGACACCGGAGGCATTCGATTCGCTGCGGCGCTGTTTCGAGTCCGGCGGGGCGCGCAAGCAGTACCTCGCGGCGTGCCGCGCGGACCAGGTCCCGCAGGGGCCGCTTCGCGTCGAAAGCAGGTTCGCGCCGTTCGGACCCGGCCGCGCCATGGTGCGCGCCGTGTTCCCCGGGGAGAGATCCCGCAGGCTCCTGAAATCGGCGAGCGGCGAGACCTATGTGACGGAAGCGCGCGTGACGGCCCGCGGGAACGGCCGCGTGATGATCGCCGCATCCATCCGGAAGGGGTTCCGGCACCAGGTGCGCGTGCACCTGGCGGTTCTCGGCTTCCCGATCCTCGGGGACCTCCTCTACGGCACCGCCGCCCCCGCGGGCTTCCCGACGCGCATGTACCTGCACGCGTCGCGCATCGATTTTCGTCACCCGGAAAGCGGGCGCCCCCTGGGCATCGAGTCCCCCCTGCCGGCGGAGTTCACCGGTCTTTTCGATGAAGGAAAGGAGCGATGATCGACCCGCATGTCCATCTCCGTGACTGGGGCCAGGCGGACAAGGAGACGCTCCGCCACGGCTTGTCGGTCGCCTACCGCGCCGGGCTCGACGCGGTGTTCGAAATGCCGAACACCGATCCCCCGCTCGTGACACGGGAGGCGATCCAGCGCAGGATCGACGATGCAGACGCCGCGCGGAGCAGCCTGGGGATCCAGATCTTCCACGGGCTCTACGCGGGTCTCACCGCGGTGCCCCGGCAGATCGAGGAAGCGGTGCGGGCCTGGAAGGAGCTGTTCCCCCGGGTCGTCGGGCTGAAGCTGTATGCCGGCCATTCCACGGGACGAATGGGCGTCGTCGATCCGAGGGAGCAGGCCCTGGTCTACCGGACCCTCGCGGCACTGGGCTTCACCGGGGTGCTCGCCGTGCACTGCGAGAAGGAAGACCTTCTGCGCCCGTCGGAGTGGGACCCGAAACGGCCGGTGAGCCACGCGCGCGCACGGCCCCCCGCGGCCGAGGTGGCGTCCGTGCACGACCAGAAGACATTCGCCCGCGCGGCGCGCTTCCGCGGCACGCTCCACGTCTGCCACATCTCAACCCCGTGGGCGCTCGACCTCCTGCGCGGAAGGCACGAGGAAGGCACATCGGAGGAACTGCCGGCGTTTCGTGTCACCTGCGGGCTCACGCCGCATCACGCGCTGTTGGACGCGAACATGATGGAAAGCGGCGAGGGGCTGCTCCTGAAAGTGAATCCGCCCCTGCGGCCCCTGCCATTTCCGGCGGCCATGCTGCAGAGGCTCATGGACGGCGACATCGACTGGATCGAGACGGATCACGCGCCGCACACCCGGCGCGACAAGATCGAGGGCTTCGCTTCCGGGTTTCCCGGATTTCCTTTCTACCCGCGATTCGTGCGCCTGCTCTCGCGGCGCGGCCTGGCGCCGGACCGCATCCGGGAGCTCACGCACGACGCGATCTGCCGCGCCTTCGGCGTCGACATCCCCCCGGCGGGAAGAAAACCGCAGGCGGGGCCGCTGCGCGAATATGAGTTCGACGCGTTCGCGGGATTCAAAGACCGCGCTCGGTAGGGCTGCCGGACGCACGCTGCCCGGCGCCCGGCGCCCACTGGCTAGACGAGCAGCTCCATGATGCACACGTCCAGCGCGATACCGAACTTGACCCCGACCTCGCGGAGAGTGCCGACCACTGCGAAACCGAGATGCTCGTGCAGGCGCACGCTGGCCTCGTTGTCCGCCGAGATCCGGGCGAGGAGGGCGCGGAATCCGTGGGCACGCCCGGCATCGATGAGGGCCTGCAGGAGGCGGCGGCCGATGCCCTTTCGACGGTGCTCCTCCGCCACGTAGACCGATACCTCCACGGCCCGGGCATATGCCGCACGGTCTGACCACGGGCTCAGGGAGGCCCAGCCCGCGACCACGCCGCCGGCGTCCGCCACGAGCACGGGATGCGCGGGGCCGTGGAGGCTGAACCACTTGCGGTGCTCGGCCGCCGTGCGCGGCACGGTGTCGTACGTCGCCGTGGAAACGAGGACCTCCCGGTTGTAGATCGCCAGGATCCGGGGGAGATCATCGTGCCCCGCTGCCCGGACCTGGATCAACGGCGGAGCCATCGCAGCGCCTCCACGGTGGAGTCGAAGACGCCGAGGACTCCCTCGATGCCTTTCGGAAGGCCCGAAGTCGCGACGGCCGCCACCCCTGCCCCGGCGCCAAGGGCCGCCTAGATGCCGTGGACCGTGTCCTCCAGGACCACGCAGTCCTTGGGCCGCCGTCCCAGCCGCTGGATGGCAAGCGCATAGCAGTCGGGCGCGGGTTTTGCCTTCGCCACGTCGTCGCACGTGATCACGGGGTCGAACCAGCCCTCGAAGCCCAGCCCGGCAAGCATGAGCGACGTCTCCCGGCGGGCGCTCGAGGTCGCGAGGGCAAGCGGACCGCGACGCCACAGCGCCAGCTCCTCGCGCAGCCCCGCGAAGGGCGCCAGGCCCGACTCGATGAGACCGCGATAGACGACGCGTTTCTTCTCCACGAGGTCCTCGACGCTCAGGGGCAGGCGGAAGATCCGCAGGAGCTCCCGCGCGATGTCGGCGCTGGACATTCCGGCCAGCTGCCGGCGCTCGTACGCGAGGGTCCTGCTGTCGATGCAGGCAAGGGCGATGTCCCAGGCCCGCACGTGCACGGGCTCGGTGTCGGCGAGAACGCCGTCCATGTCGAGGATGAGACCAATGCGGGGCGGGACCGTGCGCGGCACGGGAGGCATTGGAGCAGAACAGCCGCGGGCATGCAAGCGCCCCGGCGCGCGTGCGCGCATTTCTCATTCCGGCGCGCGTGCGCGCGACACGTGCGCGCGGGTGCGAATTTTTTTTGTTGGTAGATCGTTGGCGCGTAGGAAGGCGACGGCGGCAATTCCTTCCTAAAAGCGAGTGAAACGGCGGTCATGGAGCGGTTTCCATGAAGGCGCGCGAGTCCTGCCGGATCGGACGGGCACCTTCCTACGCGATGCCTACCAACTTTCTGAAAGCGCTCCCGCTGTTGCACCCACCGTCGCAATTGCCGTACTCTTCTTCGCGGGCATACGTTCCTCCTTCGGTAACCCGTTGGGTTTGATAGCAACCGAAGGGTATGCCCCTTTTTATTTCCTATCCACCAAGATCT
>JBKQPS010000302.1:0-4845 GCA_052144915.1 Spirochaetia bacterium | reverse complement strand
GACGAGGATCTTCGGGGGGGTTATGTAGCGGGCACCCCGGATGTACCCATTCAGCGTCCGGATGTTCCGAGACGGCACTTTGAAGTATTCGCGGGACTGCTCGATGATGGACCGCGTCAGGAGCTGGCAGAGGGTGACGATGCTCGTCTCTTCGAGAAAGTGAATGCGCTCGGCCCGGGAAAAATCGAGTATTTCCTGGATCTTCCGGGAGGTCGTCTTTATTTCGAGGGCCCCGGCAACCCTGATCAGCCGGTTGAGCCGCCGCAGGAAGAACGGACGGTTGAGATCCACGCGGGTGACCTGCTGGAGAACCGCGAGCTTGTCCTTCTTCTCGTTGAGGGCGAACAGGGGGATGCACGCCTCGAACCGGTTCTGCTCCTCCTTCGGCGCGCCCGAGAGGAGGGAGCGGAGCTGCGCGACCGGCGGAGTACTGTCAGAGTAGCCTTCCTCCTTGAAGTACGCCAGCACCTCGGCGAGGACAGGCGGGGTTGCGTATTTCTCCAGCAGGGTCGCGAGCACCGTCGCGATGAGAACATCCTTGTTCGTGATGCCCTGTAGGGAGATGTAGTTCTTGCGGACCTTGAGGAACACCGTGTCGATGCGCGCGGAGGTGCTCAGGGAGAAATCGCTCAACAGGTGGGGAGAGACCCGCTTCACTTCCTCCACGATCTTTTTCAGGAAGTCTCCCACGAGGGCTTCGGTTCCCGCATCCTCGTAGGGAGCGTCCAGCAGGAGCTTGAAGACCCACCGGGGAAAACGCAGGCGGCCCTGGAATTGGGTGAGCGACGTGAGGAAGGAAACGACGGTGCCGCGGCCGCCCTTCTGCAGGGCTTCGAGAACGAAGTTGGCCTGCGGGTTCTTCGACTTCAGCGTATACACGCAGATCGAGCAGCCCAGGGCCGAAGGAGAGAGGGTCTCGATCGGCAGCTCGAGGAACTCCTGGCTGCCGGTCTGCATCATCTTCGTGAAGGCTGCCTCCTGCACTCCGGGCAGCGCCCGTGGAAGCTGCTCTTTCAGGACGGCGTAGCGCTCGGCTTCGACGAGGGACTCGACCGCGATGCGCTTGACCGCTTCGCTCTGCTTGGGGTCGGCGAAGACGGCCTGGTTCAACTCCAGGACCTGCGGCGCAGTCGGGGAGATCGTGTTGATTGCCCGCAGGATTTCCGTGCGCAGCTCCTCTTCGGGGAAGTGGCTGAAGTACTTCACCAGCATTCCCGTCGAGGAGGGCGCGCGGATGGCGGCGAGGGATTTCACGGCGGCCAGCCGCTGCGGCTGCTTGCCCCGTTCCACGATCTGGTAGAGGTGCGGGATGGCGATCTCGTTGCCCAGGGAGCCGGAAGAACGAATGGCGGTCTCGCTGATCCCGAGATCCGCGTTGTAGATCTCTTTCACGAGAAGCGTGAATGTCTCTTCGTCGTAGTAATTCTTCAGCAGGGTGAGGGCAGTGATTTTTGCTTCTTTGCTCAGAGTGGCGGGCGCATTCGGCGGAACCAGATTTTGGGCCATTTGCTTTTCCTAGAGCTTATAAGCGCGGATTTCGCTTGTCAACCTCACGGTCTCGCCCTATAGTGGTGCGCGTGAGGCGCGTGCCCCTTGCGATGCTGGTCACGGTCCTGTGCGCTTTGACGCTGTGCGGCTGCGTCACCAACAAGCGCGATCGTGACGTGGCGTCGGAATATTACGACCTGGGGAATGCCTACGTCGAACTGGACAATTACGAGAAGGCGATCACCGAGTTCCAGGCCGCCCTGAAAATCGACCCCGGCTTCGTGAAGGCAGATTACAACCTCGCGCTGGCCTACGCTCACGCGAAGCGCACCAACGATGCCATCGCCATTCTGAAGCGCCTTCTCGCCGCCGACCCCCAGAACACCCGGCTTCTCTCCGCACTGGGCTGGGCCTACCACCTTGCGGGGCTCGAAGAGAATGCGCTCCTGCAGTACACGGCCGTCACAAGCCTTTCGCCTGCGGATTTGAATGCCCTCTATAATACCGGGATCATCCTGTGGAAATTGAAGCGGCCGCAGGAGGCGATGGACAAGTTCAATGCCCTTCTTGACAGGGCGCCCGACGATACCGATGCGCTGTACGCCGCCGGTTCCCTGCTGCTCTCCATGGACGATGCCGCGGCATCGGTCGACATGCTTTCGCGCTACCTGGACAAGAAACCCGGCGATACCGAGGGATGGTACCTCCTGGCCGCGGGCGCTGAGAGGCAGAAGAAGTACTCTCGCTCCTTGGAGGCCTACGACAGGATCATCGCAATCGACCCCGCGCAGGGAGACGCGTGGTTCGGAGAGGCGCGGCTTCTCCTGACCGTCGTCGAGGATCCGCAGAAGGGTCTCGAGGCGTTGGGGAAGGCGCTCAATGCCGGATTCAAGGATGCCAAGGCGGTGAAGGCGCTCCTCGATGCGACGACGTTGCTGGCGCGGGACGAGGTGGAGTCTGTCCTGAAGGACCACGGCCTCCTGCCCGACCAGTCGCCGTCCCCGCCGCCGTCTGCCCCGGCTCCCTCAGACTCGAAGTCGCCCGCGGCGCCAGGCGCGGCTCCCGCCCCCGACACAAAACCCGCCCCGTCGCCCTGAGGCGGCAGGCGCCGAGTCGCGCGAGGCGGAGCCGGAGGCGCAGCGGCTCATTTCAACGAAGCGAGCTTCTTTTCGATCTGGCGATGAGTGTCCTCGGGGGATTTCGACGAGTCGATGTCCCTCAGGAGCTTCTTTCCGCGGTAGAACTCGATGAGCGGTTCCGTCTGCTTGCGGTACACGTCGAGGCGGTTCGTGATGGACTCCAGCGAATCGTCCGGACGGGTGTAGAGAGGACCGCCGCACTTGTCGCAGACGCCCTTCACTTTCGACGGCATGTTCGTCACGTGGTAGATGGCTCCGCAGTTCTTGCAGATCTCGCGCCCCGAAAGCCGCTTCACGACCAGCTCGTCATCGATGGCAAAATTGATCACCGCATCGAGTGCCTGGAAGCCTTCCAGCGCCTCCGCCTGCGGGATCGTCCGGGGAAAGCCGTCGAGAATGTACCCCTTCGCGGCGTCGGGCTGGGAAAGCCGTTCCCGCACGAGATCCACTGTGAGCTCGTCCGGCACGAGGTATCCCCGGCCGAGGATCTCCTTCACCTTCTTTCCCAGCGCCGTCTCCTTCTTGATCGCCTCTCGGAACATGTCGCCCGTGGAGATCTGCGGGATGCCATGTTCCTTGCTCACCACACCGGCGAGCGTCCCTTTGCCTGCCCCGGGAGGGCCGAGGAAAATCAGTTTCATTTCACTACACCTCTGTCAGGACGGTCACCGGCTGGGGACCGTATTTTCTGAAGATCTGGTATCGAACCGTGCATTCACGCGAGCAGGCTTCGGCGTCGAATCCTGTTCCCTTGAGGTAGACCCTGCCGCAGTTCGCGCAGCTCGAATACGCCTGCGTGCACTCCTCCGAGCAGTACCCACGGTTCACGAGCTCCGCGGCAGTCACGTACCTGCCGCACGTGCGGCACGCGACGAAGGTCGTCATGTCCCGCTCGCGAAGTCCGTGAGGTAGGCGACCTGCGCGGGGGTGAGGGTGTCGATCTTCCGCCCCATCGTGGAGAGCTTCACGGAGGCGATTTCCCTGTCCTGCGCCCTGTCGATCGTGTACACCTTCTTTCCCATGGTCCTGGCCTCACGGGCGAGCCGAACCAGCGAGAGGAACTGGTTCGCAAACGACATATCCATGACCTCGGAGGGATGACCCTCCGCGGCGGCAAGATTGACCAGCCGGCCCTTGGCCAGGAGGTAGATCCGGCGGCCGTCCTTCATCCGGTACTCGTCGTTGTTTGCCCGCACTTCGCGGACCGACTGCGCCGCGCCGGCGAGGTCGGGGATGTTGATCTCGCAGTCGTAGTGGCCGGTGTTGCACACGACCGCACCGTCCTTCATGCGCTCGAAATGGCGCCTCACGATGACGTCCTTCACCCCGGTCGCCGTGATGAACACATCGCCCTCGGCGGCTGCCTCGTCCATCGGCATCACCTCGAAGCCGTCCATCATCGCCCGAAGTGCGGTGACCGGGTCCACCTCGGTGACGACAACATGTGCGCCCATCCCCTTCGCCCGGGAGGCAACGCCCCGGCCGCAGTGGCCGTAGCCGGCAACCACGAAGACCTTTCCCGCCAGCAGGATGGAAGTCGCGCGGAGGATCCCATCGATGGAAGACTGCCCCGTGCCGTACACGTTGTCGAAGTCCCATTTCGTCTCGGCGTCGTTGACCGCGATGACCGGATACAGGAGCTTGCCCGCATCGCCCATTGCCCGGAGTCGGTGCACTCCCGTGGTCGTCTCCTCCGTGCCGCCGAGGATCCCGCCCGCGAGGTCCGTGCGCGCGCTGTGCACGCGGAAGATCAGGTCCGCGCCGTCGTCCAGGGTGAGTGTCGGCTTGAACTCGAGGGTCTTGTCGATGGCCCAGTAGAACTCGTCCCTGGTTTGGCCATGCCAGGCATACACGGAGATGCTTTCCGCCGCGAGGGCAGCCGCCACATCATCCTGCGTCGAGAGAGGATTGCAGCCCGACCAGGAGACCTCCGCGCCCGCCGCGACAATCGTTTTCACGAGAACGGCCGTTTCCTTTGTCACGTGCAGACAGCCCGCAACGCGCATGCCCTTCAGCGCCTTCTCCCTGCCGTGCTTCTCTCTCAAGGCCATGAGAACCGGCATCCGCGACTCCGCCCATTCGACACGCAGCTTTCCCGCGGTTGCCAGCCCGGGATCCTTGATCCTGCTCTTCTCCATTCTCTCTCCTCTGTTGATCTCAGGCGATAGTATTCGGGGCCTTGGGGGCAGTCAAGTTCAAGAAGTGTGAGAAATCGGTC
>JBKQPS010000301.1:0-7814 GCA_052144915.1 Spirochaetia bacterium | reverse complement strand
TCACGTCGAAAGTTGGTATGAATATACAGACCGCGGTATGGATATCCAAATAAGCTCACGCCGGCAACGCGTCGCCTCGGCAGCCGCGAGGGTTGACAGAAGAATGTTTGTTAGATACAATTGTTGGTAATTACATCTGTTTTCTCCTACATCGATGGAGGGTTGAATGCTGAAGCCAGACTTTTACATTCGGGAGTTCCGGAAGAACCTGCGTGTACTGGAGCGGGAAGTCGAGCTTTCGATGATCTCCGAGGCCGGCTGCTGTGGCGTCACCTTCGCCCAGTGTCACCTCCTGCTCGAGGTCGAACGCAGGGGCCGCACGAGCGTCACCGAGCTGGCCGCGGTGCTGGAGCTGGACAAGAGCACTCTCAGCCGGACGGTGGACGCGGCATGCCGGGCAGGGCTGATAGATCGGTCGGTGGATCCGGCGAGTCGGCGCCAGCAGGTGATCTGCCTGACCGAGAAGGGGAAGGGAACCGTCGGCACGATCGACGCCCTGTGCGACGAGTCCTACATCCGCCTGTTCGATTTCATTCCGAAGGAAGAAAGGGCCGGCGTCGTGCGCGCCGTGGCCGTCCTGGCGGACGCGATGAGGCAGAAGCGCAGGAACCCCGAGGAAGCCTGCTGCGCGGAGGTCGATCATGTCTGAACCTTGGTCTGAACCCTGGATCGTGGGAAGGGTGCCGGTAAAAGGCCGCAGCCTGCCTGTCGTCGCGACGCGCCTCTCCCGGAAGGACGCCTGGGGCGCGGTGAAGGTCAGGTGGAACATCGGCAGGGACAGGTACACCGTTCCTCCCGGGCTGTATGCGGCCGGCGCGCCCACCGATGCATCCCCGGTGCTCGTCACGGCGAATTACAAGCTGAGCTTCGACACCCTGCGGAAGAGCCTCCCGGGGATCGATGCGTAGATCCTCGTCCTCGACACGAAGGGCATCAATGTCTGGTGCGCGGCAGGAAAGGGAACATTCGGAACCCGGGAGCTGGAACAGCGGATCATGAAGGTGAGGCTGGAGGAAGCGGTGTCCCACCGCACCCTGATCCTTCCGCAGCTCGGCGCGCCCGGCGTCTCGGGGCCGGAGGTGAAGAAAGCCACGGGATGGACCGTGAGGTACGGGCCGGTGCGCGCGGAAGACATCCCCGCCTACCTGGAGGCGGGACAGAGAAAAGACGACGCGATGCGGGAAGTGCGCTTCCGGCTTCCCGACAGGATGGCGGTCGCGCCGGTGGAGCTCGTGCAGGGATGGCCAGTGCTCCTCGCGGTGCTCGCCGCATCGATGCTGGCGGGGCTTCCCTTCACGCACGGCTACGGGGCGCGCCTGTTCAGCTTCTTCATCCCCGTTGCCGGCGGGCTCCTGGTCGCCGTGTTCGGTTTTCCCGCCCTCCTGCCCTACCTGCCGTTCCGGGCATTTGCGTTGAAGGGCGCGGTCCTCGGCCTGGTCTGGGGAGCCGCGTCAGCCCTCGTTTCGGGAGCTTCGGCGCTTTCCGGCGCCGGCGTCGTGCTCCTGGTCACGCCGCTTGCGGCCTTCATCGCCATGAACTTTACCGGCGCTTCGACTTTCACCAGCCAGCCCGGCGCCGCCCTCGAAGTGCGGCGGGGAATCGTCCCCATGGCCGCCTCACTCGTTCTGGGCATCGGCCTGAGCGTCGCGGCGCGCGTCGTCGCACTGTAGGAGAGGCATGATGAAACTGAGCTATCTGAAGAATGGCGAAACGCTGGTCCTGGACCCGGGCAGGTGCAACGGCTGCCGTGAATGCATCGAGGTGTGCCCGCACGCGGTGTTCGCGATGAACGGAGGCGCGGCGCGGATCGTCGATCGGGGCGCGTGCATGGAGTGCGGAGCGTGCGCCCGCAACTGCGCCATGGGAGCGATCTCCGTGAAGGCAGGCGTCGGCTGCGCGGCGGCGATCATCGGGGGCATGCTGCGGGGCACGGAGCCCGTGTGCGGATGCGGCTCCGCGGCAACCGGCAGCGGCGGGAAGTGCTGCTGAGGCGTCCGTCAGGTGGCCGCCCGGCCCAGGGGGAGAGTGAAGCTGAGACAGGTTCCCTTCCCTTCGCCCTCGCTTTCCGCCCAGATGCGTCCCCCGTGCAGCTCGACGATCTGCCGCGCCAGGGAGAGTCCCAGCCCTGAACCCGGCGCCTTCGTCGTCGCGGGCCGTCCGCGGATCTGGTAGAAGGCGTCGAAGATCCTCTCCAGCTCGCCGCGCGGGATGCCGATCCCCGTGTCGGTGACGCTCGCCGCGAGAGAGTCTTCCCGCGTGCGGAGCGCGATCTCGACGCTCCCCCCTTCCGGGGTAAACTTCAGCGCGTTGGAGACGAGATTGAAAAGAACCTGCTTGATCCGCCGTTCATCAGCGATGATCCGCAGGGAGTCGACCTCCGCGGGAATCGACAGCTGCACCCGGATCTTCCGCCGCGCGGCGGTCTCTTTCAGCAGCGCGAGCGTGCTGACGACGAGGGCGCCGATTCGCACAGAGCCTAGCTCCAGCTCGGTCTTCCCCGATTCGATCTTCGAGATGTCCAGGATGTCGTTGATCAGGTCGAGGAGGTGCCGGGAGGCCTGGAGGATGATCTCCAGCTGCTGCTTCTGCCGTTCATTCACCGGCCCGAAGTATTCGTTGGACAGGATTTCCGCGTACCCGATGATCGCCGTGAGGGGCGTGCGCAGCTCGTGGGACATGCCGGCCAGGACCTCGGACTTGGCCCTGCTGGCGGCGTCCGCGGCCAGCGAGGCCAGTCGCAGCCGTTCCTCGGACAGCTTGCGGACGGTGATGTCGCGGGCCACGATGGTCACCCCGGCGAAGCCTCGGTTGAGGTCCTTCAGGGGGGATACCTTCGCGTTGAACCACACCTCGCCGCCCTCCGCGGGCAGGGAATAGTCGAACTGCTCCACCCTGTCGTTCGCCTGGACGGCCGCGAACGCGGATTCGAACAGGGCGCAGACTGCGGCCGGGAAGACATCGCGGAATGTGGCGCCGATCCAGTCCGCCGAGGCGGTCGGCGAGCTGGTCCCCGCGCCGGAGGCCCGCACGGCGACGAACAGGCCGGACTTGTCGGTGACGAGAACCGCATCATCGATGGAGGAGAGGATGGAGCGGAGACGCTCCTCGCTCTCGCGCAGCTCGGTCTGCGCGCGCTGCGTCTGCCTCTGCAGCTCGTGCTGGCGCATCGTCTTCTCGATGAGGGAGGGGAGCAGCTGGAAGAACCGACCGGAGGCTTCCTTGTTGATGTAGTCCGCCGCGCCGAGCTTCATGGCGCGCACGGCGATCTCCTCGCTTCCCGCCCCGGTGGCGATGATCACCGGACTGGTGACGCCGCGTTCCACGAGCTTCTCCAGTATCTGCAGGCCGTTGTAGTCGGGAAGCTGGTAGTCCACGATCACAAGGTCGTGGAGCGCCTCGTCGAAGGCCGCCAGCCCCTCCCCTCCGGTGGCGCAGAGCTCCACCCGGTATCCTTCCGCCTCCAGCCGCGCGCGCACCAGGCGAGACAACCCGGGGTCGTCCTCGATGTAGAGGATGCGCGCGCCGGTGCTCACTGCCGCGACTCCAGGCCTTCCCGCACCCGCTGGAGGAGCTCCCGCGGCTGCCACGGCTTTTTCAGGGTTTCGCTGTACCCCGCGCGCGTCGTGCCGTCTCCCTCCATCTGCCAGGCATATCCGCTGCAGAGAACCACGGGCAGCCCCGGAGAGATCTCGCGGATCCGGGCCAGCGCGGCGCGCCCCCCCATGCGGGGCATCACGTCGTCCAGGAGGACGAGGCGGATCGTCCGCCCGTCACGCTCGATGATTTCGACGGCCTCCTGGCCGTCGCGTGCGGCACGCACGGCGTAGCCTTCCCGGGTGAGGATCTTCACGGCAAGCGAGAGCAGGCTCTCGTCGTCTTCCGCGACCAGGATCGTTTCCCCCTGGTCGTGGCCGATCGGCGGCGCGGGCACGGCAGGCCTTGTCGGCGCCGGAACCTGCGCGCTTCCGTCCGTGCTGCCGGAAGGAAAAAAGACCTCGATGTCCGTGCCATCACCAGAGCGAACGCGGATTTCTCCGCCGGCCCGTTTCGCCGCGGCACCGGCAGCAGCCATGCCGAGGCCTTGTCCCTTCCCGCCGGAGGGGCCGGGGAGATACGGCTCGAAAAGACGAACCTGCGCCTCCCCGGTGAGCGCGGCTCCCGTATCGCGAACCCGAAGAACCACGGGGAAGGGACCCGCCGCCGGACCGGGCTCCGTAGAGATCGTGAGAACGCCCCCGGCCGGCATCGCCTCGCAGGCGCGCGCGCACAGCGCGTCCAGAAGCCGCCCCGCGGCGTCTTCGTCCACCATGACGGGGCGCAGCCCGTGCGCCAGCGAGGAGCGGATCTCGATGCCACCGTCGCAGTCCGTGGCGATTCGCGGAAGCCGGCGGCGGACGACCTCCGAAAGATCGAGGAGCCGGGGCGTGAAAGGCCCCCGCTCGCCCACCAGGAGGAGGTCGCGCACGAGCAGGGAGGCTCGGGCGGTGGCTTGCCGCATCTCCGCCAGCAGCCCCTTCACGGCAGGGCTCGCGTCGGGCTCCTCCATGGCCATCTCGGCGCACCCCTGGAGGACAAGCAGGATGTTGTTCAGATCGTGCGCCAGCCCGCCTGCCATGCGGGCAACGACTTTTCGAATGGCATCGTCACCGCCACCGGAGAAGACCTCTCGCAACCGTATGAACAAGCCCCTGGCGGAACGCCACCTCGCCGCGTTCACGTGTCTTCCTCTAGTCCTTCCTCGGCTGCCCGAGCCCGGGGAGCCGAGGTCGGAGCCGGCTCCAGCGCGCGAGCACGTGCGTGCTGATGACAGAGACGGGAACCTGGCCGGATTCGGCGCCCTTGCACACCCCGACAAGCGCGGAGAAACAGCGCACGATCTCGGCATAGGTCTCCTTGTCCAGCGAGATCGAGCCGCCTGCCGCGGCGGCGGGTTGAGGCCCGTCACCGCGAACCTGCCGCAGCGGATCCAGCTCCGGGGCAAGATCCAGGACGATCTCGTACGGCTCGAACACGCGGATCGGCTCGGATATGTTTTTCACCGTGATATGGCCGATCTCGCGGGCGTGCACGGAGTCCTTCACCGTGTCGTGGACCCGGTCGGAAATGAGGATGGAGCCCGGAGGCGCGGAGCTCTCCAGCCGCGAAGCGATGTTCACCGCATTGCCCAGCACGTCGCCCTCCGCCTTCCGCACCACCCTGCCGCTGTGGATGCCGATTCGGATCACTACCCGGGTGGTCTCGTCCCGATAGCGATTGAACCGGCGCAGGCTCTTCTGCAGGCGGATGGCGGCCAGCACCGCCGGCAGCGGTTCCTGGAAGACGAACATGTGGCCGTCGCCCATGCGCTTGACCAGCTCCCCGCGATGCGCCTCCACGTGGGTGAGCAGGATCTTCTCGTACTCCTGGATCAGGGCGGAAAGCTGCATGGGAGCCAGGACCTGGGCCTTCTTCGAATACCCCTGGATGTCGGAGAAGAACATCACCAGCTCCTGCATATTCTCCCGTTCGAACTTGAATGTCGAGCGCTCGGAGCGCAGCTCCACTGCGGGGGCGTTCTCTTCGAAAATCGGCAGCTCCTCGTCCTCCTCCGCGGAAACGCCGCGGCGCGCCTGCAGGGCCATTGCGAGGGCGCTTTCCCGGACGCTGCGGTCTTCCGTCTTCAGAAGAAGCTCCCGGAGGGCCTCCTGGACGGCGGCGCTTTCCCTGCGGAAAAGGCCTGAAAGGGCCGAGACAACCGGCTCGCGCAGGCTCCCCGGGAGCCGGCGGAGGACATCGGAGACGACCTCGTCGCTGCCGGAGCTGATCAGGTCCCGCAGCACTTCGGGGGCGTAGTCGTCGCCCATCTTCCACAGCATGAGGGCGGCGGACCTCCTGCTGGGCTCGTGATCGCCGCGCAGGACGCGGTAGAGAAACTCCACCATCCCGTCGCGGTTGGCCGCCAGCCCGTGGGTGATCCGCCGCTCGAGGATCGCAAGGGCGGCGGCCCGCCGCGCCTCGTCGCCGCTGAGGGCCGGCTCCTTCAGGCTCTCCGTGATGTCCACGGCGACCTTCTCCCCGAGGGCGGTGACCAGCGCGTCGCGAACCTCGCGGGAGCCGGCCAGGGAAAAGCGCGTGAGAAGCGCCTTTGCCAGCTCCCCGCTGGATGAGGGTTCGCTTCCCGAGAGCGCTTCCAGGGCGTTCATCGTCACGTACGGGTCATCCTGAGAGGCGAGCAGCCGCGTCGCGGCCGGTTCCAGCAGCTCGAGGCGCACCTCCCGCAGCAGGTGCAGAGAGGCGATGGCGAGCACCTTGCTGGACAACGGCAGGGTGAGGCATTCCTTGCACGCCTCCTCGGCCGCGGGAATGTCCACCTTCGCCATGGCGAACAACGCGGACTCCGCAAGGCGGAAAAGCTTCTCCTGGCGCGACCACGAGTAGATCGATCTCAGCAACGAAGCCTCTGCGCCGTCCGCGCCGGCGGAGAGGAAAATTGCGCTCAGACGCAGAACGCGTATCAGGTGCCAGAGGGTCCTGCTCTTGCCGAGCCTGGCCAGGGCCAGCTCGC
This sequence comes from Spirochaetia bacterium, assembly GCA_052144915.1. GTDB lineage: Bacteria > Spirochaetota > Spirochaetia > SZUA-6 > Fen-1364 > Fen-1364. Next base: position 1,270 of record JBKQPS010000301.1, on the reverse strand, counting down.
GGGCCACCAGCGCGATGCCCGTCCGCTTCGGATTCTTGATCAGGTCTGCCAGGGCGGAGTACCCGTCGAAATGGCGCACTTCCACCCGCACGGCGGTGGCCTTCAGCATCTTCATGAGGCCCTCGGCGGTATCCGTGCTCGTCCCCTTCAGCCAGCGCAGCAGCGCTGCCTTGAACTCTTCTTCGCCGTAGTACTCCAGGTAATCCTTGGAGCGCATGATGAGCCAGCCCAGCTCATGGGTGTCGCTGGAGACCTTGCGCCCCGGGGCGGAGAGCTGTTTGAAAAGCTCGGCGATGCGTGCCATGACGGCACCGCGCACGGCCGGCGCGACGACGGTCCGGGCGTCGGGGTGTTTTTCCATCCGCGCGATCGCCTGCTGCGCCTCGTCCTCCACCGCCGGGTTGGCCTCCACGGCGTGCGCCATCTGCATGACGATGTCGGAGAACCAGGGAGCCTGGTGAGCCTCGGTGCCCAGGGCGGCATACGCGGCACGCCGCACCTCCGCGTTGGGGTCGGCGAGCGCCTCGCGGAGCACCGCGGCCGATTCCGGCAGCGGCCGGGAGGCGGCCATGGCGGCCAGTGCCGCACGGTTGCGCGCGGGAAGCCGCGCGTACAGCGGCGTGCAGTGCGCGACCGTCCGGGGCAGCAGCGCGGGATTCTCCCCGGCGGAAGTCACCACCTGGTCCAGCACCTCCTCGCGCGCGTCAGCAAGGAGCTCTTCGAGGGCGAGCTCGCCTCCGACCTTCAGCAGGAGGCCGGCCGCGTGCGCGCGCCCGCCCGGCGGCCCCAGGGGAGTCCGGGCGGCCTGCCGGACCAGGGCGATCACGTCATTGTCCCGCGGCGCCGCGGCCGCCAGCGCTCCGAGTATCTCGCGGCGCAGCTTTTCCGTTCGGGCAGTCCTGGCGAGGTCGCGCAGGAGCCGGGGCGCATCCGGATGGTCGAGTGAGCCCAGGGCGCGTACGGCGGCGCACTGCACCTCCTCCTGCGCGCTGCCGAGCAGCCGGGCCAGGTAGGGAAGACTTCGCGGGTCCGCCAGCGCGCTCACGGCCGCAAGCGCGGACACCGCGACAGCCGGTCGCGAGTCGAAGATGTCCCCGTGCAGGACGGCGATGCTCTTCTTCTGCGGGTCGCATGCCTCGAAGATGCGATGCGTCGTGAGGAGCGTTTCGACGGGAAGCGCCGGCGCGTCCACGCCTCCGGCGGTCGCTTCCCTGCGTGCCGGGGGAGTTTCAACGCCCACAGGGGGAACAGCAGCGGTCATGCTAGTCGC
>JBKQPS010000300.1:0-5094 GCA_052144915.1 Spirochaetia bacterium | reverse complement strand
GCCTCGGTCACTCCGGTTAAATGGATACCCCCAATGTCCTATTATCTCCCCATGGAATGGCGTGCGAGCCACATACTCGTCAAGGACAGGCAGCTTGCCAATGAGCTGTTGAAGAAGATCAAGCGGGGCGCGAGCTTCGAAGCGATGGCGCGCGAGCACTCCACCTGCCCCTCGAAATCCCGCGGGGGGGACCTCGGCTGGTTCGGCCCCGGCAAGATGGTGTCGGGATTCGAGGCAGCGTGCAAACGGCTGTCCCACGGCTCCCTGAGCGACGTGGTCTCCACCCAGTTCGGCTACCACATCATCAAGCTGACCGGACGGAAGGAATAGATCAGGACGCCTGCGTGAGCCGGGACGAGATGCGGTTGGCCTCCCGGATCAGCTCCTCTTCGTCGACGCCCACGAGCCTCCCCTGGTCGACGACGAGCGCACCGTTGCAGATCGTGTAGGCAGTCCCGTGATCGTAGCCGGCGAAGAGCAGCGCGGCGAAGGGATCCGACAGGCTCCCGCAGTATTCCATCCTGCCGATGTCGAAGATCGCCAGGTCCGCGGCGTATCCCTCCTCGACCCTGCCGATGCCCTGAAAACCGAGCGCGTCGGCGCCGGCCACGGTGGCCATCGCGAGGACCTCCCGCGCGCCGAGCGCGCCGCTGCCCTTCCACACCCGCTGCAGGAGCAGCGCATGCCGCATCTCGCCGAGAAAGTCGGAGGAGTCGTTGCTCGCGGATCCGTCCACGGCGAGTGAGACGGGGATTCCGAGGTCGAGCATGTCGCGCACCCGGCAGAAGCCGGACCCCAGGCGCATGTTCGATGACGGGCAGTGGGCGATGTGCGCTCCCCGCGCGTGAAGCGTCTTCAGCTCCTCGTCGTTGAAAAAGATCCCGTGCGCGTAGAACACGTCGGGCCCGATGAACTCGCACCTCTCCATGAGATCCACGGGGCGCACCCCGTACTTCGAGAGGCAGTACTCGTTCTCGTCGGCGGTCTCCGCCAAGTGCGTGTGCAGGCGCACCCCGTGGCGGCGCGCCAGCCGGGCGGACTCCCGCATGAGCCGCTCGCTCACGGAAAACGGGCTGCACGGGGCCAGGACGACCTTCCGCATGGACCGGGGCGACGGGTCGTGGTAGGCGCGGATCGCCCGCTCGCTGTCGGCGAGGATCGTATCCTCGTCCTGCACCACCGTGTCCGGCGGCAGACCCCCGTCCTTCTTCCCGAGGGACATCGAGCCGCGCGATGGCGAAAAGCGCATTCCCACCTTCTCCGCGGCCTTGAACTGGAGCCCCGGAAAGTCGTCGCGCACGCCTTTCGGGTACAGGTACAGGTGGTCCGTGGAACAGGTGCAGCCCGTCTTCAGGAGCTCACCCATCGCGAGAATCGAGGACCAGTAGATCGCTTCCCCGTCGATTCTCTTCCAGATCTCGTAGAGGTACACGAGCCAGTCGAAGAGCTTCGCGTCCTGGACAGCCGGGAGGTTGCGCGTGAGCGTCTGGAAAAAGTGGTGGTGGGTGTTGACGAACCCCGGCACCACGACGTGGCGGGAGCAGTCGATCAGCCTCGCCTCCTGCGGGCGCGGAATCCCGCGGCCGATCCGTGCGATCGACCCGTTCTCGATCAGGACGTCCGCGCCGCGGATCCCCGCGGAATCCGCCGAGGGCTGGATGAAGAAGCAGTTCTGCAGAAGGAGCGCGCCCGCGGCGCGGGCGGGCGGAATTTGCTGGCCTCCGCTCATTGGGGGTATCATATCAGAAGCATGGGCGAGAGTCGTGCGCGACCGCCGGACCTGGAGGCGCGCCTGGAATGGGCGAGAAGGCACATGCCTCTCACGGAGGAGGAGATACGTCTCCTTCCTCCGCTGGAGGGAGTGCGCCTTGCCTGCTCCATCCACCTCGAGCCGAAAGTGACGGCTTCCCTGGAAGGCCTGCGGGACCGCGGTGCCTCCCTGTTTCTCACGACATGCAACCCCGCGACGGTACGCGATGACGTGGTGAAGCGGCTGCAGTCGCGCGGTGCGGTGGTCCACGCGTGGAGGGATATGTCACCGGCCGATGCCGCCTCAGCCGAGAGCAAGGCTCTCGAATGGCGGCCGACCCACTTGTGGGAGATGGGCGCAAGCCTCACCGCGGCAATTGTCGCGAGGGGACGCGGCGCGGGGCCCGTTGCCCGACCGCTCGCGGCGCAGGTCGCGGCCGCCATGGAATCCACGGGGTCGGGAATCGCGAGACTCCGGAGCTTCCTGTCGGCAGGGAGCTTTCCGGGCTATCCGGTCTTCAACTGCGACGAAGTTCCCATCAAGGAGGGCCTCCACAACCGCTACCTCGTGGGACAGACCACGTGGCAGGCCTTCACCGAGCGGACCATGCTGGGCCTCCACCGAAAGCGGGTCCTGGTGGTCGGCTACGGCCAGGTCGGCCGAGGCGTGGCCCTCACCGCCCGGGCCCTCGGAGGCGCCGTGAGCGTGGCCGAGCAGGACCCGGCCCGGGCGCTGGAGGCGCGCTACGACGGGTTTCCCGCCGGTCCCCTGGACGACCTGGTTGGCGCCGCCGACGTCGTGGTCACCGCCACCGGCGGCCGCCACGTGGTGGCTGCCCGTCATCTCGCGGCGTGTGCTGATGGCTGCATCCTCATGAACGTCGGACATGCGGGCGATGAGATCGAGGTCGAGGCCCTCGTCTCCCGCCGCGAGGTGCTCCCGTTTGTCGAGGAGGCACGCGCAGGCGGGAAGACCGTATACCTGTTCGCGGGCGGCTCCATGGCGAACCTCACCGCAGGACAGGGCGATACGCTCAACTCCTTCGACATCACCATGGCCGCAATGCTCGCCGGCGTGCGATTCACCCTCTCCGACGAGGCCGGTTCGCTCGCTCCCGGCCTGCATCCGCTCCCGCGGTCGGCCTGGGAGGACGTCGCGCGGCGGGCCGCGCGCGGCTGATCTCCGCCCTGGTCTCAGTCTTCTCCCTGCGCCCGGGTGAAGCCCGGCACCCCGTCGAACTCGTTGAGCTTCTCCACGTGCATCCAGCGGTGCTTCGCGCCGACCTTCGAAAGCACGTCCAGCGCCTGCGTCTCGCTGAGGTCTCCGGTGCCGTCACGCTGCATGAGCCGGCACCGGTAGGCATCGACAGTATCGGTCATCGTTCCCGTCGAGGGGTAGATCTTCGTGCCGCGGCTTTCCACCATCTTCAGCTCCACTGGGCTTCCCGCGACCAGTCCTTCGACGCTCTTCCCGAGCTGCTCCACGGGCAGCGTCGACTCCACGAACACGTCCAGCCCCACCACACGGCGACGGGAGACCTTGACGAAATCCGGGTCGGAGGAGACCGTGGGGAGGTTCAGCGGCCGGTACTCCCGTACCCTCGCCTGTTTCGGCTTCCTGCCCAGCCGGGAGATGACCGCCTCGGTGAAGGTGGTCGTGGAGGCGGCCCCGGCGTCACCGACGACGTCCCGGGTGAGCACGCCGTCTTCCAGCGCGCAGAGCACGCCCTGCTCGACCGCGATCGCGGCGGACATCTCCCCGATGTGGCGGAGCATCAGCGCCGCGGTCAGGATGGCCGCGGTCGGGTTGATCACGTTCTTCCCCGCATACTTGGGCGCCGACCCGTGGACCGCTTCGAAGATCGCCGCCTCGGACCCGATATTGGCGGATGGCGCGAAGCCCAGCCCCCCGATCAGCGCGGAGGTCAGATCGCTGAGGATGTCGCCGTTCATGTTCGTCGTGACGATCACGTCGAACTGCTCGGGCTTTTTCACCAGCTGGTGGGCGCAATTGTCGACGATGATGTGCTGGGATTCGATCTGCGGATACTCCTTTGCCACCGCCTCGAATGTCCGCTTCATCATGCCCTCGGTGAGCTTCATGATGTTGGCCTTCGTCGCGCAGTGCACGCGCTTCCTTCCTTCCGCGAGGGCCACCTCGAACGCGAGCCGCACGATCTTCTCACATCCCTTCCGCGAGATGATTTTCAGGCACTGCGCGACGCCGGGAGTCTCCATGTGCTCGATCCCCGCGTACAGGTCTTCCACGTTCTCCCGGACGATCACGAGGTCGACGCCGCGCCCCGAGTAGGGAGTGCGCACCCCCGGGAACTCGCGCACGGGACGGATGTTACCGTAGGTCTCGAAGAGCTTGCGCAGGGTGACGTTCGCGCTCTTCTCTCCGAACCCCACCGGAGTTTCCAGCGGTCCTTTCAGCACGACACGGGTTTTCCTGATCGATTCCAGCGTCTCCTGCGGAACGCCGGAAGCGATGCCCTTCTTGAACACACTCGCCCCCGCCTGCCGTTCCTCCCATTCGACGCGTGCCCCGGCGGCCTCGACGACCCGCCGTGCGGCGGCGGCGACCTCGGGTCCGATCCCGTCTCCCGGGATCAAAGTGACCAGCGTGCGGCCTGACGATGTGACATGCACTTTCCTCTCCACGTCCGGTTCCTACTGTTGCAAAGTACTGCGCCGTCCCGTGATTGGCAAACACGGGAGCGGCCGCGCGATGTGCCTAGGAGAGCCCGCTGAGCCGGGCGCTGATCTCCCACAGCCCACGCCCGGCGGCTTCGATGTCGTACGGAGGCTCGAACGCGGCAACACGACCATGCGAAAAGCACCGTCCCGTGACGTTCTCCACCTCCGGTGACAACGCGAGGAACCTCCCGGTCGCGGATTCGCCCGGGAAGAATGCCGACGCCAGCCGCATCGGAAAGCGGAAAAACCACGGGAGCTGCGAGGGAAGTCCCGAGCGCACAAGACCCGGATGGAACGTATTGGCGGTGACTCCCGTTCCTTCGAGCCGGCGCGCGATCTCGAACGTGAACAGGACCTTGGCGATCGCCGCGCGCAGCGTGGCCCGCAGGGGACTGAAGGACCCTTCGCTCCCCAGGCTCTCGAACCGGGGTGGAAAACGCGCGATGAGGCCCGGCTGCCCCGAGACCGTGAGGATCCGGGACGGCGCCCCGGCCTTCAGAATATCGGCGAGAAGATTCGTGAGGAGGAAATGACCGAGGTAGTTCGTCGCAAATATCGACTCGACGCCTTCCGGTGAGAGCCGGCGGGTCATGGAGAGAAGCGCGGCGTTGTTCGAGAGGACATGCAGGGAGCTGTGGTTCGCGC
>JBKQPS010000299.1:0-10552 GCA_052144915.1 Spirochaetia bacterium | reverse complement strand
ATCTGCCGGGCCAGGATGAAGCACATCTCGTCGTAGAAGGCCTGCGCGTCCTCTTCCGTGGAGAAGTACTTGTACCGTCTGCCCCAGTCCATCCAGGTGAACGCGAGCCGGTGGAAAACCTGGCGCGCGTCCGTTTCACCCCGGGTGCCTGTCTCCTGCCCCGTGCCGGCGGTTGTTGCCGTACCGGCCGTGGCAGCGCTGCCGGCAGCGGAGCCCGCTGCACCGGATGCGCCGCCGCCTCCCGCGGTGACCGCGGCAGCAGCCATTGCGGCAGCCGCCGGGACCCCCCGCTTGCGGAAGTACTTCTGGGCGAGGATGTCGGTCGCGATCTGCGACCAATGAGTCGGAACGACGACGTTCTCCTGTCGGAAGATGACCGCGCCGTCAGGATTGCGGATCTCGGAAGTTCGCGGTTCGAATGATATGCCTGAATATGGGCCTTCCCCGGATCGGGTGAAGCGCCGTTGAATCTCCATAGTCCCCCTCCCCCGGAAACATGGCGAGACGAAATACTAGTGTAACAGCAAGCGCTCGCTCAAGGCAAGCGGAATTCTCTCACGGCAATGGACTGCCCTCCGGGCGGCCCTCCGGCTGACTGCAACGCGCCGTCCAGCACATCAAAAGCATCCAGGAACGAGGAAGGGTGGGCAGCCGCCAGCCGCCGGGCAAGCCCCGCCTCCCGGGCGGTCCCTGCCCTCATCCGTTCGAGGACCAGGGCCTGGAACCCGCGGATGCTGGTCCGTTCCTGCTGGAGAAGGTAGCTCTGGAACTCGTTGACGACCAGGTAGTGATCCGTAGTGTTGTAGGAACGAGCGCCAAGGTAGTCCAGCCAGAGGGCCTGCTCGTCCGCGGAGAGCGCGCTCCATTCGGTCTCCGCGGCTTCCCGGAATGCCGGTGTCGTGAAGAACAGCCCGTGGAAGCTCTCGTGGGTCAGCAGCAGAGACCGCAGGAGAGGAGACGAGCTTCGGGAGATGGAAAGCACGCAACCGTCTCCGGCAGAATATCCGTCGGAGGTCTTTCGCACCACTCCGTTCGCCTCGAGTATCCCGGCGAGAGCGCTCTCTTCCGCGGAGAGGCCGGAGGGGTCCTTCTCGGCCGCGTTGAAGAACCGCGCAAGATCTTCGGCCCGGTAGTCGTGGGCATTGTAGCCGTGCTGCCGCGCGAGGGCGGCGAAAGACTCGAGCGTGCCCGCGTGGCCCGCTTTTTCCACGAAAAATGCCAGCCGTTTGAAGAAGGCGTCCTGGACCTGGTACGAGGCCATGTCCAGGATGAGCACCCGCGGGAACCGGCTCCATGCAAAGAGCTCGAAGTCCGGCTTTCGCCAGGAAGACTGGTCCCAGGAGAGGATCTGACCCGGGTCGGCGGGGATGGGGGCATCGGCGCGAACCTTGAGGATCTCGAAGCTCCTGAGCGTGCCGGTGAATTGCGCGTCGCGGGGGACGAATGGCATCGCGCCTCGCGCGAAATCCAGCCAGGGTGGAGTGGATGCCGGGTCGACCTCGAACACGGCGCTCCTTCCGCCCGGCTCGCTGAAGACGATTCTCCCGCCGGCCGCGCCGTCGCCGAGGGTGAGTCGGAGAAGCCAGATCCCGCCGCCCATCTCCGCGCGTGAGGCCTCGGTCAGGCGCGCGGAGGTTGCGCCGGCGGACGCGGACAGCACCTCCACGCTCCCGTCGACCGTGAGGATTCCCGGTTCGATCGCGAACCCGTGCACGGACGGCAGAATCCCCGCCCCGTGGAGAGTCATGGTCCCCCGGGCCGAGACCGTCGAGGCGGAATCCGCCTTCGGCGATGCGGAGAGCTGGTAACCCCAGATCCGGCTGCCTGTTTCCAGCGGAAGCAGGTAGCGCAGCGTCGTCCCGCTGGTCGCCGGCAGGGGAAAGGAATTCAATACTCTGGCCTTGTCAGAGAAGATCGTGAGGGAGATCGGCCCGACGTCGCTCGCGTAGGAAAAGCCGAAGGCCTCACCAGGCGACGAGACGACAATGGGTGACGCGAGGTGGTATTCGGGCGATGACAGCTCGCCCGGCGCGGGCTGGAAACGTGCTTCCCGGTCCCGGGACACCCTCGGCGACTGCCAGATGTCGGTGCGTGAGCTTCCCGGGCCCTGGAAGGGGAAGGCCTGGAACTTCGACGAGCATCCCGCCGAAAAGAGGAGGGCCGCGGCACACAGGCCGATCCGAACGCCCGCCCGGAGGCAGGCCGTCACTCCGCTTCCTTCACGGCAAAGGGCATGAGGCTCCGCACGATGTGCTGGGCGATCTCGCGGCGCGCCTCCATGGAGATGTCCCCGATGGGTCGGATGAGATTGTCCAGCTGCCCCAGGAAACCGTCCGGGATGACCGGCAGCGTGGCGATCCGCTCGGCGAGCATCCGGTCGGACGGTTCGAATTGACGATTGACAGCGAAAAGGAAGCTCGCGACGCACCGCGCGAGCCGGGAGGCGGAAAGCAGGAAGAAAAGCGTGTCCGCGCGGTGCGCCGCCGCGCCAAGGTCGGCCAGTGCGCGCTCCGCCAGGGAGAATGCCCGAAGGCGTGCCTGCCACCAGAACTGCGCCGGGACATGCGCCAGCGCCGCCCGCGCCTCCTCGAGCCAGGTGCTGCTGCGAAAGAGGACCTCGCCCCGCTCGATCCGGTACAGAGCGTTTGTTCCTGGCTCGTGGAACACCCACGTCTGCTCCGAGATGCGCAGGAGCATCCTGTCAACGTCGGCGGAACGGATATAGTGAATGCTGGCGGGCAGCTCTTCGAGCAGAAACCTGTCCACCGCGGCGACCGGAGACGTTTCGAACGCGTCCATGCCCGGCATCAGCGCGGCGCGGGCTTCCAGGCTCGGCGGAGCGCCCGCGGTGTACACGTCCAGGTCGATGGTGAAATACGGGTCGAACACCTCGATGTCGGCGGCCTCCCCGAGCAGGACGGCCTGCACGCCGTCCACGCGTGAGAGGCATTCCGCCAGGTTTCCCGCGATCCGACGCACCTTGCGCTTCATGCGGGGATTGTAGCCCGCCCCCCGTGCGCGAGCAAGGGAGCTCGCCTTGAGGCCGACGGATTGCCATGCTACGGTCTTCCGGGACCACGACGGCCATGCCGAACGAAGCTGTTTTCCTCGCTGCCCTGATCGCCCCGGGCTCCATCGAATCGGAGGTGGGCAAGCTGCAGGCAGCGCTTTTTTCCGCGCATGGGCTGGCATCGGCACAGGCGCTCCCGCCGCTGATCCCGATCGCGTTTCTCGACGACGCCGCGCGGGTCACCCGGGCGCTGCTCGCGGAGTTGAACGGCTCGATCAGGCAGGGATGGCGCATACGGTTGACGGGTCCGCTCTGGGTCGAGGGACACCTGTACGCCGGTGTCGATTCGGGCGGAGCCTGGGGGTCTCTGCGGGCCCGCGCCCTGGAGTTGTGCGGAGCCGAGAAAGCCCGTCTTTTCCCGGCCGCCGAGGGATTCTACCTCGGGTGCGCCGATGCGGCGCCGGAGGAAAAGTCCCTGATCCGGCCCACGGTGCCGGAAGCCTCATTCAGCTCCAGCACGATTGCATTGCTGAGCGTCCACGCCGATTTCGAAGGGTCCACGTGGTGGCGGGACGTGCACTGGGAAGTGGTGGAGGAGCGGCCTCTGAGGGGGAGAAAAGCGCAGTGAAGTCCTTTCCGGCGTTCGGCATCCTCTTCGGGTCGCGCGGCACGCTGTCGAAGCTGCGGACGCTGCTGGAAGAGAACTCGGGCCTTCCCGGCCCGCGGGCCAACCTCGAGCTCGCCCACTCCTTTGCCGCCGCCGTGGGGCGCATGCACCTGGAGGAATGGCAGTGGGAGTTCCTCCTGCAGACCGCGGCGACGTCTCCGACGAAAGCCCCGGTGAACACGCCCGGCGAGTACGTTCCTCTTTGCGCCGTGCTCGCCTTGGGTGTGCTGTACGGCACCGGCCTACCCCGGCCTCGGCGGCGCGCGGCGCTTTCGGCGATACGGACCGCCGCCTCCGACCCGCGGTGGCGGCTGCGGGAGGCGGCGGCAATGGCGCTGCAGCTCATCGGTGAACAGGATCTCGAGGCGCTGAAGAGCATCGTCACGGACTGGCTCCCCGGGGCGTCGGCACTGGAGATGCGCGCCATTGCCGCCGGTCTCGCGCACCCGCCGATCCTGTCGGACGAGGACTTTGCCGGTTTCTGCATGGAAACCGCGCGGACCATTCTCAACGCCATCTCCCGGACGGACGCCCGGGACAGGAAGCAGGAATCTTTCAAGATACTTCGCCAGGGCATGGGCTACGCCTTGAGCGTGTTCGTTTCAAAACGGCCGGGCGAAGGCTTCACCCTCATGAGGAAGAGCGCCGCGGTCCGGGATGCCGACATCTCGTGGATCATCCGCGAGAATCTGAAAAAGAAGAGGCTCACCGATCGTTTCGCACAGGACGTGCAGCAGGTCGCCCTCATCCTGGAAGAGGCGAACGCCGGACGCGAATCTATTCTGCCAGCATGAGGGATTGCATCTCGTAGAGCTGCCGGTACAGCCCGTGCCGCGCAACGAGCTCCTCGTGCCGTCCTTCCTGGACGATCTCTCCGCCCTGCAGCACGAGGATCCGGTCCGCTGACTGGATCGTGGAGAGCCGGTGCGCGATGATCAGCGCCGTGCAGCTGGAGAGCAGACGTTGGATCCCCTCGCCGATGAGGTGCTCGGTCTCCGAATCGATGTTCGACGTGGCCTCGTCCAGAATGACGAGGCCCGGATCGCGCGCGAAAGCCCGCGAGAGCCCGAGCAGCTGCCTCTGGCCTTCCGAGAGACGGCGCCCCTCTTCCCCGACCTGCTCGGCGTACCCGAGGGGCAGCTTCGCGATGAATCCATTGGCGCGCACTTCCTGCGCGGCGTGCTCCACGACGCGCCAGTCCGCCGACGGGTTGTGAAGGGAGATGTTTTCCGCCACCGTGCCCGTGAAGAGAAAGACGTCCTGGGGCACCGTCGCCACCGCGCGGCGGAGCTTTTCCAGCGGTATCCGGCGGACGTCGATGCCGTCCAGGAGGATCCTGCCCTCCTGCACGTCATAGAGCCGGGTCACGAGGCTGATCAGCGTCGTCTTTCCGCTCCCGGTCGGACCCACGATCGCCACCTTCTCCCCCGGGGCGACCCGGAAAGAGATGCCGCGCAGGACGGGGGCGTCCGGCGTGTAGCGGAACCGGACCTTTTCGAAAACCAGCTCCGCGGGGGATCCGAGGGCGCGCCCGAGGGTGTCCGGCGGCGACACGATGGTCACCTTTTCGTCCGCGAGTGCGAAGATCCTCTCGCACGCGGCGCGGGCGGACTGGAGGAGATTGAACTTTTCCGCGAGCTGCCGCAGCGGGTAGAACAGCATGCTGATGTAGGCGAAGAAGGCGAATATCACCCCGATCTGCAGCTGCACTCCGGCCCAGAAATGGGCGAACAGCACGGTGAGGATCATGCTCGCGTTCGTGATGATCTCGATCGCCGGGAAGAACAGCGCGTACGCGTTGACGACCTTCAGGTACGCGGCGAGGTAGTTGGTGTTGTTGAGGGCGAAGGATTTCCTGCTCTGCTCCTCATAGCCGAACTGGTGGATCTCGCGGACGCCCGAGATGGTCTCGCTCAGGGCGACGTTGATCTCGCCGTTGGCTCTCCTCACCTCACGGAACCCCGACCGGATGCGTGCCCGGAAGAGCACCGCGGCCGTCACGAAGAGCGGGATCGTGATGAAAGCAACCAGGGCGAGGCGGAAGTCGATGAGGAGCATTGCGGCCAGGATGAAGGCGACCTTCAGGAGGTCGCCGGCCGTGCTCACGATCCCGTCCGCGATGAACTCGCGCAGCGCCTCCAGGTCGTTCGAGAGGTTGGTGAGGGTCGTGCCGACCGGGGTCCGGTCGAAGTAGTCGTTGGAGAGGCCGAGGACCTTGCGGAAAAGGTCCATCCGCAGGTCGAGGAGCAGGCGCTGGCCGAGGTACTGGATGCCGTAGCCCGAGAGAAAGGAAAACCCGTAGTTCGACAACGTCACCAGCACGAGGAGGATGCCCGTGTGGAAGAGCCCCGGGAGGTCCCTCCCCACGACGTTCGTGTCGATGGCGCGCTTCACGAGCCAGGGCTGGGCGACGCTCGCCGCATCCACGATCACCAGGCAGGCAAGGGCGCCGATCCCAATCCAGGTGTAGCGCCGCACGTAGGGGAGCAGCCGGGCGAGCACCTTCGTCTCAGGTCCGCTGGTCATTCCACGGCTCCCGGCTCCGCGAGACTCTTCTCCATCTGCTGGTAGCGGACCAGCCGCTCGTACAGCCCGCCCCGGGCGACCAGCTCTCCGTGCGAGCCCTGCTCCGCGACCTTTCCCTCGTGAAGCACATAAATGCGGTCCGCACCTTTCAAAGGAGAGATGCGGTGCGAGACGATGATGATGGTCTTTCCGCCCCGGAAGCGCCGGAGGTTGTCGATGATCGTCGACTCCGTTCGCGCATCCACGCTGGACAGGGAGTCGTCGAGGATCACCACGGGGCAGTCCTTCATCAGCGCGCGGGCGATCGCGGTTCGCTGCTTCTGGCCGCCCGACAGGGTGATGCCGCGCTCGCCGAGCACCTGCTGGTAGCCCTCCGGGAAAGAGGCGACGTCGATGGAAAGGCCGGCGAGCTCCGCGGCTTCGGCCACGCCGTTCCCCTTTTCGTCGTCATGTCCCATCGCGATGTTTTCGGCGAGCGAGCGGGAGAAGAGGAAGGGGGACTGCGACACGATGCTGATCTTCGAGAAGAGCGCGGCTGGCTCGATGTCGCGGATGTCCGCGCCGCCCACGAACACCGATCCGCGTGGCGGCCGCAGCAGGCCGGTGAGGACATTCACCAGCGTGGACTTCCCGCTGCCGATGGTGCCCGTGATTCCGATGAACTCGCCCGGACCGATCGACATGCTGACCCCGTCCAGGCTCGGCGTGTCGTGGCCGGGATAGGCGTAGCGCAGGTTCTCGACCCGGAAAGTCACCGCGTCGTCCCCCAGGCGGACCCAGTCCGCACGGCGCTCGACCGGGCCCTCGAGGATCGCGTTGATCCTGCCCATCGCGCTGATGCCCTGCTGGATCAGGGACATGATCCAGCCCATGGAGAGAACGGGGAAGGTGAGCGCGGTGATCATCACGTTGAACTGCAGGAGCTGGCCGAGGCTCATTGCACGGGAGATGACCAGGCGGCCTCCCACGAGGATCACCACCAGCTGGGTGAGGGAGAAGACGAAGATGAAGGTCGGCCAGAGGAACTCCTGGATCCGGGCGGTCGCCATGTTGCGGCCCAGAAAATCCCGGTTGAGCGCCGTGAACCTCTTCTCTTCCTGTTCTTCCATGGTGTGGAGCTTCAGCGTGGTCATGCCGGATACCACCTGCCATACCCGGCTGTTGATTGCGCCCGTGGACTCCTGGATCCGCCGGAAATAGGGGGCCAGACGGGGCAGGACGATGAAGACCAGCGCAATGACGCCTGCCAGGACTGCGCTGACGACGGCCATGAGCGTCGCGTTCAGCTTGAAGAGCACCGGGAAGAACAGCCCGAACAGGCTGAGGGAGTTCGGGATGTACATGATGCCGGGTCCCAGCAGCGTGCGCACGTTGTCCAGGTCATTGGTGGTCCGGGAGACCAGGTCTCCCGTCTCGTGCGCCATGTAGAAGGAATGGTCCAGCTCCAGGAGGCGATCGTAGATCCGTTCGCGGAGGCTGTACTCGATGTGCCGCGATGCGCCGATGATCAAACGGCGCATCAGGTACATGGAGACCACGGTGACCGCCGCGTACAGGATCGCGGTGAGGATGAGGCCCTCGACGACGCTCCCGCGGTTGAGCCCGGTGATCTCGTCGACGATCTTCTGGAAGTACGAAGGGACCCTGACCGCCCCGTAGTTCTGCACGATCATGAACCCGAATCCGGCCGCCAGGGCGGGCCAGTGCGCGGCCACGAATGGCAGGAGCGCGCGCAGGCTGCCGACGCCCGGTCCTTTGCGTTCGGGTTTTTTCCTTCCTGGCATGGGTTTCAAGATAGGGGCATCAGTGCCGGAAATACAAGGCGGGGGCTCAGAGCCCGATCAGGCCGCGCCGGATGCCTTCTTTCACCGCCTCCGCCCGATTGGCAGTGTCGAGCTTTCTCAGGATCGACTCGACGTGGAACTTCGCCGTGTGCGTGCTGAAGGAAAGGCGCGCGGCAATCTCCTTGTTCGCAAGGCCCTCGGCGAGGAGCCCGAGCACTTCCGTCTCGCGCGGCGTGAGGGCGGATTGCCGCGCCGATATCTCCACGGCGGCGTCGGGAGCGCGCGTGCCGTTCACGGGCGCCCCGGCTTCCGCCTCGTCCGTTTCCACCGATATCTCGCCCAGGCCCGCGAGACGCTCCACGATCTGGGAGCGCAGCAGCGGGTCCGTCGTGCGGACCCGGATGCGCGCGCGGGGCCGGGACCGGTTCATGCGCTGCCGATGGTGACGGGCACGCTCCGCAGCGCGCCTCCCCGTATCACCTGCGCGTCGACCTTCGCCCCGGCGCCGCGCTCGGCCAGCAGCGTGACCAGCTGCTCGTGGTCGGCCACCGCGGAACCGGCAACACCGACGAGGATGTCTCCCACCTCGAGGCCCGCGCGCTCGGCAGAGCTGCCTGATTCCACGGACACCAGGAGGAGCCCGGTGTCCTGCCGCGATTTCAGCAGCTCCTTGCCTCCCTTCGTGAGGGGAACTTCCTGGCTGCGGACGCCGAGGTACGGACGAGAGATGCTCCCTTTCTCCTCGAGAAGGCGTGCGCGCGCGAGGGCCAGGTCCGAGGGGATCGACACTTCGGCGCCCATGCGGCGGTTGAAAACCTGGATGCCGGCGAACGCTCCGTCCGCGTCCACCAGGGGCCCCCCCGTGGTTCCCGTCAGCCGATCGGCGTCGGTCTGGAAGTAGCGTTCCAGCACCCCGCTGCGGCCGATTCTCAGCTTTGCCCCGGTAGAGCTGACCATCGCCAGCGCCGCGTTGATGCCGTCAAAGGAATCGCGCTTGAGAGACACCACGAGGTCCCCCACGGCAACCGAGGCCGCCGGCACGTCGACCGCCTTTACATCGGAGCCCAGGCGCAGCAGCGCCAGGTCGTGGATCGGGTCCCGTCCGGCCAGCTTCGCCTCCTTTTTCGATCCGTCCGGAAGCGCAACCGTGATTCCCTCGTCCGGCACGAGATGGCTCGCGGTGAGAACCCGATCGCCCCCGATCAGCACACCGCTCACCCCGTACGGCGCGCGCTCCAGCCCGACGGTGAACGCGGATGCCCGCTGTATCGCCGCGCGCAGGGCGGCTGACAGATCCTTCAATATGTTGGCCATTGCACACTCCCTTCCGTACAGAATCTACCCACCCAGGACGCGGGGGAGTACTCGCCGAAAGGGGAGGGGCTTACTTCAATTTCGGCAGCCTCGATTCCACGGTTTCCCGCAGCGCCTGCGCGACATCCGCCACGCTTCCCCGAAATCCTTCCCGGGCAAGTGTCGTGCAGAACTCCTCGTGTGTCCTGCCCTGCCGGTAGTCGGGAACGCGGGCAGGCATCGCCAGGTACCGGGTGAACAGGGAGATGTCATTGCAGACCAGGAGGCTCGCCTGGTAGAAGAGCACAAGGCGCGTGCGATAGATCGAGGTTCCGACGATCTTCTTCCTGCCTATCGCGAGGTCCGAGGTTCCCTCGGGCGTGACGCCGGTGATCGCAAGGCTGCCGAGGGCTTCGACGATCCAGGAATTGATCTCGGCAGCGTATTCCTTGTTGCGGAACGGAGAATCCACCTCCGTGACCAGGGCGAGCACGACCTGCCCGGGTCCCAGCACGACCGTTCCCCCGCCGCCGCGTCGATGCATCCAGGGAATCCCGTCTTCGCGCAGGTTTTCCAGGAGCAGGTCCTGCTCCGGTCTGCCGGCCGCCCCCAGGACGGCGCAGAGGACCGAGGGTTCGTAGATTCGCGAGACAGGGACCCTGGTCCGACGGAAGTCGTCCAGCATGTCCCCGTTCACCGTCGCATCGCCGTCAGGCGGATTGGCATCGCCGTCAGGCGGATTGGCATCGCCGCCAGGCGGATTGGCATCGCCGCCAGGCGGATTGGCATCGCCGTCAGGCGGATTGGCATCGCCGCTATGCACCGGGCGTCTTTTTCTTCAGCTCGTCGAGCGCGGCGTTCGCTTCCGCTTTCTTCATTGCCTCGCCCAGCTCGTCCTTCTTCCCTGCCGCCATCTGCAGCTGGGCGAGGAGCAGGTCCGCGTCGACGAGCCTGCCGCCCGTCATCCTCAGGCGCGCGAGTTTCTCCCGGAGGACGGCCACTTTCGCCCGCAGGTCGGCCAGCTCCGATTCCAGCCGCGACTGCTTCGCCGTCGCGTCCGACAGTCGCGCCTGCGCCTGCGCGGCAAGGGTCTCCTCCCCCCGGGACCGGGCGAGGGTGACGCGGCGCGTCCACGTATTCGTGTCCTCCCGCGCCGCGTCGAGCGATTTCTCGGTCTGCTTCAGCGTGGTGAGGAAAGCCAGCACATACTGCGAAGCCTGCGCCGGGTCAAGCCCTTCAATATCCGTGTCCAGCATGTGTCCCCCGCCGCAG
>JBKQPS010000298.1:0-14893 GCA_052144915.1 Spirochaetia bacterium | reverse complement strand
TGATCGTATTCATGGATATCTGGAATGATTTCATGTGGCCGCTCATCGTCACCAGCAAACTGGAAATGTATACTGTCTCGCTGAACATCTCCCGACTCTTCGGCACCCAGAGAGAGGTGGAGTGGGGCCAGATCATGGCGGCCTGCTTCATGAGCTCCCTGCCGCTCATAGTTATTTTCCTTGTCTTCAGAAAGACGTTCATTTCGGGAATCGCGCAGGGTGCATTCAAGTGAAGAGCCCGTCTCCAGGAGGGTAGAATGAAGAAGATCGTTGTGATCGGTGCCGGAAGCATAATCTTCAGCACGACGGTGATGAATGACTTGCTTGCAACTCCTGCGCTCAGCGACTCGTCTTTCGTGCTGGTAAACACCAATCTTCCGCGAGCTCAGAAAGTCGAAAACTATGTGAAGAAGATTGTTGCGCAGAATCGACTGAAGGCGACGATACGTTCGACAGCGGACCGACGAGAGGCTCTCCACGGTGCCGACTTCGTGATCACGACCATCAAGGTTGGCGGGTCAAAGGCATTCCAGGTGGATTATGAGGTCCCCAAGGAATACGGTGTCGACGTTTGTGTAGGAGAATGCGTCGGTCCCGGCGGAGTGTTTCGGGCTCTTCGCACGATCCCCATCATCGTGGATATCGTGCGTGATGTCCAGGAGATCTGTCCGAAGGCGGTGCTTCTGAACTATGTCAATCCAATGGCCATGATCTGCATGGCTATCGGCAGGACAAGCAATCTTGCCTTCGCGGGTCTTTGCCATGGGGTCCAGACCACCCTTGACCTCATTTCGCGTTATGTCGGAGTGAGGAAAGACGAGATCGACTTTCTGGCGGCGGGCATCAATCATATGGCGTGGTTTCTGAAGCTCGAAAAGGACGGCCGGGATCTGTATCCTTTGTTCCGAGAGAATTTGGAAAAGCCCGAATACTATGTAAATGAGAAAGTCCGAGGAGAGGTGGCGCGGCATTTCGGATACTTCATGACCGAATCCAGCGGTCACCTGTCAGACTACCTCCCCTGGTTCCGCAAGAATCGGGCAGTACTAGAAGAATACTGCGACCAGCCAGGGCTTGGGGGGGAGACAGGCTTCTCGTACGCTTTTCAAAAGATGACGGAACAGAAATTTGCAGCGACAGACTATTTGCAGTACGAAAGCGGGAAATTGGAGCCTCGGAGCGTCGACTTCTGTTCCTGGATCATCGAGGCACTCGCGACGGGCAGGCTCTTCCGCTT
Organism: Spirochaetia bacterium; assembly: GCA_052144915.1. Classification (GTDB taxonomy): domain Bacteria; phylum Spirochaetota; class Spirochaetia; order SZUA-6; family Fen-1364; genus Fen-1364. Next base: position 13,656 of record JBKQPS010000298.1, on the reverse strand, counting down.
CCAGGGAAACGTGATCAACAAGGGGTTCATCTCGAACCTGCCCGACGATTGTTGTGTGGAAGTACCGGTATTCGCGGACTCGAACGGTCTGCACCCTGCCCAGGTCGGGGCGCTCCCTCCCGCGCTTGCAGCCATGAACCAGAGCAACGTCACCGTGCAGAAACTTGGCGTGGAAGCCGCGCTGACAGGTGACCCCGAGCTGGCGATGGCCGCCATCGCCATGGATCCGCTCACGTCTTCCGTGCTCTCCCTTCGGGAGATTCGAGAAATGACAACTGAAATGTTCGACCGGGAGCAGCAATTCCTCCCGAAGTTCGGGGCGCGTCGGCCCCGAACAGTGCACGCGATCGGGATTCCCAAGGGTACACGGGCGGTGGAGGTTCCCCTCGATCCTGCGTTGGCAGTTGCCAATCGATTTGGAAAGCTCGTCGAGGCGAAGTAAGGCCCACGGCGGAAAATGTAATGGGCAATGCGCGATTCGAACGCGCGGCCTATGGCTCCGGAGGTGGCCACCAAGGAAAATCCCTGTTTGTCGCTCTCCGTCTATGTTTGTCCAGAGTATCGCGGGACAAGGAGATAGTCAATCGCGCTTTATCTGCCCCAAACTCGGATTGTCTGTGTATTTTTGCAAGGTGGTGTCATATTTGTGTCGCGAAATGACCTATGGCCACATTGCGTTTAGGTCGTGCGGCTTTTAATTGTCGTCGCGATGGTGCAGTAAATGAACATACCGGAGCCAGCGTTTCGGGATTCAGAAAATATCGTCCTCGCAGGCAGCTACAGGGGCTCATCCCGGCGTCTTTCTAGCATCCAGATGTAGTCTCCTGCTCAGATTCCAGGCCTTGCTTCTATTTGTCATGGCGCATCTAAGCGTGAACCTTTCGAGTTCACTGCGAGAAGGGCTGCAGCCATGGCGGCTTGACAAGTGCAGTCGAACGGCTTTGAATTGCTTTAAATAGTTTGGGTCCCGTATTGGCCTGTTCAGCCTACCATCTTTGTCCAGCACGAGGGACCACAGGAGGAAGCAAATGAAAGTAGCGTTAAAATTCCTTACTGTCCTTGGGTGCATGTTGCCTTTGCTACTTGGTTGTTCACCCGCCGGTCCGAAATTCAGGCTAACAAGCGGCGGAACCGAGATCCCATTCGGAGGCATGTTCACTTTTCCCGCGTCTCATCCGTCAAATCCCGCTGTTGTTATATTTACTATAGAGAACAAAGGAAAAGATAATCTCATGCTTCTAGCCTCTCCACCTGTTTACGGTGGCGGCCCTGGCTTTGTCGTTACGACCCAGCCGGTTACAGCGATCGCGCCGGACGGAAGTGCGAGTTTTATTATCCAATTTTCCACCGATTCTAGCGATTCCATGAAACAGGCCCCGTTCACTATCGATACCAATGACTCGGCTAACGCTATTTTCGGGTTCAGCGTCGCAGGGCTAGCTAAGTCTTCGTAGGGCGAGCCCTCGAAGAAGCGTCAAGGTAGTCGCGAATAGGCCAGCCAGTGCTGACCGTGACGCGCTTGTCGCTGCCTGGCGGGTAGTAGCGGATGTGATAGACGATTGTGCCTGACTTCGTTTTTCGCGGGATGAGTGTGTACTTTTCGCGGTACCTCGGCATGACGACCTCCTATCTGGTGTCATATCTGTGCCGTGGCCGTTTTCGATGCCCATTTGGCAGTGACCACTTTTATCTAAGTCGTTACGCCAAAATAATTAAAAAGTGGGCAATGCGCGATTCGAACGCGCGGCCTATGGCTCCGGAGGCCATCGCTCTATCCAACTGAGCTAATTGCCCAAATGCGCGGAACATGCAATCCTCGTGCCGCGCCCGTACACCACACGATACCGGGAAGAGAAGCGGTTGTCAATCGAAGCGTTCAAGCGGATCTACTGGATCGTCCTCGACGGCATGGGAATCTCGCATGCGCGATTCTTCCTCGCGTCCGGCACCTTCCCCGGCCTTTCGCGATTCGCGCGGGAAGGCGTCCTCGACGGCTGCACGCCTTCGTCACCCGGGTGCCAGACTCCCACGGCTCTCCTCACCCTCTTCAGCGGTGCCGAGCCGCGCGAAAGCGGGATATGGGGATACTTCATGCCGGATCCCCGGTATCCCGGGCAGTCGATCAGCGGTTTCGCGGCTCCGTCGAAGAATGTCCGCACCATCTGGGAAGAGCTCGGGGAAAGGGGTATCGGCTATTCTCTGATGAACGTGGCCTTCCGGAATGACCGTGTGTGGACGGGCAGACATCGAGGGTTGGATTTCGGGTACGACGGGTACCGCACATTGATGAAATCGCAGGTGAGAGAGGTGGCACGGGGCGGCTCGCGTGCTTTGTGCCGGGGAATCGAGCTTCGCCTTTCACCTTCTCGCAATGGCGTACGGATCAGAAAGGGCGGGCGAACAAAGGCCGAGCTTTTCCCCGGAGAGCTGCGCACCATCGAGGTTTCCCGCAGCCTGCGCGTATGTGCGTGCCTCCTCGACCGATCGCACGTCTCCCTCGCCCCCCTCGCCTCGCCGCTCGTGCGCGGCGCGTTTCGGCCGCCCGCGGCGGGGGAAGATTTCGTCGATTTCAGCGTATCCCGCGCCGTCCGCGGGTTGAACCGCGGGAAGGAGGAGGGCGCGAAGATTCCGATCGCCATGGAGATGGCCCCTGTTGCAATCGGAATGAGGCAGAAGGAATCCCTCATGATCGATGCGATCAGGGGCACCTCCTCGCGCCTGGTGATCGGTTATTTTCCTTTGATCGATGAGCTCAACCATGCCTGTTTCGACCTGCTGGATTCGCCGCGCCCTGATCCCCGCACGCGCGACTTGTTTCTCGGATCAGCCCGGCTGGTCGATGACCTGGTTTCCCGCGTGATGGCCGAGGCGGATCGTGACACGCTGGTCGTTCTCTCGTCCGACCACGGCGTCTCGACGTTCCGCAGCCATTTCCACGTGAACGAGCTCCTCGCGCAAGTCGGCCTCGTCGCCCGTTCCGCCCGCGGATACGACTTGCCCCGGTCCCGCGCGTACTACCACCCCTCGGACTGCGGGATGGTCCTGTCCCGGTCAGCCGCAGGGCGGGCAGCGGTCATCCAAGGGATACGGCGGGCCATGGATCGAGCGCGGGACGAGCTGGGCGTCCAGGTCGGCGTGGAGGAGGGAAAGGCGAACGATCCATTCATCGCCTTCCTGTATCCCCTGGCAGATTCCTACCTGACAGGCCGGCCTCCGCGGCGAAGAGGGGAGATCGTGGACAGGTTGCGGTCCGGCGGACAGCACCTCTCGCCGCTGACCGCCACTCCGTGGATCCAGGCGATGGTCGGGCTGTGGAGCCCGAGGTCGACCCATCTCTCACGCGAGGTGGATCGCATTCCCACCGCGAACAGCATGATGAAGACATTCCTCCTGAGAATGCTGGAAGGAGCCTGAGGCCATGGAAACGATCATCCTCGCGTCGGGATCGCCGCGGAGGCGCGAGCTTCTCACGAAGGTGAAGCTTCCCCTCAAGGTGATTCCCCCGGATATCGCGGAAGACTACTCCTCCGGCCTGCCGGTGCCGGAGATGGTGGTTCGGATCGCCCGGCGCAAGGTCGAGGCGATACTCGCCCTGTTCAAAACGGAATCCCCGCGGTGGGTGCTCGGCCTGGACACGGTTGTGGAGATCGATGGAAAAGTGCTCGGCAAGCCCACGGGCCCCGAGGATGCGGAATCGATGCTCCGGATGCTTTCGGGGAGAGTGCACAGGGTCTACTCGGGAATTGCCCTGCTGGTCCAGCGGGGAAAGCCGATCGAGGAGGAGGTCGTGTGCACCGAGGTGAAGTTCCGGGCCATGGAGGCCTCGGAGGTTCGCTTCTACATAGAAACGGGCGAGTGGGCGGGCGCCGCGGGCGCGTACCGCATCCAGGAGCGGGGCGCATTTCTCGTCGACTGGATCAAGGGCTCGTACAGCAACGTCGTAGGCTTGCCACTGGAAGCGTTTTATGGCATCTTGGTCAGGAACGATTACCATTTTTGATCGAGACCCTTTCAATTCCACCTTCCCGTATGCGGAAGGTATATAAGCCATGGAGAGAGGGGAAGGAGGACCATTGTGGCTGTTGTCACCATGAAAAACCTGCTCGAGTCGGGCGTCCATTTCGGACACCAGACGAAGCGGTGGGATCCGAGGATGAAGAAATACATCTTCGCGGAACGAAACGGCATCCATATCATCGATCTGCAGAAGACGATCGTCGCGATCAAGGATGCCTACGAGGCGGTGCGAAAGACCGTTCTTGCCGGCAAGTCCGTGCTCTTTGTCGGCACCAAGAAGCAGGCCCAGCAGACGGTGGAACGCGAGGCGAAACGCTGCGGGATGTTCTTCGTGAACAACCGCTGGCTGGGGGGCATGCTCACCAACTTCGCCACGATCAAAAAATCCCTTCTCCGCCTCAAGAAGCTGGAGAAGATGGAGATCGACGGCACCTTTGAGAATCTCACGAAGAAGGAAATCGCGCGGCTCATGAAGGAGCGCACGCAGCTGGAGAAGAACCTCGGCGGCATCAAGGAAATGAAGGAGCTGCCGGGCATCGTGTTCGTTATCGACACGCGCAAGGAATCGATCGCGGTCACCGAGGCGCGGAAGGTGAACGTTCCCATCGCCGCGGTGGTGGACACCAACTGCAACCCGGAAGGCATCACGTTTCCCATCCCCGGCAATGACGATGCGATCAGGGCCATCAACCTTTTTGCCCAGATCATCGCCAACGCCGTGATCGAGGCGGAAAACGAGGTGGGCCTGGAGGTCGTGGAGACGCTCCAGGAGGAAAAAGGCGAAGAGGTCTTCGCCGAGGCCATCGACAAGGGGGAATTCGCCGCCCAGTCGAAGTACGACCAGGAAGAGGTGGAGAAAGTGCCCCTGGCCGCCGCCGTCGGAGCCGCGACGGAAGAGGCGGGCACCGGTTTCACCGACAAGGACTACTCGAACTACAATCCGGATGATGCGGGAAAAAAGGAAGAGACGACTCCTTCCCTCGAAGAGCCCGAGATAGACGAAGACAAGCTGTACAAGGAGTGAGAGGGAAGTTCTATGGAGATCAAGGCAACCGATGTGAAGACGCTCCGGGAGAAGACCGGGGCGGGGATGATGGACTGCAAGAACGCGCTCATCAAGGCGGAAGGGGATTTCGCAAAGGCGGAGCGGCTTCTCAAGGAGCAGGGCCTGGCCGCGGCGGTGAAGAAGAGCGACCGCGTCACCAACAGCGGAAAGATTTTTTCCCGGATCCTCCCGGACAGGGGCATCCTGCTGGAGCTCACCAGCGAAACGGATTTCGTGGCCCGCAACAGCCTCTTCCAGGAGCTCGGGCACAAGCTCCTCGACAAGGTCGCGGCGCAGAATCTCAACGCCCCGACGGACGAGCTGCACCTGATGGTGAAAGAAACGATCGGCACAATCAAGGAAAACATGCAGCTGCGCAAGATCGTGGCCCTGCCGGTCTCTGCGAACGACGCGATCGTGGAGTACATCCACGATGACCGGATCGGCGTCATGCTGCGCTTCGCGCTGGCGGATGCGAAGGTGAAGGACAACCCACGGGTGAAAGAGGTCATGTTCGACTGCGCGCTGCACGCCGCGGCATTCGCGCCGCTGTTCCTCTCCCGGGACAAGGTCAGCCCGGCATTCCTCAAGGAGCAGGAGGAGATCTTCGCAAAGCAGGCGGAGAGCCTCGGCAAGCCGGCCAATGTCGTGCAGGGAATCATCAAGGGCAAGCTGTCGAAGCTCGTTTCAGAGATCTGCTTCCTGGAGCAGCCATTCGTGAAGGACGATAAGCGCAAGGTCTCGAAGGTCCTCGAGGATCTCTCGAAAGAGGTGGGAACGAAGATCGACCTCGTGGAGTACGTCTACATGAAGCTGGGCGCCGACTAGGCGCCTCCGGGGGGCGCGGAATATGTCACGGGGTACCGTGACCGCGGAGGTTCTCGCATGACGAGGGACAAGATCAGGAGCCAGGCGGAGGAGAGGATGAAGAAGAGCATCCACTCCCTGCAGGACGAGTTCAAGACGCTGCGGGGGAGCAGGGCGTCCCAGTCCCTGTTCGAGAAGATCCGGGTCGACTACTACGGCAACAAGGTTCCCCTGAACCAGGTGGCGACCCTCTCCATCCCCGAGGCGCGGCTGGTGATCATTCAGCCCTGGGATCGGTCCGTGCTCGCCGAGATCGAAAAGGCCATCCAGAAATCCGAACTGTCGGTGAATCCGAACAACGACGGCAAGGTGATCAGGATCAACATCCCGCCCCTCACGGAGGAACGGCGGAAGGAATTGGTGAAGCTCACGAAGAACACCGCCGAGCAGTCCCGCGTCTCCGTGAGGAACGTGCGACGGGATGCCAACGAGGAAATCAAGAAGGCGAAGACGGATTCTGAGCTCTCCGAGGATGAGGCGAAAAAGGCGGGCGACGAGATCCAGAAGCTCACCGACAAGTACATCGAGGAGATCAACAAGCTCCTCGAAGCCAAGGAAAAGGAAATCCTGGAGGTGTGAGCTCCTCCCCGGAGTCACGCATCACCGAGGGCGAACACGGCGGCCCCGCCTTCGACCCGGCAAAGCTGCCCCGGCACGTCGGGATCATCATGGACGGCAACGGCCGCTGGGCGACGGCGCGCGGCAAGTCCCGCTCCGAGGGCCACCTCGAGGGGGTGAAGGCCGCAAAGCGGGTGGTGTCTGCCGCGGCGGAGGCAGGGCTGCGTTTTCTCAGCCTCTACACTTTCTCGACCGAGAACTGGGCCCGGGCCGCGGAAGAGGTCTCCTACCTGATGTTTCTCCTGCGCTCCTACCTGCGCAAGGAATACGACTTCTACCGCAGCCATGGCATCCGCATCGTCCACAGCGGGAACACCGACCAGCTTCCGCCGGACATCGTGCAGGAAATCCAGGACGTGACGCGCGACACCGCGGGCTTCACGGGCCTGACGGTCAACCTCTCGATCAACTACGGGGGCCGGGACGAGATCCTCCGCGCGTTCCGTCGCTTCGTCGAACATGGATCCGGCGACCAGCTCACCGAGGAGTCGTTCCGCCGGTATCTCGACCAGCCCGCGCTGCCGGATCCCGACCTGATCATCCGCACGGCGAACGAGCAGCGGCTCTCCAATTTCCTCCTGTGGGAGTCGGCATACGCCGAGCTGTACTTCAGTCCCAAGCCGTGGCCGGAATGGGACCGCGAAGACCTGTTCGGCGCACTCGGGGACTACGCGCGCCGCACGCGCCGTTTCGGGGGCGCCTCGTGAACTGGAGGAGTTTCCTCGTCCGGCTGCTGCTCGCCTGCGTGGCGTTCCCGGTGCTCGCCATCCTGGTCTTTTTCCTTCCGCAGTATCACCATCTCGGGCTCAACGTCGTCGTTCTTTTTGCCACGATCACCGGGGCCGGCGAATTGTCGTCTCTTTTCCAGGCGAGGAAGATCCCCACGTCGATCGTCCTCGCTCCCGCGCTGTCGGCCTTCTTCCCGATCGCCGCCTGGCTGGAGATCGCGGGATACATGCCGTCGTGGGGGGGCATCTGGCTGCCCGCCGCGGTGGGAATACTCCTCGTGCGGGCTGTATTCTTTCGCGGGGGAAGGAAGCTGGGCACCGTGCTCGCCGATGCGTCTTCGTCCGTGTTCACTTTCTTCTATCCCGGGTTCTTCCTCGCGTGGATCGTGCGGCTCTCGGGCCTGTCGGACCCCTCTTTCAGCATCGCGTATTTCCTGTGCCTCGTATTCGGGAATGACATGGCCGCCTATTTTGCTGGCAGCCTCTGGGGAGCTTCCACACGGCTGAATCTCGAGGTCAGCCCGCAGAAGAGCATCGTAGGATTCGCGGCGGGGTTTGCCGGCTCGCTCATCGTCGTCGGGTTGTTCGCGTTGTTCGTGCCGGATCTGCCGCGATTCAGTGTTGCGGCCCGGCTGGTTCTCGGATTGTGCACCGGCCTGACGGTCATCCTGGGAGACCTGCTGGAGAGCGGCATGAAGAGGTCGGCCGGCGTGAAGGATTCCGGGGGCGTCATCCCGGGCCGAGGGGGCATGCTCGATTCGATCGATTCGATGATATTCACCGCCCCGTTGTTCTATTATTTTCTGCGCTTTGCCGGTGGATGAGCGTGCCGCGACGACGCATGAAGGGATCTGCGGAATGATGTTTACGGTTCTTCTCGGAATCATCGGGCTGGGCGTGATGGTCTTCGTGCACGAGCTCGGCCACTTCGTCGCGGCGAAGCTCAACGGCGTCGGGGTGGAAGTGCTCTCGCTGGGATGGGGCCCGCGCCTCGCCGGCTTCACTGCCGGGGGAACGACGTACCAGATATCCTGGTTCCCCGTCGGCGGGTACTGCAAGATGAAAGGGGAGCTGGTTCCGGGGATTGCCGGCGGTACGCCGGACGCCGCCGTCCAGGGTTCCGCCGCGGCCGATGCCGGGCCGGCCCCGGCAGCAGGCGCGGAGGGAGGACCCGATGCGCACCCGGCGGGCTCCTTCCTCGCAACCTCGCCGTGGCGGCGGATCATGATCGCGGCCTTCGGGCCCATCTTCAACCTCATCTTCGCGCTGCTCGTCTTCGCGCTCATCTGGGGGGTCGGCTTCGAGGTCGCCTCCTCGGACAACCGGGTGATCCTCGCGACCGACTACACGCTGGATTCCTTCCCCCAGCCTCCTCCCGCGGCCGTCGCAGGGCTCCGGACCGGTGACCGGGTCACGGCGATCGACGGCGTGCCCACGGAGAAGTTCCAGGACATCCTCGAGGCGGTTTCCATCGCCCCGGGAAAGGCCTTGCACTTCTCCGTCCAACGGGCGGGCGCCGGAGGCGCGGAGAGCCGTGCCCTGACAATCACGCCCCAGCTGGACAAGGACACGGGCGCCGGAAGGATCGGCATCTATGCGTGGGTCGATCCCGTCGTCCGCACGGTCTCGCCGGGAAGCGCCGCCGCGATCGCCGGGCTGCGTGCCGGCGACCGGATCGTCGAGGCCGACGGCCGCCCGGTCGCGAACACGATGGACCTGTTCCAGTCTCTCGCGGCCAAGCCGGGGAAGCTGCCGGTCACCTACGAGCGATCGGGCAATCGTGAGGCCGCCACGCTGGTATTCGTCTACGACGAGAAGGGAAACCCGAACCTCGGGATCGGTTTCGCCTACAATGTGTATCCGTCGCCCCGGATGGACATCGGGGGAGCGGTGAAGAAGAGCGTCGAAGAGACCCGGAACACCATCGCCCTCACCGTGAAGGGTTTCGGCCTGCTGTTCCAGGGCATCAAGCTGCGCAATGCCGTCGCCGGGCCCCTGCGGATCACGTACTACATCGGGACGGCCGCGACGAGCGGGTTCGCGCTGGGCATCGGGGCGGGGGTCATCTCGTTCTTCCGATTCCTCGCCTTCCTGAGCGTGGTGCTCTTCCTCATGAATCTCGTGCCGATACCCGCGATGGACGGCGGTCAGATCGTGCTGTTCGTGGTCGAGATCTTCCGCGGCAAGCCCGTGCGCTCGCGGCTGATATGGAGGCTGCAGGTGATCGGATTCTCGCTGCTCATCGGGTTGAGCCTGTTCGTCACCTTCAGCGACGTCCTCTTCTTCATGGGGCGATGAACCGGTGAAGACCTCCACGCGCCACATCGCCTGCTTCTGCGAGACGACATTCGACGCGGACGTGCCGAGGAGCGCGGACATGGCGGAGGATCCGGAAATCGAGCAGCTGATCCTCGACGGAAGCTTCATGTCCGTGACGTGTCCCGGCTGCGGAAGGCGGCTCACGCCCGAATACCCATTCCGTCTCACCGGCGTCTTCGGGTTCGGCGACCTGTTCCTCGTTCCCGAGACTGACCGCGGGGCCTACGCGCGGGGCAGGCTGGAGTACGACGCCGGGTCACCGGGCAGGATCGTGGTGGGCTTTCCAGAGCTCCGCGAGAAAGTTCTCATCGCCCGCCTGCGGCTGGACGACCGGGTGATCGAGATCATGAAGTATTACCTCCTCACCGGCTCCGCCTCCGCGGGCGAAGGGGAACAGGAGAAGGAGGTCGGAATCGTCTACCGCGGGAAGGAGTCCGATCGACACGTGTTCAACATCATCGGGCTGAAACAGGACGAGATCGGCGTCGCGCGGCTGGCGGAGGAGCTGTACGGGCGGATCGCCTCCGACGTGAAGACGCGCGTGCAGGAGGACCCGTTTCGGGATTTCTGCGAGCCCCCCTGGGTTTCCCTGCGGAGGATCACGGGAGCGGCCTCGTGAAGAGGGCATGTGCCCTGGGAGTGATGCTGGCGGCGCTCCTCGCGCCGGCCCTGCTGTTCGGCTCGGGCGGGTCGGAGGGGACGCGCGCGGTCGTGGACAGCGGCCACACGGGCGCGGTACGGTGGATCGAGTTCGACGAAAAGCGGGGGCTCCTCTTCAGCTCCGGTGACGACGGCACCGTTCGGATCTGGGATCCCGTTGCCGGCAATCTCCTGAAGGTCCTGCAGGTGACCGAGCTCGCCACGGGCAGGATCGCGGTCAACCCGGCCGCGACACAGCTGGCGGTCGTCGTGAACGACGGCGCGGGAACGAACTTTCTCGCCGTCTGGGACTGGGACAAGGAGCGGCAGATCTTTCGAATCCCGCTGAAGGAATATCCCCTTTTCCTCCGCTTCTCCGGCCTGGGGACCTACATCCTCTTCGGCGAATCGTCATGGCAGGGCCTGCAGATCATCCGGGCCGCGGACGGCAGGTCCGTGGGATTCCATTCCGAAGGTTTCGGGATCGTGGGATTCGCGGAAATGTCCCGCACGGAGAAGACCCTGATGACCTACCAGGTCTCGGGCCGGATCTCGTACTGGGACGTCGCCACGGGAAACCGGACGATGGACGTGGCCGCTGTTCCCTACCTCTCGGGGATCCGCATTTCGCGCGACCGAAGCTCCCTCGTGGGCTTTACGGGGACGGAGGTGATCCGCCTGGACGCGGTGACGGGCGCGGAACGCGGGCGGGCGCGGCTCGACGGGGTCACGGCGCTGGATATCTCGCCCGCGGGGGACGAGGTGACCTGTATTTCCGGCGGCGGCCGGCAGGTGACACGCTGGGCGCTCGGGGATGATTCGATGAACGCCGCTCGTCCGCTTCCCGCGCTTCCCTCGCCGCCTTCGCTCGTGGCATACGGCGCCGATTCGCTGTATTTCGCCGGCGCTGCGGGCGGGCTCGTATCGCTGACGTCTCGCGGGGAGGTCAGCCAGTTCGGAAAGAACGTGGTCGCGGACCTCACCGGTTTCGACACGGGGCCGGACCGGGTCGCCCTGGGCTCACGCGACTGGGTCCGCGTCTTTTCCAGCAACTCCCTGGACGGCACGGTTCCCCTGACCGCCATTCGCACGGCACTGGCCCCGAACCCGTTCTCCGACTCCGCCGGCCTGACGTTTCTGGGGGACGACACTCTCCTCGCCTGGGGATCGAGCGCCGCGGGCGTGCCCGCCCTTGCGGCCCTGGACACGAGGACCCTGGGGTCGCCCGCGGAAGCCACGCGTGCATTCGCCACCTTCCCTTCGCCGTTTCGGTCGGCGCTCGCGGACCTGCGCGCCGCGGCGGACGAGCTGATCGGGGTCGAGTCCGGCGGCACCCTGCGGATGGCGGATCCCCGGACGGGGGCGGCGCGATTCGACACGCGAGTCCCTGGCGCGGCAACGGCCGTCCGCGTGTCGGCGAAGGAGATCATGGTCGGCAGGAACACCACCGCGGCGCGGGAAGGGTCCCTGCTTCGGCTGAACACCGGCACGGGGGAAACGGTCGCGATCAAGGGACGGAACGTCTTCACCTATGCGCTCCTTTTCGATCCCGGTGTGCCGGGCAGGGGACCATACGTCTATGCGGTCGGGATCGATTCCGCGGGGTCGACGAACCTCCTCAGATACGACGGCCCGGGTTTCGAGCGCGAGACTCTCCTCGACAGCGTGGCGGACGAAGACCTGGACGCGAGCCTCTCTCTTGACCCCGACCAGCACGTGCTCTACGCCACTTTCGGGAAGGACCGCGCCGTCGCGTGGGACGGGAAGACTCTGCGGACACTCGCGCTGGAGAACTCGGTTCCCCGGCGGCTCGAGGTCCGCGGGAGACTTCTGTTTTCCGTGAACGGGGATTCCACGGTCACGGTTGCCGACACGGAGACAGGCGCACGGCGCGCCCAGATCGCGATGTTCAACGACGGGGAATGGGCGGTGTTGTTCCGGGACGGAACCTACGCGGCTTCCACCGGTGGCGACCTGCACGTCCGGGTTTTTGCCGACGGCGCGCCGGTGAAAGCCACAGAAGACTACCGGCTGCGCATCGACACGCGGTGAGCCTCGCTGCCGGGAGCCCGCGGGGCGTGCCCGGACGCGCGGGTGCGTGCCTCCTCGGGCGCGCCCGGGCACGCCTCGGACGCGCCCGACTCCCCTAGTCGTGCGAGGGGTTTGCTTTCACCCTGGCGATTCCGTCGCGCACGGCCCGCGTGACAACCTGGGCATACTGGGGGTCGCTGCTCGAACGGGCATAGACGCTTCCCATGAGCGATACGCGATAGGCGGGCTTGACGTTGTTCAGGGCATACGCCGCCATGTCGAGGACGCAATCCTGGCACGTGCAGACGCCGACCACGGTCTTCAACTGGTCCTCGAGCTCCTGCAGCACCATGCGCTCCGCCTCGTTGACGAGGCTTTCGAAGTCATAGGTGTCGGTGATCGGCATATCGGCTCCCTGCTCGAAGGATACATCTCCGGCGCGCCGCGATCCAGTCCTGCCGTCGGGCGCGCCGTGTGCCGCGTCTCAGCCGTTTCTCTCCAGGGGCTCGAACTTCGTGTACCGCGAAAGGAAGGAGAGCTGGATGTCGCCCACGGGGCCGTTGCGCTGCTTGGCGACCGAGATCTCCCTCACCTCCGCCTTGAGGTCCTCCGAGTGGATGAAGATGACCACGTCCGCATCCTGCTCGATCGAGCCGGATTCCCGCAGGTCCGCCAGGGTGGGCCTTTTCCCCTCCGTCTCCCTGCGGACCTGCGAAAGGGCGATGACCGGCAGGCCCAGTTCGCGGGCGAGCGCCTTCAGCGAGCGCGAAATCTCCGCGATCTGCTCGTGCCGCGGGAGATCCCGGTTCTCCGACCCGATCAGGGTGATGTAGTCCACGAAGATGATCTTCACGTCCTGCTTGCTCTTCATCCGGCGGGCCTGCGCGCGGAGGTCCAGGAGCTTCAGGTCAGGGGAGTCGCTGATGTACAGCGGGGCCTCGTACAGGCGGCCGCAGGCCTCGGTGATGCGGCTGAAGTCCGCGGGGCTGAGCATTCCCGTGCGCATGCGCTGGGAGTCCAGCCGCGCTTCCATGGAGAGGAGGCGCTGCATGATGGCCATCGCGGACATTTCCAGGGAGAAGAACCCCACCGGGATCTTCTGCCGGATGGCCATGTTGGCGGCGATCGTCAGGGCGAAAGCGGTCTTCCCCACCGAGGGCCGCGCGCCGATCACGATGAACTCCGAGCTCTGGAAACCCATCGTGAGCTGGTCGAGGTCCTTGAAGCCGCAGGGGATGCCCGTGTACTCGGTCTTCGAATGGTAGTGCCGCTCGATCGCGTCGAAGGTCTGCTTCACGATCTCCTTGGCGGGGGAGTAGGTACCGGTCTGGTTCCTGTCCGAGATCTCGAAGATGCGGCGCTCGGCGTCCTCCAGGATGACGCTGATCTCAG
>JBKQPS010000297.1:0-6353 GCA_052144915.1 Spirochaetia bacterium | reverse complement strand
CGTCGCCGATCCCCAGCCGCACGATCTGCCGTTCGGGGTGGGACGCCTGGAACGCCTGGACGCGGCGGGCGACCTCGCTGAACAGGTACGTGGAAACGAGCTTCGCGTAGTTCTCGTTGATGCGGATCATGTTTTGTTATAGCCGCCGCCCGGAGAGCTGTCAACGCCGGGCCTTTCCCCGGTTTCCCCGGGGGCGCGCCTTTTCCAACCCCGAATGATCGGGTACATTGGCGGCCATGGAAGACCCTCGTTATCCGATCGACAAGTTCAGCTATGACGCGGAATCGAACGCCCAGAAGCGCGCCGCGTGGGTGCGGGACATCGCGGAGCTGCCCGTCCACGCGAGAAGCGCGGTGGCCGGTCTCTCTCCCGAGCAGCTCGACACCCCGTATCGAGACGGCGGGTGGACGGTGCGCCAGGTCGTGCATCACCTCGCCGACAGCCACATGAACGCCTTCATCCGTTTCAAGCTCGCACTCACCGAAGATGCGCCGCGGATCAAGCCCTACGACCAGAAGGCGTGGGCGGATCTCCCCGATGGCCGGGCCGGGTCCGTGGAGTCCTCCCTGGCGCTCCTGGAGGGCCTCCACGCCCGCTGGAGTCTCATGCTCTCCTCCCTCTCCCCGGATCAGCTGAACCGCACGTTCCTGCACCCCGACAGCGGTGAGCAGAAGCTCGACCGCACCCTGCAGACCTATGCGTGGCACTGCCGGCACCACGTGGCCCACGTCACGCGGCTGCGCCAGAGGAACGGCTGGTAGACGGTACGGCGGTGGAACTTCCGAAATACGGCGGGCCCGGCGCCGTAGACGCGCCCGTGACGCCGCATACGCGGGGCTCGGCGATACTGGCGGTGGCAGTCTGCGCGCTGCTGTGGAGCACCGGCGGCCTGTTCGTCAAGCTCATCACGTGGAATCCCTTTGCGATCGCCGGCGTGCGCAGCCTCATCGGCGGCCTGGTCATCCTCGTGTTCCTGCGCCGGCCGCATTTCACGTGGTCCTTCGCCCAGGTTGCCGGGGCGGTGTGCTACGCCGGATGCATGATCCTGTTCGTCACCGCGAACAAGCTCACCACCGCGGCAAACGCCATTCTCCTGCAGTACACCGCCCCCGTGTACGCCGCCGTGCTCGGGTGGATCTTCCTGAGGGAAAAAGCGCACGCGCGGGACTGGGTGACCATGGCCGTGGTGATCGGCGGCATGGTCCTGTTCTTCATGGATTCCCTCTCCCTCGGGGGGATGGAGGGGAATCTCCTGGCGATCCTGAGCGGGGTGCTCTTCGCCGGAGCAATGGTGTCGTTCCGCGCGCAGAAGAACGGCTCCTCCCTGGAATCCATCCTCCTCAGCCACGGGATCACGCTCGTCGTCTCCATCCCCTTCCTTAGGCAAGGCGCGCCAACGCTGGCCGGGTGGGGGGCGCTCGCCTTCCTGGGGATCTTTCAGATCGGCCTCTCGTCGCTGCTCCTGACCTACGGGGTGAAGCACGTGACCGCCGTGCAGACCCTGCTCACCGCGGTCCTGGAACCGCTCTTCAACCCTGTCTGGGTCTTCCTCGTGCTGGGCGAGCGCCCCGGGCCGCGTGCCCTGCTGGGCGGGGCGGTCATCCTGGTGGCCGTGACCGCGCGGTCCCTGGTCAGCCTTCGAGGGGCGTTGCGGCCGCCCGCTGCCGGGTGACCAGCAGGACGCCGGCCAGGATCACCGCCCCACCGACGAGCTGGCTCCAGAAGAGGCTCTCCCCGAGGAGGGCAACGCCGCCCAGGACCCCGACGACCGGAATGAGGTTGATATAGGGGCTGACCGCGATGGGGCCGAGGGCGGAAAGGGCGTAGACGTACAGGAAGTTGGAAAGCGCGGAGCAGAACACGGCGAGATACGCAAGATTCAGACCGGCGGCAAGCGTGAGGGGCACCCATTGGCGCATCTCCAGCAGCGCGAGAGGGACAAGGAACGCGGTGCCGAAGAGGGACTGGTAGGCCGTGATCGCAATTTCCGACAGCCTCTGGTGCAGGTTCCTGCTCAGGATAATGTAGACGACCCAGGACACGCAGGCGCCGAACATGAAGAGGTCCCCGGCCAGGGATTCCCCTCCGCGGGGAGCGCCCGGCCGCTGGACGACGAATACCACCCCTGCCACCGACAGCGCGATGCCCACGCCGGTGAGAAACGAGATCCGGGTGCGGAACATGATTGTTTCCGCGACCACGGTGACGACCGGGATGACGGCGATGATGAGGGACGCGTGCGACGCGGAGGTCAGCCGGATCCCCCGGGACTCGAAGAAGAAGTAGATCGTGACGCCGAACAGGCCGCTGATCACAAGGGGCACGATGTCCTTCTTCCGCAGACGCGCGCCCGGGTCGAACCGGCGCAGGAGGACGTTGAGGATGACCGTGGCGATCACGAACCGGATGCAGACCATCGTCATGGGCGGAACGCCGGAGTTGAGGATCGTCTTCGAGCTCACGAACGAAAGACCCCAGAAGAGGACGGTGCCCCAGACGGCAAAGATCGGGGCGGTCCTGCCCGCGGGGGCGGTCGTGCGAATTCCCATGGTGGTGGACCAACGCTACCAGAAAGCCCCGGTCCCTGCAAAGAGGGCGGGGGGCCGCGCCCGCGTTACTCCAGCGTCAGCTTCTTCAGCTTCGGGGAGATCACAATCCGGCAATAGCCCTGGGCCTGGTGGGTATTGTAATAGTTCTGGTGGTAGTCCTCCGCCTTCCAGAATGTCTCCAGGGGAACCAGCTGCGTGACGATGGGATCCCGGAACCTCGCCTGCACCTTCTTTTTCGAGCTCTCGGCGGCCCGGCGCTGGACGTCGTTCGCGTAGAAGATCACGGATCGGTACTGGGTGCCCGAGTCCGGCCCCTGCCTGTTCAGTGTCGTGGGATCGTGGGCCTGCCAGAAGATGTCGAGGATTTCCTCATAGCTGATGAGTGACGGATCGAAGGCAACCTGGACCGCCTCCGCATGTCCGGTCTCGCCGCTGCAGACTTCCTCATACGTGGGATTCGGCGTCGTTCCGCCCGAGTATCCCGAGATGACAGAAAGCACGCCTTCGATGCGCTGGAGGACGGCTTCGATGCACCAGAAACAGCCGCCTCCGAATGTCGCAAGGTCGCGTCCATCGGATTTCTCGTCCTTCATCGAAGCCTCCGCGATGAATCTACCCATACGGAGGCCGCGCGGAAAGCTTCTACGGGAGGACGGTGAGCCTGCCGAACACGGCGGTGGCCTGGATTTCCAGGGCCGGGGCTCCCTCCCGGTAGGACTTTGTCGTGTAGACCATGTCTCCGAATGCAACAGACCTGCCATCCGGAGATTCCACCGTGCCGAACGCCGAGGACATGTGCACGCGGACGTGGCTGTTGGGATTGATCCGAAGTGTACCGCTGCCGAATATCACATTGACCTGGGCTCGAACGCTGGCACTCCCGGGAGCCGCGGAAGAAAGGTCGATCGCGCCGCTGCTGAACACGAGGTTGTACTCGCGTCCCCTGTCGGGTGAATAGCTCATCGTGGATTCGGAGAATACGGCGGTGTTGCGGTCGGCGCTGACAGGCCCCCGGACGAGGATTCGAACACCGGCGTAGACGAAGAGAACCGCGACGACGATGCGGATCACCGGTATGTGCACGGGAACGGCCCGCCGCACGATGAACCAGACCCCGAGGATGATAAGGAGCGCTCCCCAGAAAATCCCGTCGACGAGCGAGACCATGCATCATGATCGCCGGCCCCCGGCAGGCTGTCAAGAAGCGGGGGAAACCTCGCGCGCATGACGCACGCTGTCGTTGACAGCGTCCCGCAGCCATTCCTGCTCACGGAGAGACAGGTTCTGCCCGAGCCGCAGGGTGCGCGCTCCGATGTCCAGGAAAATGCCGTTTTCCATTCGGCATTCTCCCACGTGCTCCAGCGGCACCGTGCGTCGTCGCTGCGCGAAGATGAAGCGCCGGGAGTACGAGAGCCCCGCCGCACCGATCTCCAGCTCGACCTTCCCGAAAATCTCGAACAGCGCGCGGCGGAGGACGCCCACGCCGGCTGCGAGGAACGGGATTGCAAAAAAGAGGAAGCCCGGTGGGGCCCGCATCCGCACCGCCGCATAGGTCCAGAACCCGACAAAGGCGAGCCAGACGACACCGAAGGAGCCGAAGAGGCGGGGCCCGCGGCCGCCCCCGACGGGCACGGTGAAGCGTGCGGTGCCGCCGCGGGACGCGGCGACGATCCTTGAACCGTACGGCGGGCGTCCACTCGCCACGGCAAGCGCGGCGGCTGACGGCGGCCGCTCCGCCTCGTCCGGACCATGCGCGAGCATCGCCACGGCCTGTTCGACGGGCAGGGTTCGCGCCGCCTCGTCCGGCTCCAGCCAGTTGGAGAGCACCCGCGCGAGGCCCGGGGAGGCGACCTCGATGACCGACGGAAAGTCCACTTTCAGATTCTTCAGGGGCAGGTCCGCGGGGCTGCGGTGCGTGAGCAGGAAGAGGAGCGTGGCGGCCAGTCCGTACAGGTCGGACCGCACGGTAGCCCGCCCGACGAACTGCTCGAGCGGAGCGTAGCCGGGCGTCCCGATCAAGGTAGAAGCAGAGCTCGCGGAGAGACGGATCGCATCCTGCACGCCGCCGAAATCGACGAGGAATGCCTGCCCGTCGTCCCGCAGGACGACGTTGCGGGGATTGATGTCCCGGTGGATGACGGGAGGCCGCAGCGAATGGATGTAGGCGACGACCTCGGCGATCTGCCGGCCGATCTCACGGATCTGCTCCTCGGTGCCGCGCCACCCGCTGTCCACCAGTGCCTGCAGGTCCCTGCCTTCGACGTACTCTCGAACGAGAGCGAACCGCGGAGGCCCCCCGACGTCGGCAGGGAAGGAGTCCACGAACGCGGGAATTCTCCGATGGCGCAGGGTCTTCAGGGTTGCCGCTTCGCGCTCGAACAGCTCGACGGATTTCCAGTCCTCGACGCGCCCGATCTCGAGGATACGGGCAACGACGGCGTGGCCGGTTCGGCCATCCGCGGCGAGGTACGTCGCTCCGAACGGGCTCCGGCCCAGCTCCTGCACGATCTCATACCGCCCGGCGAGGAGCTCTCCCGGATTCACCGTATCTCCATGGCAGGATCGTAGCAGAGCCGCAGAAGGTGGTCAAAGAAATACCCGCCCTTTCCGATAATCAATGCATGGCAAAGAAGAAGATGAAGCTCGCCACCTGGCTCGTCTCCCATCGCTTCATCACGGTGGACCAGGCAAATGAGGTGATGGCGGAGTGGAAGAACCAGACGGGCCACATCAAGGACCGGTTCGGGCGGATTGCGGTGAAAAAGGGCTTTATCAGCGAGGCCCAGCTCAACAAGGCGTGCCTCGATAAGGAACGGGAAGAGATCAGCTGGTAACAGGGGAGCCGCCGGGCCCCGCTCGTCCGTCCGTCCTGCCTTTCACCGCTTCCCATGCCTCGGTAAAGCTTTCGAACCGAACGTCTGCTTCCCCACCGCTGTCGCGCGACGCAAGCTCCGAGATAAAAGCCACCGTGATGCCGGCCATCCGCCCGGCAGCGATCCCGGGCAGGGAGTCCTCGAACACCAATGCTTCCGCCGCCGGCACGCCCAGTCGTTCCAGGGCGCGAAGGTAACCTTCGGGGTCGGGCTTGCCGCGGGCGCAGTCCTCGTCGCAGAGGATGGCGGCAAACTGCCGCGGCGACATGCCGACCGCTTCCATGACCATGTCCAGCTCCTCGCGGCTGGAGCCCGTCACGACGGCCTGCGGCACGGGAAGGGCGAACATGAGGTCCAGACCCGTCGCGACAGGGGGCTTTCGGCGGAGAAGAGACTCCCTCTTCGCCTGCAGGAATCTCGACCAGATCTCCGGACGGCGGCCGCCGAGCCCCCGGTTCTCGCCCAGCCAGTCGAAGACCCCACTCCAGGGAAGCCCGTGGAGAATCTCCTGCTCAAGGGGAGAGAGAGGAATCCCGAACTCCCCGAGGAGGAGTCCGTTGAACAGTTCCTCGTTGATCGGCTCCGTGCCGACGATCGTGTTGTCGAAGTCGTAGATCAGGGCGCGAATCCGGAGGGGCAGCATGTTCATCCGGTGAATTATAGAAAAAAAACTGTGGTGTGTCGGCCGGCGTGCTACATTCTACCTGAGAAGGATTCTCTCTGGATGCGGCTGAAGAACTACAATGAGGAGCTTGTCCTGGAGACGGTGAAGCTCGTGCTCGGGGACAGGAAGGACGTCCATCCCACGCGCGCCCTTGTCCTGGACGTGGCGGCCTACGCGTTGAACAGGATTCCCCCGAAATACATCACGAGTGAGCGCGGCCTCACCCGGGAGCTCATCCAGGCGAACGACGGCAGCGACGACGGGGGG
>JBKQPS010000296.1:0-5791 GCA_052144915.1 Spirochaetia bacterium | reverse complement strand
GTCGATAATCCGTCGATAATCAATCGAACAGGGAAAATGGAATGATCAGCGCTCTGGCGGAGCAGTACAACCGGTTCATCAATGCGTTGAGCTTCGGGGCCGAATACCAGAAGCTGCGACGGCTCCTGAACGCGCGGATCGACAGCCCCGCGTCGGTCGACGAGATCCCCCCCTCGCATCCCGCGGGCTTCGTCCGCGAGATGCGCAAGCGCCGGATCACCATCGTCGAGTCCTACCTCATCATCATCCGCTACCTCGAATCGGAGCACCACCGGGAACGCATCCACGCGCTGAAGCTCCTCGAGGAGCTCACGCTGCATTCGAAGAACATCACGATGCCGCTCAACACGGCCCGCGTGCAGCTCGCGCTGATGAAAGAGGCGATCAAGAACAGGGACAACAAGCGCCGCCAGCTCGAGCTCCTCCACGATTTCACCGTCTCCTCCTATGGACAGCCTTCTGTCATCCGCGGGCTCCTCGACGAATTGGGGATCATCGAGCTTCCCGAGACGGGGCGGCGCATCGCGGACATGGACATGGGGTGGGACCTCCACGTCCACGACAATTCCTCGTACGGCCGCAAGACGCCGTCCCAGCTGGTGATCGACGCATTCATCAAGGGCATTTCCGAGATCACCGTGGCATTCAACCTCCTGAATTCCCTCGACAACATCGACGAGGTGCTCTCCGCCGGAAATATCCTCGGCGTGCGGGTGGCCATCGGCGCGGAGTTCAGCATGCTGTCGCAGGGCCACCGCTTCCACTTCATGTTTCTCCTTCCCCGCATCCGCACGAGCGGGGAGCTTGCGCGTTTTTTCGAACAGCACGCCGCGGAGCTGAAGTTCTTCATCGACGGCCTGCACTGCAACCAGCAGAGCCGCATCGCCTCCATCCACGCGCTGATCGATAATTTCAATACCCTCCATCTCCCGGCGCTCAACGCCGGCTACGAGGAGGGCAGCATCTACGCCCTTCCCGCGCTCGATCTCGCGGCAGTCGACGAGATCGTCCCCATGGAGAGCCTGAACCGGATGTACCTGGGAGAGCTGCTGTACTCCCGGTGGAAGCCCGTGCTGCTGAAAAGGGTGCTGCTGGCAAAGAGCAAGCTCAATCACGCCCTCGCGGACCTTCGCCGCGGGAGCATTTCGCAGTGGGACTACACGAACATGGCCTCCCGCTCCCACACTTTGCGGGAGACCTACACCCAGCTGAACCCGGAAACTCTTCGAGGCCAGTACTTCGGCGCGCCCCAGCTCTCGGAGTATCCGACGGTATTCTCGGACATGGAGGCCGTCTGCGCGCCGCTGAAGCGCACGGGGGGGAGCATCAAGATCCTCCACCCGCTGGAGCACGGGCTGGACGCGGCGTACCGGATGATCCTGGCCAATGCGCAGTGGATCGATTTCGTCGAAGTCTACAACATGTACGACAGCATCAATCGGTCGGTCGACGATATCCTGCGGTTTGCGCGCTTCATCAATACCCTCAACAGCGGGCGCGCGGATCTCGTTCGTCCCTTCCTCGCCGGGCACGATCCCTCGCTTTCCGAGGCGGAGCTGTCGCGGATCGCCGCTTCCACCGGGTCGAGTCCGCTCATTCCCGTGTGCGGGAGCGATTCGACCGGGAGAAGCAGCATGATCCCCGGCATGGGCTTCGTTTTCCAGTCCCATATCATCGGCCCGCATCGGAGGCGGTTCCTGGAAAGGCATTTCGCGCTGCCGGAGTTCGTCTCCCGCGTCATCGCGGCACAGGGGTCATACGTCAGCCCGGAGACGGAATCAGGGCCTGGCGATGCGATCATCAGCATGGGCAAATCGACGCATTTCATCACGAACAAGATCGGGGACGAGCATGACGTCGCGCCCATCCCGCTGGGCCGCGCCCTGCGCTACCTGAATCCGGTCCTCCTCAACTTCCTCTGCGTGGGAGTGGGATTCCTCCTCACCGTGGTCACGATCGGGTGGGAGTACGCGCTGGTCTGGTTCGGAATCACGGGCCTTCGCCACGTCATCGTGGACCTCGTGGCACGGCGCGGTTCCCGGGTGAGGGAATGGAGCCTCCGGGAGATCGACTACCGCAACATTGCCCGGTCGCTCTTCTGGACGGGTGTCTCCGTTCCGCTCCTCGCATTCGTGAAGTGGCAATTCGATCTCCTCTGGCCTTTTGCCACGACAGGCCATCTCTACCAGTTCTCGAAGTTCTTCTGCATCTCCTTTGTCAACGGGCTGTACCTGGTGATGCACAACGTCCTGCGGGGGTTCGAGAAGGGCGTCACGCGCGCCAACTTCTTCCGCAATATCATCTCGTGGCCCTTCGCCAGCCTCTTCGCTCCCGCGGGGGACGTGCTCCTCATCCCCACCATCGTCCAGTCCAAGCTGTGGTCGGACGTGGTCGGCGGGTTCATCGAAGGATGGGGCAAGTTCATCCGGTCAGTCGGGCTGACCCGTCGTGATCTCTCGGAGATCATCCCCCTCTCGCGCGCGGAGGAGGAGCCGGTGCGCTCCACCGCCATCCTGGACCTTCTCTACATATTCGGCCGCGAGACACGCGCGCGCAATTCGATGCGGGAGATCTTCTTCGGAAAGAGGAACCTCCTCGAGCGGCTGGGGGATGTCCTGCGGGGACGGAAGGCGCGGCCACTGCGACGGGAGGAGGAGTACCGGGACCTCGCCGCGTGGTTCGACCACGTGGACAACTACCACCTGCTGGCGGATTTCGTCATCGCGCACTACAGCCCGGAATGGGCCCTCATGCTCATCGATCTCATGGAGCGCCAGTACCTCCGCTTCCGCGACTGGCTGTCCCATGAAAAGCACACGGAGCACCTCTTGTCTCAGCGCCCAACGCTTTCCTGAGCTGCCGCGAGGTCCACCATCAGGTCGAAACTTCCGATTCCCCGCCATCCGGCAGGACCGCCCCGATTGCGCCCCCGGGGGGGCCGACGATGCAGGCCTCGGGCGGAAAGCTGAGGACGAGCTCCTCCCCCATGACGGACGGAACGAGGCGCGGGTCGTTGAAGCGGTCCACCGACACGCGGTTGCCGCCGGTGGCCACGGTCAGCCGCACGATGGAGCCGAGGAACCGGATTCCCTCGAGCCTTCCCTTCAGGTGATTCGAGCCCGCCTCTCCCGGCCCGAGGGAGAGGGCCTCCGGCCGGAGGCTCAGCCGAAGCTCTCCTCCCCGGGGCGCGTCGATGGGGGCGGCGGCCCGGACCTCCTGGCCGTCCACAGTGAGGACACCCGCCGCCGGATCGACCGCTTTCGCCGCGAGCACGTTGAGCGTGCCGATGAAGGAGGCGACGTACGCCGTGGCGGGCCTGTTGTAGATCTCGAAAGGCGTGCCAATCTGCTCGATGACTCCCTCCTTCATGACGGCGACCCGGTCCGAGATCGAGAGGGCTTCCTCCTGGTCGTGCGTGACGTAGATCGTCGTGATCCCGAGCTTCTGCTGCACCGCCCGGATGTCCTCCCGGAGCCTCACGCGGATTTTCGCGTCCAGGGCCGAGAGGGGCTCGTCGAGCAGGAGGGCCGCGGGCTCCACGGCAACGGCCCGGGCCAGGGCGACGCGCTGCTGCTGGCCGCCGGAGAGCTGGTGCGGATAGCGATGGGCGAACTCGCCCATGCCGATGAGCGCCAGCATCTCTTCCACGCGCCGCGCGATCTCCCGGCGGCCCTTCCGGGCCACGCGGAGCCCGAAGCCGATGTTCCGCGCAACGGTCATGTTGGGGAAGAGTGCATAGTTCTGAAAGACCATGCCGAGCCGGCGTTTCGCCGGCGGGACCCCGGAAACATCCTGCCCGCCAACGAACACGCGTCCCGATGAGGGAGACTCGAAACCCGCGATCATCCGGAGGGTCGTCGTCTTGCCGCAGCCGGAACCGCCGAGGAGGGAGACGAACTCCCCCTTCTCGACCGAGATCGAGAGGGCGCGGACGACGGGGTTGCCGCCAAAACTCTTCGATACGGAATCCAGCTCGATGAATGCCATTCGCTGCTTTCTCCTGTCGTCAGTGCGTGCTGCCGGGGGAACCGGCCCCGCGGGATCCGCGGCTCAGGGCCTGGATGAGCCCGATGAATCCCCAGGTGAGGACGAAGCTGAGGATCGCGAGCGCCGCGGGCTCGTAGGCGAGGTCGCGGCCCATCAGGGCCATGTACGGCCCGAAGGCGGGCCAGGCGAGGAGCACGGCCAGAGTGAGCTCCCCGATGACTATCGCGAAGGTGAGAAAGACGGCCGAGAGGAGGGCCGTGCGGAGATTCGGCAGGACGACACGGAAGATCAGGCTCGCCCAGCGGGCTCCCAGGCTCTGCGCCGCCTCCGCGAGGGAGCGAAGGTCCATCGCGCGGAGGCCCGCGTCCACTGAGCGGTAGAGATAGGGAAAGGAGATGATCACGTAGCCGGCGACAAGGAGCGCGGGGCTCCGGACCAGCGAGAGGGGCGGTCTCGAATAGGTCCTGATCAGCCCGAAGGCCAGGATGATCGGGGGGATCACGAAAGGCATGAGGGCGAAACCCTCGACGAGGGGCTTTGCCTTCGGGACCTTGAGGTGGATCCAGATCGCCGTCGGAACGATGAGCGCCAGTCCCGCGACGACGGTGAAGACGGCCATCTCCAGGGAGAACCCGAATGTCCTCACAAACTGCGGGTCGGCGAACACGCGCTCGTACGCAGCGAATCCCAGGACGCCCTTCCTCCCTCGCAGCGAGAAGAGGAAAGTCGCGAGGAGGGGAAGGAAGAAGTAGACGAGGCCGAGCCCGAGCCAGAGCCACGAGAAAGCCTTGCGGATCGCGGGGGCGCGGCTCACCTGACCCACCTCGAGGCGAGCCTCTGCAGCCACGTATAGGCGAGTATCGTGATCGTCATGACCGCGACCATGCCCAGGGCGAGGGCGTAGCCGAGGTTGGGGTCGTGGAGGACGTCCCCGCGGATCTGCGCGCCGATGAGGATCGGCACGATGTTGATGAGGCCGCCGGTGAGGGCATAGGCGGTCGCGTAGGCGCCGAACGCGTTCCCGAAGAGAAGGATCAGCGCCGCCAGGAGGGGCGGCATGAGAACGGGCAGGCCGACATGGCGCCAGTACTGGAAGGCAGAGGCCCCCAGGTTCTCCGAGGCCTCCCGCCATTCCTTCTTCATGCCTTCCAGCGCGGGCTCGATGATCAGGATCATGAGCGGGATCTGAAAATAGACGTAGGTCAGGGTGAGCCCCCAGAAGCTGTAGAGGTTGAAACCCGCATCGTAGAGTTCGATGCCGAAGAGGCTCCGCAGGAGCGCGGTGACCAGCCCCATCCTGCCGAGCGTGGAGATGAACGCGAAGGCGAGGGGGACGCCGGCAAAGTTCGAGGCGACCCCCGAAAAGGTGGACACGAGCGAGCGAAGCCCCTTCGGAAGCCCGCCGAGGGTAACGGCGTAGGCGATCAGCAGGCCGAGCAGCCCGCCGAGAAGGGC
The DNA here is from genome assembly GCA_052144915.1 of Spirochaetia bacterium. Taxonomy (GTDB): domain Bacteria; phylum Spirochaetota; class Spirochaetia; order SZUA-6; family Fen-1364; genus Fen-1364. The sequence goes on along the minus strand of JBKQPS010000296.1, from coordinate 349 downwards.
GGTGACCGCGCTCACGCGGACCGTGACCGCGTACGAGCCCAGGATGTTGGGTCGGAGGATGTGGACGAAGTTCTCCAGCGTGAAGGCCCCGGTCCTGTCCTGGAAGCTGCCAATGAGGAGGGATCCGGCCGGCAGCACCATGAAGGCAAATGCAAACAGAAGGAAGGGGAGGAGGCCGAGCCAGACCCGCCCTGCTTTGAGCCGCTGGAGCGCGGAGGGGCGCACCGCCGTATCCGCTGGTGTCATGGTATCTCCTTGAGGTGCGGCCCCGGTGTCTCCCCGGGCCAACTCGCAGTCTACCGCCAACCGAAAAGGAAAGAAAGGGGAAAAAGCGGGTCACATGCCTTTT
>JBKQPS010000295.1:0-6582 GCA_052144915.1 Spirochaetia bacterium | reverse complement strand
TGAAAGCGGCCGTGCCGGTCGTGCGGGATGAGGAGGCAGCCGAGGGAGCGGAAAGCACCCTCGGACAGGCGAAACTGGAGTTCAAGCACCGCCGGGAGAGTACCCAGATCCTGACCGTGTTCTACATCGACATCGTTGACTACACCGGCAAGTCGGAGGGGTTGCAGCCCACGGACATGATGAAGGTCATCAAGGCTTTCGAGGACATCGTCGGGTCGGCCATCGATGAGTACCAGGGGCGGATCGTGAAGAAGATGGGTGACGGGATCCTGGCCTATTTCAAATCACCCGTCGGCGCCACCGTAGCGGCGCTCACCGTGCAGAAGAAGCTCGCCGAGTACAGCGCGATGAGAGTGGGACTGGAGAAGATCCAGGCGCGGATAGGGTTGAACACGGGTTCGGTCATCCGCAAGGGCAAGGATATCTTCGGTCCGGTTGTGAACGTCGCCGCCCGCATGCAGAGCACGGCGGGAAACGGGGAAGTCTTCCTGACGGATGCAACCTACCAGAAGATCCACGAATACGTTCGCTGCACCAAGCTCGGGCCGATCACGGTCAAGGGGATCGACAAGGCGATCAACGCATACTCGGCCCAGGAGCTCATCGCGGATCCCGCGAAGGTCGTCGGTGACTCCCTCGAGCCGGGCCTGCAGAAGCTGAAGGAGTCGATCTTCGTCCCCGTCTTCACAATTCCCGCGGGGGCGGCAGCGGAGAACCGCATCCCCTCCCTCCTCAAGGACATCTTCACCGAAATCTCGCGCGCGATCGAGGAGCTGGCTGCCGACTACCAGGACGAGTACGAGTTCAAGAAATACCTGCAGGACAGGTGGAACGCCCTGATGGGGAACCTGTAGACAGCCCGCCCATGGCCGTCGAACTCCGATCCGAGGGCCGCGCCACCCGTTCCGTGCGCCGCGTTGTCGGTACCAACCTGTACCAACCGCTGGCATTTGACCTTTTCCGGACTGGATGATATAGTGCGCAAACCCCATTCTGCGGGAAGGAGGTATATTGGCCGAGAAGGATCTCAGGATCAACGAGGGCATTCGGGTCCGCGAGGTGCGACTGATCGATGCGGACGGGAATCAAAAGGGAATCGTGCCGACATTCGAGGCGCTGCAGCTGGCGCGCGAGTCCGGCGTGGACCTCGTGGAGATCGCTCCGCAGGCCCAGCCGCCGGTGTGCAAGATACTGGACTACGGGAAGTACAAGTTCGAGCTGGAGAAGAAGACCCGCGAAGCGAAGAAGCACCAGAAGCTGATCCGCATCAAGGAGATCCGGATGCAGCCGAAAATCGACGAGCACGACCTGGACTTCAAGACGCGGCACGTCCGGGAGTTCCTGGACGAGGGCAACAAGGTCAAGGTCACGGTCCGGTTTCGCGGACGTGAGCTTGCACACACGGAGCTCGGCAAGGATGTCCTGGACAAGATTCTCGAGATGCTCGGAGACTCCTTCCTGGTTGAGAAGCCCGCCCAGATGGAGGGGCGAACGATGTCGATACTCCTGAATCCAAAGGGAAGCAAGGCCAAGAAAGGATAGACAATGCCCAAGATGAAGACGAAGAAGGCCGCGGCCAAGCGCTACCACGTCACCGGGACTGGAAAGGTGAGGTACAAGAAGCAGGGCCTGCGCCACATACTCACGAAGAAGAACGCCAAGCGGAAGAGACGCCTGCGCCTCCCTGCCATCCTCAGCCACGTGGAGGAGAAGAGGGTGAAGCAGCTCATGCCCTATGCCGGCAAGTACTAGGACGACGGTGAGAAGGAGATTCTGATTCATGCCGAGGTCGAAGAACGGTACGCGGAGGCGCGAACGCCGACGCAAGATAATGAAGCTCGCGAAGGGGTACTGGGGCGGCAGGAGCCGTCTCTTCAAGACCGCCAAGGAAGCGGTCATGAAGGGGCTCGCCTCCTCGTACCGTGACCGACGCCGCCGCAAGGGCGATTTCCGCCGCCTCTGGATCGCCCGCATCTCCGCCGCGGTCCGCGCGGAAGGCGTCACCTACTCGCAGTTCATGCACGGCCTGGCCGCCGCGGGCGTGCAGCTGAACCGCAAGGCGCTCTCCAACATGGCGATCGAGGATCCGGTTGCCTTCAAGGCGATCGTCATGAAGTCGCGGGAAGCAGTCGCGACCAGTGAAGGCGGCATTCCTGCGGTGGGTGCCGTCGAAAAATGATCACCCTCGAGCAGATCCGGCTGCTGGAAAGCAAGATCACTCGAGCGATAGATCTCATCCGCGTTCTCAAGGAAGAAAACTCGACGCTCCGCAGGGGGCTGGAGTCCGCACAGAAACGGATGCGGGAGCTGGAGACGCTCGTGGACGGGTTCAAGACCGACCAGAAAGAAATCGAGTCCGTGATCGTCCGCACTCTTCACAACCTTGACGAGCTGGAGGAATCCGCGGCCGCTGCGGCCACCGATGCCACGGTGTCCCGTGGCGAAGGTGGCATTCGTCCCGGTGGCATTTCCGCGGCCAACGAAGTTCGCCCCGGCGGCATGCCAGGGGCTGCGGCCGCCGAGGGCGGCAGCCGTTCTCCGGCGGGCGCGAAGCGCGCCGAAGGGCGCATCGGCGCCGCCGCGCCTCCTCTGCCACGCACCGCATCGGAAACGCAGCGAGGGACGGCCGACGAAACGACATCGGGAGGGACGGCCGCAGTACCGCCGGGAGCTGCCGGCACGGGAAAAGCCGCGGAGACCCTTCCCCCCAAGGAAGAGCTGGACATCTTCTAGGCATTCATGGAGAAGCGCCAGCTCCGCATCGATGTGCTGGGAACCTCTTTCGTCATCCAGTCCGATGAAAGCCCCGAGCACCTCGCCCTCCTCTCCACCTTCGTGAAGGACCGGATCGAGGAGGTGAAAGCACGCTACGCATTCGCTGATCCGCTGACCGTCGCCATGCTCGCCGCTTTGAATATCGCCGACGACCTGTTCAAGGCGCGGGAAGGAAGGGAGCCGTCCGCACGGACGTCTGAGATCGAGAGCGTCGCGGAACGGCTCATCAGCAGGATCGACGACGAGCTGCTGCGGCACGACCCGCTCGGCGAAGACGCGTCCTCCCCGTCGCCCTCAGGGGTCTGAGGGCCGCGACAGGTAGCTGCAGCCCTCCACGCTGACGATCCTCGCCGCCAGGGCGTTGGCCAGCCGCGCGCATTCGACGGGGGAGGCGCCCCCCAGCTTTGCGTGGAGAAAACCCGCGGCAAACGCATCCCCCGCGCCGGTGGTGTCCACTGCTTTCACAGAGACTCCCGGCACCGCCACGCATCGACCGTCCCAGGCGACCAGGCACCCCTTCTCCCCCATCTTCATCACCGCCACAGGGGCGAGGCGCGCCGCATCCGAGACGCAATCCTCGTCGCACGAGCGGCCGGTGAGCAGGGCCAGCTCATCCCGGTTTCCAAAGAGAACGTCGACGCGCCCCGGAATCCATGATCGGAACTTCTCCGCGTAGCGGCGAACAGCGAACGGATCCGCGAGGTCGAAGGCAACGGTGATCCCCGAGGGCTGGGCTCGCGCGTACTGCGCCGCGTGCTCGGCCGCCCTGCGCTGGTTCTCCGTGTCCCACAGGTATCCCGTGAGGTAGAGCATCCGTGACCCGGCCAGCCGCGGCAGGTCCAGGTCCTCGATCTGGAAGTCGCGGCATGCGCCGAGGAACGTATTCATCGTCCGTTCCCCGTCCGGCGTGACGAGGATCACCGAGGTGCCGGTCGGCGTATCTTTCCTCACGAGGGCGGGGTGCACGCCCGCATCGGCGATCCGGGAGGCGAACTCGTCACCGCGGGAATCGCGGCCTATGGCACCGTTGAACACCGGGGCCGGGGTCCGCGCATCGGGCCGGGAGGATCGCCCCAGAACGGCGTCGTGCAGCGCGCGGCCCTCCCCGCCGGAGAGCCAGGCGATACCGCGCGCGGTATTGGCGGCGCTTCCACCCGGGGACGTCCGGAACGAAGGCAGCTCCCGGAGGAGACGCGAGACTTCCTCGTACTCGACGAGGTGCATGGTGCCGGGGTGTTTCTCGAAACGTTCCAGGAAGCCGTAGTCGACATGCGCGATCACGTCCATCAGGGGATTCTCGACTCCGAAGAGAGAATACACCGGGTCCTCCCGCTGCGCGGCAGAATTGACACCCGCGTTTCCCGCGGGTAGAGTGCTCAATACTAAGGAAGCGGCACGCCGATGTCCATCGTCACCAGTCAGCAGCTCACGAGGTACTACGAGCATTACAAGACCACCGATGTCACGTTCAACAAGCAGGTGATCACCGCCCTGGGACTGGTAGTGAAAGGAGTGTATCTCAAGATCCAGGACCGGCAGCTGCCCTGCATGGTATTCTCCAGCTCCCTGACGTCCGCCCGGGTGATCGCAAGCGTGCCCGCCGCGGTGATGACTGTCCTGCGGCAGGCGAACAACCGCCTGGCCCTCCGCTGGTGCTTCAAGCTCCCGGAGAAAGTCGAACCGATCACGTTTTTCGTCACGTGCCGCCCGACGGGCTTCACGCACTATGCGGTCCAGGGCCCCGACGTGCAGTTCGTTGCGCTGGAGTACACCCAGAGACCGCCGGATGACCTGATCCAGATCCTCGGTTCACTCCTAGAAGCCAGCGCGAACTCGCAGCGGCGGAAGGATGAACGGATCATCGTCACGCCGGAGACGCTCAAGAAGCTCGGCCTCGAATCCCGGGAGGCGGCCCTCGTGGTCGGTGGGACGAGCTACAAGTGCCTCCTCCGGGACCTCTCCTTCAGCGGCGCGAAGGTCGTCGTCTCGGGAAACGCGGAGACGTTCGCCGAGAAGAGCGTGAGCCTGAAGTTCACGCGCAGCGAGCAGACGCCCGAGATGACCCTCTCCGCCGCTGTCGTACGGGTTGAGGAGGTAGGCGGCCGGAAAGACATCCTCGCGGTGAGCATGCAGTATAGCGCGGACGCGCCGATGAGCTACAAGCTGCTGATCAACTCCTACGTCTCTACGACGAGAAAGCTCGCCCCGGAAGCCGCCTCGCCGGTCGCTCCCGCCGCGGCCCCGCCCGAGGAATCCCCCGCCGCGGAGCCCTCCGCTCTCGACATTCCCTCGGAAGGCGACCCCCCGGATCCTCCCGATGGCTGAGTTTGCCCGGCTGGCGAATGTCGCCTACGTCTCGATCGCCCAGACGACCCAGCGGCAGATCGGAGACTTCCAGCTGGATCCCAAGATCCTTCTCCCTGTCGAGCTGCCGCCGCACGTCAGCTCCCTGAACGCCGGAGAGCTCAGCTGGGAGGCGATCGTCGCCGGCACGCTGAAGGTGCTCGCGTGGGACCAGACAAACGCGCACACCGACTACTACCGGAGATTCGTCCTCGCCGTGAAGCCCGACATCAAGACCGAGTTCACGCACGCGGGAATCCTGAAGGCCCGCAACGGCGAGTCCGAGGTCGCCATCGAGATCTTCCGCGCCCTGGAAGGACTGTTCCCGGATGATGCGGTCACCAGCATGAATCTCGCGCTCGCCTACGAGGAGCGCGCGCGCCAGCTGGAAAAGATGGACCTCACCGCGCAGGTGGACGAATTCCAGGCGCTCGCCTTCGAAGCGTACAAGGCAGCCCTCGCCGCGGATCCGACGGAGCCCACGATTCATTACAACCTGGCCTATTTCTACCTGCATCAGCGCTCGTTCGAAAAGGCACGGGAGCACCTCCAGGTGTTCGCGAAAACCGGCGCGGACGAAAAGCGGGTCCGGGAGGCGAAGCGGATCATCCGGGAAATCGACGAACAGGGATTGATGGACGGGCTGTTTCAGAAGGCATTCGACAGCATCCGCATGGGAAAGGAAGAGGAAGGAATCAAGGCGATAACCGCCTTCCTCTCGTCCCGTCCGGGCGTCCCCAACGCCTGGTTCCTGCTCGGTTGGGCGAACCGCCGCCTGGGCCGTTACGCGGAGGGCCGGGATGCGTTCCTGAAAGCGCTCGAGCTCGGGTCCCCCCACGCGGACCTGCTGAACGAGCTGGCGATCTGCCTGATGGAGCTCGAGGAGCGGGAAGAAAGCCGCACGCGGCTTCGCGAGGCTCTCGTCCTGGAGCCCGAGAACACGAAGGTGATCTCCAACCTGGGAATCCTCGCGATGAGGCGCGGAGACAGGGAGGAAGCCCTCGGGTTCTTCCGTACCGTCCTGGAAATCGAGCCCGAGGACCGCATTGCCGCCCGCTTCATAGAAGAAATCTCCGGAAAAACCTGAAATTTCTTTCTAATATTTAAACTTCCCACGGTCGAAAGAAAGAGTGAGGGCAGCTCCGGCCTCGGAATACAGGCCCGCTCCCTTCTTCCGCTACTCTGTGTATCGGCCTGCCTGGAGGGCCGGTCAAGGGGAATCGGAAGGGGAGAAAGGCGTGCACCAGGGGGTCGAAGGCCCGACGAATTGCCATGCCGGTGGCATGGCGGGTGAACAATCCCCGGTCATGGATGGCCGGGGCCAGTCGTGTTTTCAGGGAGGATGACATGATCATCAATCACAACATGAGCGCGATCTTCGCCGACCGCCAGTTGAAGATCAACAACGTGAACCTCGACAAGAACATGGAGAAACTCTCGTCGGGGCTGCGCATCGTGCGCGCC
>JBKQPS010000294.1:0-2765 GCA_052144915.1 Spirochaetia bacterium | reverse complement strand
CGCGGCATCCTGCGCTTCGGGGCTTGAACCAGTGGCGAGAGAACTGTTGCGCTGGTTCGGGCAGAGTCAGGAGACCTGCCCTAACCAGCTACCGGCAGAGACTGTTCGTTGAGAAAAGTCGGACAGGGCGCTGCCCTGTACTGACCTGTCCTGCCTCTTCGGGGCATGTTCGCAGGCCACGTCTCAGTCTCGTGCCCCGGCACCTGGACAGGACCTGAAAGGGCCGTAACAACCCAGCACGGGGCAACGCCCCGTCCTTGGGCTCGGTGAATGGGACGAACACCTCTTGGTGGTTCCGCGTTACATCGAGCGGAACCCGTTGCGGGCTGGTCTGGTGGATCGAGCCGAGGAGTGGTCCTGGTCCAGCCTGGGAGCGGTCGCTGGCGGCCGAGCGGAGCCGCTGCTACCTCTGAAAGGCGAGGGGGCAAGTGATCTTTGACGGTCCTCCTTGCCTGTCTTGTCCAACCCGCTGGGACAATCCACTCTGTCCCCCTTGGCACCCGCGATGATGAGGCCGAAACAATGATTGCCGTGATCGGATCGCCGATGCTCCGTCGCGCCACACCTCGACTCTACAGCAATCTGGGCGGTACCCTGCTCTAAGCGAGTAGGAGCCGTCGTGGGTACCCACGTCGAAGATGACGGCCGGGCTCCCGGAGGCGGCGATCAATCGGCCCGTCATCCCCCTTTGACTGGTTCTTGACACGCGCGGGGGAGTACTGCTAAGAGTTGTAACGAGAGAGAATAGGTCACTCCCATTGTGAACGGCGAGAAACAAGAGGCACCCTCAGTCAGATTCCTGCGAACCGCGAGGGTCTTTGAACGTGGGCGTCGACGGTTCTTCGGCGCGGTCTGAGGGAGCGCGTCCAAGGTGCGGTCTCTAGCATCTCGTGTCGGCTGGCGCGCCCTGAGGCAAGGCTTCCAGGGAGCAATCCAGACTCTCCAGGGGTGTATCCGACCCGATGATCTCAGTCGGCGTACCTACGCGAGTCACGACGAGTGCGGGCTGACTCGTGATACCGACGGACCGCCCATGGCGTGCGCCGCCCCAGGACCTGAGAGCCGGCCGGGAAGACTTGAGATAGCTGTCATGATGCATGCATGCAAGAAGATCGGAAACGAGGCCCCGCATCAGCGGCCTGGGATGTCATCCTTCTCCCTGATAACCTCATTTCCGATGTCGGCGCCGGAGCGCCTCCGACTGGATTGGCAACAGCTCCTCGCGACGGCCGACGACCCCTTCGGTATCTACCAATCTCCCCAGTGGTTCGAGTACATGCGCGAGTCCCAGGAGGGAATACAGCCCCCTCATTCCCTGGCCGTCCGGATGGATTCGAACCAGAGCCTCGTCGCCATCGTCCCCCTCTATGTCGGCTGGCCGGTTTGCAAGTTCCATCTCCTTCGAGGTCGCTATTACCGGCCCTCCTGGAAGATGGTCACGATCGCCAGCGGACAGCTCATGCTCCCGCCCGGCGATGATTGGCTCGACGATCTGTTCTCCTCGATCGCTGAGAAATATCCCAGGAACCTCCCGCTGAAGATCGAGAGTGCACCGCTCAACGGGCCACTCGACGACTACATAGGTAGGTCGGATTATATCAGAAAACGCTATTTGATCCACAAGCACCCGTTTCACGACCGGATCAGCGTCATCCCGCTGGCGGCGAGTTACACCGAGTTCCTGTCGAGATACGGCTCCAAGAAGCGATACAATCTGCGACGACAACTCCGCCTCCTGCGCGAGCAGATGGACGGGACATTGGAGTTGCGTGTGATCCGGTCGGGCCCCGATCTGCCCGAGTTCCTGGACAGCTTGCGGTCGCTGTTCGGCTGGGACGTCGAGTCGCGAGCCAAGACGCCGCGCTCTCCGGGGGAGCCCGCGGACTTTGGGACCCGCCTCGGGATCCTGGCCAGGCTGGATCTATTAAGGTCCTACATGCTCATGGGTCGAGGGCGCGCCATCGCGTGCATATACGGCCTGCGATTCGGCGGGACGTACATGCTGGGGAGCATCGTCCACGACCCGGCCTTTGATGAGTGGTCTCCCGGTACGTCGCTCCTTCAGATGGTCATCGAAGACCTCATCAATGTCGGAAGCATCACGCGGATCAACCTGGGGTACGGAAAGCCGCCCGTGCACGAGTCCAGGTCGACGTACGTCTATCCGGGTTATGCGTCCTATGTGCTGCTCCCTAAGACGCTGGGCAACCGCACCTTCATGGGCGGTCTCAAAGCGATCCGCGCGGTGGTGTTATCGCTCAAGGCGGCACGGGCCGCTTTGCCGATCCCCGGCCGTAATCGCCGGGGCTCCCCATGATGTCCTCGGCCCCGTGATTCTTCACGCGATCGACCCGAAGCGATGAGGTGCAGGGTGCATGCCTCGCAATGCGAGCGAAGGACGAGTCTTACCCGAGCGCCGCACGATAGTCCCTGGGCTCGGTCGGCTTACCGGCCGTCACGGCTCGAGGTCTCCATCGCTGTCGAGCCGGCCTTCCCGGGGTTCCGATCGCAGCCTGGAGCGGCAGGGCATCCCGCGGGAGTTCACCACCAAAAGCCGGGTCGTCATCATCTCCAACGACTGCGGGAGAAAAAAACTAGGGTAGCAAAAGTAGCTGGGGAGCCCTTTGACTGCGTATAATGGACGTAGGAACACTTCTGAGGAGGCTCCCCATGCTCAAACGACGACGTTAAAATAGAATGTAGGATTTTGACAGGCATACTGGGAATTACAATAGCGGACAATCGTGTCCGTTAATAAACACTAG
>JBKQPS010000293.1:0-10828 GCA_052144915.1 Spirochaetia bacterium | reverse complement strand
AGCAGCTCCAGGAGGACCGCGATCCCCGCGCCGGCCGCCATGGAGACGGCCAGCCCGACAGGAAGGGGCATGCCGAGCTGCGACATGACGATCCAGCCGGCAAAGGCGCACCACATGAAGGTCGCCGCGTGGGCCAGGTTGATGATCTCCAGGACGCCGAAGATCAGGGTGAAGCCCAGAGCGTAGACGGCGTACAGCGCTCCCCGGGACACGCCGTCGACGATGTTCTGAGCCAGGAAGACCGGATCGGCGAGGAGCGAAAAGTCCACGCCGCGTTTCGCTACTGGAAGAGGACGAACCGGCCGTCCCGTGCCGTGAGCGTCACGCTGGGGTGGACCGGGTCGCGGTTCTCGTCGAATGAAAAGGTTCCCAGGGCGCCGTCCAGGTTGCGGATCCCGGCCAGCGCGTCGCGGAGAGCCGCGCGATCCGCGGAGCCGGCCTTCCTGATGGCTGCCGCGACGATGTACAGCCCGTCATACGCCTGCGCCGCGAACTGGTCCGGGTCGGCGTTGTACTTCGCGCGATATGCCTGGACGAACGCCCTGCTCTTCGGGGCGGGAGAATCGATGAACCAGGCGCTTCCCACGATGAGCCCTTCCGCGGCGGCGCCGGCGTTCTTGAGAACATTCGGGCTGTTGAACCCGTTTCCGCCCACGATCGGCTGGGTGATGCCGATCTCCCGGGCCTGCTGGAGTATCGGGATTGCCTCTCCCACCAGGGAGCTGAGCACGAAGATGTCGGGCTTGCGGGCGTTGAGCTTCGAAAGCTGCGTGCGAAAATCAGAGTCGCCCTTGCTGTAGCTTTCCGTGGCCGCGAGCGTGATCCCCAGCTGCGGGAGGGCGGCCTTGAAGACATCCGCTTCGCTCCTGCTGAACTCGTTCGTCGCCTCGTATAGCAGGACCGCCTTCTGCGGGTGGTACTTCGCCTTGACCGCGGCAAGGGTCCCGGGGATGACTCCCGACTGCAGGAGGCTGTCGCGGAAGATGAAGTTGCCCATCGCCGTGATGCCGGTGGCGGTATTGCTGGTCCCGAGAACCGGGACCCCTGCCTTCTGCGCCACCGGATCCGCGGCAAAGGCGGTGCTGCTCAGCGTGGGACCGATGATCGCGGCGACCTTGCTGTCGCTGACAAGCTTCGTGAACACGCTGATCCCTTCCTGCTTGTCCGCCTTGTCGTCCATGAAAACGAGCCGGAGCCGCGTCGCGCCGAGGAGCCCTCCCGCGTTGATCTGCGAAAGAGCCAGCTCGAGGCCGCTCCTGATCGACACCCCGTACGCGGAGTTGTCCCCCGTCAACGTCTCCACGGCGCCGATCGTGATCTCGGCGGGCAGGGAGGCGGCGTGGATGTCCGCAGCGGCGAGTGCGAACAGCGCAACCGATGCGGCCAGCAGTCGTCTCATTCTCATATGCACGAAATTCCTCCCTGCGAAGACCGCTGTCAAGAGGAAAGACGCCGGGCGCGCCATCGGCATGCGGGGGGATTTGCCCCCCGCCCGTCCGCGAAGCGCGTCCCCTTTGACTATCAGGCGGAGAATCATGACCTTCGATGATCATGAGCATCGAGGGACTCCATCACATCACGGCGCTGGCAAGCGATCCCCAGCGGAACGTGGATTTCTATACCGGCTTTCTCGGACTGCGGCTGGTGAAACAGACAGTCAATTTCGACGCCCCGGATGTCTACCATCTCTACTACGGCGACGAGATCGGCAGGCCGGGAACGATCCTGACTTTTTTCCCCTTCCCCGACGCCGTCAGGGGGAAGAGGGGCGCGGGTGAAGCTTCCGCGGTGGCCTTTTCGATTCCCCGCGGCTCCGGTGACTTCTGGATCGAGCGGCTCAGCCGGAAAGGGATATCGTTCCTCGGCCCGGAAGCGAGATTCGAGCAGAAGCTCATTTCATTCGAGGACCCGGACGGGATGCGCGTGGAGCTGCTCGAGAACGGCCCCGCGGGCCACCCCCCTCACGCCATCAGGCGATTCCACGGTGTCACACTCACTCACCGATCGGCCGGACCGACGGCGGCATTTCTCACGGCGGCATTGGGGTTCGCCTCGGCCGGCACCGAAGGGAGCCGCCGCCGCTTCACCGCCGGGAGCGGGGACGCGGAGGCATGCATCGACATCATCGAGGACCCCGCGGCGCCGGTGGCGCGCCAGTCAGCAGGCTCTGTCCATCATATCGCCTGGCGAGTGAAAGACGACGCGGCGCAGCTGGAATGGCGGCAGGCCCTGGTGAAATCCGGGGCAGCCCCCACGCAGGTCATCGACCGACAGTACTTCCACTCCATCTACTTCCGGGAGCCCGGGGGCGTGCTGTTCGAGATCGCCACGGATCCGCCCGGGTTCTCGGTCGATGAGGCAGTCGACTCTCTGGGGTCGCGCCTTCGGCTTCCCCCCTGGCTCGAGCCCCAGCGATCGGTCATCGAGCGGCACCTGCCGCCGCTGCAGGTTCCCGCTCCCCCGGCGAGAGAGTCGGCGTGAGCGCTTCACGACCGTCCGCGGACCCCCACGAAGGGCAGCCGATCTATTCCGCCGGTGCCCCGCTGGGCAGCGCGCGCGTTGTCATGATCATGGTGCACGGAAGGGGCGCATCGGCAGAGGACATCCTTTCCCTCTCGCAGGAGTTTCCCGACCCCGGCGTCGCCTTTCTCGCACCGCAGGCCGCGGGACACGTCTGGTACCCAAACAGCTTTCTTTTTCCCCTGGAAAGCAACGAGCCGGGCATCTCTTCCGGCATGGCGGTGCTGCAGGGAATCGAGGACCGTGCCCGGGAGGCCGGCGTCCCGGCGGAGAGGCTCATCCTGCTCGGATTCTCCCAGGGAGCCTGCCTCGTGCTGGAGTACGCGGCGCGGCACGCGCGCCGCTACGGCGGCGTCGCCGGCCTCAGCGGCGGGCTGATCGGTCCCGACGGCACTCCCCGGAAGTACGACGGGTCGCTGGGCGGGACACCGGTCTTCCTCGGCTGCAGCGTGCATGACCCGCATATTCCGGAACCGAGGGTCCGCCTCACGGCGGATGTCCTCCGCGCCCTCGGCGCCGAGGTGACGATGCGCCTGTACCCCGAGCCCGGGCACTCGGTGAACGAGGACGAGGTCGCGTTCGTGCGGGGGATGATCAGCACGCTGCCGACGCGGTAGGATCGGGTGTGAACAAGATCACCTTTCTCGGCGCAGGCAGCACTGTCTTTGCGAAAAATGTTCTCGGTGACTGCTTGCTCACCGGCTCGCTGCAGGACTTCGAGTACGCGCTTTTCGACATCGACCCGGTGCGTCTGAAGGACTCCGCCGCGATGATCGAGGCGATCAACCGCAACGTCAACGGCGGCCGGGCGAAAGTGGCGGCCTTCACCGATCGGCGCAAGGCCCTGACCGGCGCGACGTTCGTCGTGAACGCGGTGCAGGTGGGAGGATACGAGCCGGGCACGGTCATCGATTTCGAAATCCCGAAGAAATACGGCCTGCGCCAAACCATCGGGGATACCCTGGGCATCGGGGGGATCTTCCGTGCGCTGCGCACGATACCCGTCGTCCTGGATTTCGCGCGGGACATGCGGGACGTCTGCCCCGATGCCCTTTTGCTGAACTACTCCAACCCGATGGCGATGCTCACGGGAGCCCTCCTCCGGCACGGGGGCATCCAGACGGTCGGGTTGTGCCACAGCGTGCAGGTGTGCGTGCCGGATCTTTTCCGCGACCTGGGCATGGATCCCACCGGCGTGGAATGGCGGATCGCCGGCATCAACCACATGGCCTGGCTGCTGAGCGTACAAAGGGAGGGCGTCGACCTTTATCCGGAGGTGAAGGCGCGCGCCGCGGAGCGTCCCACTCCGCACCCGGACATGGTGCGCTACGAGATCATGCGCAGGTTCGGGCACTATGTCACCGAGTCCAGCGAACACAGCGCGGAGTACAACCCCTGGTTCATCAAGGCCCGCTATCCCGGGCTCATCGATCGGTTTGCCATCCCCCTCGACGAGTACCCGCGGCGGTGCATCCGGCAGATCGAGGACTGGAAGCGGATGCGCGAGCAGCTGACGAACGACCCTGATCTTCGCCACGAGCGCACCCACGAATACGCTTCGTACATCATGGATGCGGTCCAGGCCGATGTTCCCTTCCGGATCGCCGGCAACGTCCTGAACACCGGGCTGGTCACAAACCTGCCCGCCGACGCGTGCGTCGAGGTGCCCTGCATGGTGGACAGGACCGGGATCAATCCCTGTCACGTCGGAGCGCTGCCGGTGCAGCTTGCCGCACTGACCATGACCAACATCAACGTCCAGCTGGTTGCCATCGAGGCAGCCATGACCCGCCGTCGGGACGCCGTCTACCAGGCGGCGCTCCTGGACCCGCACACAGCCGGGGAGCTTTCGATCGATGACGTGGTGAGCCTGTGCGACGAGCTCATCGAGGCGCACGGGAGCTGGATCCCCGCGCTTCGCTGATCCGGACCGCTTCCTTCGTTTGCCTGCGCCCATCCGTTCCCTTACTTTGAGTACGGAGGAGACAGCCATGGACTTCGACACACCGGCCGCGACAGATCGAATCGAGGCCACGATGAGCGCGCTGAAGGCACGTGGAATCACATCCGAGCTCCTGCAGACCCGAGGGGAGGCGCTCGCGCGGGTTCGGGCGCTCATTCCCGCCGGCGCATCCGTTTCCACCGGCGCCTCGCTGAGCCTGAAGGAGATAGGGTTCGATGATCTCCTCACGTCGGGCTCCCACCCCTGGATAAATCTCAAGGCGGAGTACCTTGCGGAAAAGGATCCCGCTCGCCAGATGCTCCTCAGGCGCCAGAGCACGCTCGCCGACTACTACCTCGGCAGCGTCCACGCCGTCTCCCAGACCGGGGAGGTGGTCATCGCCAGCATGACCGGAAGCCAGCTCGCCCCGAATGCGTATTCCGCGTCGAACGTGATCTGGGTCGTCGGCGTCCAGAAGATCGCCGCCAGCCTGGAAGAGGCGGTCCGGCGCGTTCGCGAGTACGTCCTCCCGCACGAGGAGGTGCGCATGCGGCAGCTCTCGGGAGGGAAGATGGGCAGCATGATCGGCAAGCTCCTGATCTTCGAGCACGAGGCTCCATTCCTGAACAGGAAGGTTTCGCTCCTTTTCGTGCGGGAGAAAACGGGCGATTGAAAGGGCGCCCTGCGAAAGGCCCCCGGCTACCGAGACTCCAGCCAGATTGACGCCCGGCCCTCCGATTGTTATACTATACTTAGTCGGTCGGAATTGGAGGATATGCCGGTGGCGGAACAGCTGGGCAAGGTAGATCACTCTTCACTGCGGGTGAACCAGGCAATCATCATTCTCGGGCTCCTGGCGGCATTCGTTTTCAATCTCCCCCTGCTGACAGCGGTCGTGGCGCTGGTCATGCTCGTCGGCACCGGCATCGGGAGACCGGGATTTTTCTTCGCCTACACGGGGTTCCTCCGCCCGCTCGGTGTCGTGAAGCCGCACGTCCTCGCGGACAACCCGGAGCCGCATCGATTCGCCCAGGGCTTCGGCGGCGTGGTCGCGGCGCTGTCTGCCGCGCTCCTCTTTCTCGGCGCCGCTGCCACGGGCTGGACGCTCGCGTGGCTGGTCATGGTCCTGGCGGCCCTGAACCTGTTCATCGGTTTCTGCGCCGGGTGCGCCGTCTACTACTGGCTGAATCGCCTGCAGGTCCCGGGACTCCTCAAGACGCCTCCGGCCGGCACGTTCCCCGGCATGCGGCCGAGGGCCTGAACAGTGCTCCTCGAGGGAACGCTTGCCCGGCTGGTTCTCGCGGCCCTGCTCATCGCCGGACTGCTGGGAGCGTACAGGGCCGGGACCGCGCTGGTATTGGCACGGGCACGACGAAAGAGCCGCGGCCTGTTCCAGTTCGCTCCCGGCGTACCCGGTGTGGTTTTTTTCACCACGCCGGACTGCGTGACGTGCAAGGCCGCCCAGAAGCCCGCCCTCCAGGCGCTCGCCGATCGGCTGTCGGGAAGGGTGCAGGTGATCGAGGTCGACGCGCGGGACAACGCGGCGTTGGCGAAGGAGTGGAGCGTGCTCAGCGTGCCCACGACGTTCGTCCTCGACCGCGACGGCAGGCCTCGGCAGGTGAACCACGGGTACGCCTCCACGGAAAAGCTCTTCGGACAGCTCACCGCGCTGGGTCAGATCTGATAGTTCAGCGCGCTTTCCCGTCCTGCTTGGACGAGAGAGTCCAGCGTCACGTTTTCCAGCGTTTCGTAGACGGTCTTGTCCAGGAGAGCCCACACGGCTTCCGTCGGATGGGAGTCCACCGCGTCGGCTCCCTGCCGCCGCCGGGGGCCCGTGGCAGGGGCCACCATGCCCTCCAGGACTTGAACGATTTCGCGGATGGTGATGGCGCGCGGGTCCCGGGCGAGCGCGTAGCCGCCGTGAGCGCCCCGAAAGGAGCTCACCAGGCCCACGCCGCGGAGGGGAATGACGAGCTTGCTCAGGTATTTCTCCGAAATGCGGTGCGCGCGGGCGATGTCCTTCAGAAAGACCGGCTGCGCGCCGTAGCGAAGCGCCAGCTCGTACATCAGCTTCAGCCCGTAGCGGCTCCGCGTGGAAATCAGCAACGCTCGGTATCTCCCAGGCAGAGGATATTTCAACACCCCGGGAGAGTCAACGCGGGGCTTCCGCGCCGCGGCGGGCGCCCGTCGATTCGGGCGCTACTTCTTCTCCCTGAGCCTGCCGATTTCCCGCTTCGTCGCGTTGATGTTCTTTGTTACTTTGATCTCGCGGGGACAGACGCGGGTGCAGGTGAAGTGATTCTCGCACGCCCCGGCGCCGTTCGGGTCGTCCAGCACCGCCATGCGCTGCGCAAGCCCCGTGTCGCGGCTGTCGAGCACGAACCGCGCCGCGCTGAGGATGGCCGCCGGTCCCAGGTAAGAAGAGTTCTTCTCGAAGACGGGGCACGCGGAGTAGCAGGCGCCGCAGAGGATGCAGCTTGTGGCGTCGTCGTATGCGGCGCGCTGCGAGGGGCTCTGGAGGCGCTCCCGGCCGTCCGCCGGGGCGTCAGTGATCAGGAACGGCTTCACGGAGCGGTAACTCTCGAAGAACCGCGCCTGGTCCACCATGAGGTCCCGCTGCACGGGCAGGTGCTTCAGCGGCTCGATGGTGACGACCGCGTTCTCCTCCCTGGCCACGTCGCGGACGAGTGTCTTGCAGGCCAGTCTCTCCACGCCGGCGATCACCATTGCGTCCGACCCGCACACCCCGTGCCCGCAGCTGCGGCGGAAGGAAAGGCTCCCGTCCTGCTCGCCTTTCACCCGGATGAGCGCGTCCAGCAGGAGCGAGGCCGGATCGATCTCCAGCGGGTAGTCCTCGTCGTGCGCGGCGGAATCGACCTCCGGATTGTATCTACGGATGCGAAGGACAATCCTCATTCGTCTCTCCTTGTCAGTAGGCGCGCGGCTTGGGCGCCCAGGTGCCGACATCGACGGGGCGGGATTCCGTGCGCACCCTGCCGTCCCCGATCCAGGCGAGGCTGTGCCGCAGCCACCGGGCGTCGTCCCGCGCGGGATGATCATCCCGCGCATGCGCGCCGCGGCTCTCCGTTCTTTCCCGCGCCGTCGCGGCGGTCACGAAGGCCAGGTCCAGCAGGTTGCCCAGCTCCAGGACGCCGAGGAGGTCAGTGTTGAACCGCTTGCTGGGGTCCTGCACCCGCACTTCCCCCCATCGTCCCCGCAGCTCCCTGACCCTGGCCTCCGCCCGCGAAAGATCCGCGTCGTTGCGGAAGATGCCGACTGCCTCCATCATCACCGCTTCCATCTCGGCACGGATGACGTTCGCGTGCGGTCCGCGGGCGCCGTCGGTGAGGCGCGCCACTTCTGCCCGCGCCGGCTCCCCGGCTTCCGCGGATACCGGGGCGCGATCCGCGTTTTTCACGAAATCGGCCATGTGCCGCCCGGACCTCCGGCCGAACACGACGAGGTCCACGAGGCTGTTCG
The DNA here is from genome assembly GCA_052144915.1 of Spirochaetia bacterium. GTDB lineage: Bacteria > Spirochaetota > Spirochaetia > SZUA-6 > Fen-1364 > Fen-1364. The sequence goes on along the minus strand of JBKQPS010000293.1, from coordinate 2,886 downwards.
TCCCGAGCCGGTTCGCCCCGTGCACCGACACGCCCGCGCACTCGCCCGCCGCGTACAGGCCCTCATAGACGCCGCCCGCGGCGTCGGCGATCACCCTGCCGTCGATGTCCGTGGGGATGCCGCCCATGGCGTAGTGCGCCGTCGGCTGGACGGGAATCGGCGCATCGACGGGATCGATCCCGAGGTAGGTGCGGCTGAAACCGGTGATGTCGGGGAGCTTCTTCTCCAGCACCTCCCGTCCGAGGTGGGTGGTGTCCAGGAGCACCCAGTCGTCGATCGCCCCGTCCCCCTTCATCCCGTTGCCGGTCTTGATCTCCGTGAGTATGGCGCGGGAAATCATGTCCCGCGGGGCAAGGTCCAGGAGCGTCGGGGCGTAGCGCTCCATGAACCTCTCTCCCCGTCGGTTGCGCAGGATCCCGCCTTCTCCCCGCACCGCCTCGGTGATGAGGATTCCCAGGCCGCGTATTCCCGTGGGATGGAACTGGAAAAACTCCATATCCTGCAGGGGAACGCCGCGCCGGGCGAGCACGGCGGGGCCGTCGCCGGTGTTCGCGTACGCGTTTGACGTGACGCGGAACATCCGGCCGAAACCGCCGGTCGCAAAGAGCACCGCCCGTGCCTTGAAGAGGTGGACCTCGCCCGTGGCCAGCTCGATGGCCGAAACGCCGCAGCACCGGCGGCCCTCGAGGATCACGTCCAGCACGTGAAACTCGTCGAAGAACTCCACGCCGTTCTTGATGCACTGCTGGTACAGGGTCTGGAGGATCTGGTGACCGGTCCGGTCTGCCGCGTAGCAGGAGCGCCGCACCGGCGCCTCGCCGAAGTTCCGCGTGTGGCCCCCGAAGCGTCTCTGGTCGATGCGGCCGTCGGCGGTGCGGCTGAACGCGAGGCCCCGGTTCTCCAGGTCGTACACCGCGCGGATAGCGTCTTCCGCGAGGAGAACCGCCGCGCCCTGGTCGACGAGGTAGTCACCTCCCTTCACCGTGTCGAAGGCGTGCCACTCGGGCCGATCCTCCTCCACGTTGCCCAGCGCGGCCCCGATGCCGCCCTGCGCGGCGCCCGTGTGGCTGCGCATCGGGTGCAGCTTCGAGAGCACTGCCGTGCGCAGCCGGGATCCTGCCGACGCGGCCGTGCGCGCGGCGTCACTGGCCTCCAGCGCCGCATACAGTCCCGACCCGCCCGCGCCGACGATCAGCGCGTCGAACTCCCATGTCATCCTTGCCTCCCGCGCGGGACCGACGGTCTCCCCGCAGCCTGACCGGAAGCCAATAGCTAGCGCGTCCGGGAGGCTCCTGTCAATCGCCGCCCACGGGGATACCGGGGACGGATTTGTGATGCTTTCGGGACACTTCCGCGACCTCCCGGGCGTATCTTTTCACGGAGGAGGAGAGCATGCGCATTCGGAGTTTCCTGTTTCCCCTGGTCGCCGCTGCCTCCGTGCTGTCGGCGGCCCAGCTCGGCGCGGAATCCACGGGCATGAGCGGCGGGTTTGCCGTTGTCGAATTGTTCACCTCGGAAGGCTGTTCCAGCTGTCCTCCCGCGGACGAAGCCCTCACGCAGATTTCCGCGGCAATGGCGAAAGAGAAACTTCCGGTCTACGCGCTGGAGTGGCACGTGGACTATTGGGACTACCTGGGTTGGAAAGACCCCTACGATTCGCACACGGCCACTGATCGACAGTACGCGTATTCACGGTCGCTCCCCTCCTCCGTCTATACTCCCCAGATGGTGATCAACGGGACGATTGTCCCGGACTACGCGGGCAACGCGGGGGAGATCGATCGCACCGTCCGGGGGCTCCTGAAATCCTCAGCCTCAGGCTCCCTGCGCCTTCACGTCAGCCCTTCTGAGTCTTCCTCGGCGGTGATGGTGCACGCGGAGGCCGGCGGCGCGCCTGCGGGAACGAAGCTCCTGCTCCTCCTCGTCGAAGACGGGCTCGGGGCGCAGCCGAACGCCGGAGAGAACGCGGGGCGGCGGCTGTCGCATTCCAATGTGGTGCGCAGCGTCACGATGCTGCCGGCGGCAACCGGTGATTCCCGGATCCAGATCCCCTCGGGCGTGCAGCCGGCGCAGGCGAGGCTGATCGGGCTGCTGCAGGACGAACGGACGATGCGCATCATCGCCGCCGACCAGGCTCCGCTGCCGGCAGGTGCCGCGGGAAAAGTGAGCGGCAGGGTGATCGGCAGCAACGGCAGGGCCATTGCCGGGGCAATGATCCAGGCGTGCAGCGGCACGCTGTGCGTCCCCGCGCTCACCGACGACAGCGGGACATTCGTGTTCAGCGGGCTGGCGCCCGGCAGGTACTCGATTGCCGTCGATCCCGGCGTGAAACCGCTGCAAGTGACGCTGACAACGGGCCAGCCCTTCACGCTGAGCGTGCCCATCGTGGTCCCTCGCTAGAAAACCGCCTCCCCACCCCGGGCCGCCGACTCGCCCCGGCTCTCCGCGGCGCGGGAGCCGCGCCGCGGCAGGGAAAAGCCCTCACATGAGCGCCGCGGGACGAAATCCCGCGAAAAAACCGCCTCCGGGAATTTTTTTTTCTTTCCGTAATGTTTAAACATCGGGCTGTCGAAACAAAGAGTGAGGACAGCTATGGCCGTGACGGCGGCTCTCCTCCTTTCTGCCCTCAATCTGATTATCGGCGGGGGTGGAGGGGAGTGAAGGGGAATCGCCGGAAACGAAGGGGCCGGGCACTAGAACAGCCCGTTGGGCACAGGGGAAGCGCCCGAACCGAGACGTCGGCGGAGCGCGGCATTCAAGGAGGATGACATGATCATCAATCACAACATGAGCGCGATCTTCGCCGACCGCCAGTTGAAGATCAACAACGTGAACCTCGACAAGAACATGGAGAAACTCTCGTCGGGGCTGCGCATCGTGCGCGCC
>JBKQPS010000292.1:0-9733 GCA_052144915.1 Spirochaetia bacterium | reverse complement strand
GGGCGATGACGAGGCGATCAAGGTGAAGGCCAAGGACCGGATCATCTACGACAAGTACGCGGGCACGACGATCAAGGTCGGAGGCGAAGAGCAGCTCATCCTGAAGGCGGCGGACATCCTCGCGAAGATCGAGTAAGGGCGTATCGGCCACTCAGGAGGGAGACGTCCCGTCGTCTCCCTCTTTTTTTTGACCGAAGAACGACGCGACCTCGCGAAGGACTTCCGCTGCCGGCCCGATGACGCGCCTCGCCTCCGGGAGGCTTTCCAGGAACACCGCGCCGTACGTCTTCGTCACGATCCGCGGGTCGAGAATGAGAACCACGCCCGAGTCGTCGTGCCGGCGCATCAGCCGGCCGAAGCCCTGGCGCGTCCGCACCACGGCTTCCGGCAGCGACAGCTCGCCGAAGGGGTTCCCGCCGCGCGCCTCGATCGAGGCCATGCGCGCGCGGAGCACCGGCTCGGAGGGAACGCGGAACGGAAGCCGGCAGAGGATGACCATGCGCAGCGTGTCGCCGGGCGCGTCCACCCCCTCCCAGAACGAATCGGTGGCAAAGAGGACGCTGGAGCGCTCGGCGCGGAAGGAGTCCAGCAGCCGCGCCCTGTCTGCATCGCCCTGCTTCATGAGACGAATCCCGGCCCTCGTCAGCTCGGGCTGAACCGACGCGTACATCTCCTTCAGCAGGCTGTACGAGGTGAACAGGACCAGCCCGCCTCCGCCGCTTGCCGCCAGGGCGCGGCCGAGGAACCGGGCGAGAAACTCCCGGTGGCCGGCCGAATCCGGCGCCGGCGCGTCCGTGGGGACGCCGAGGAGTACGTGCGCGCGGTAATCGAACGGCGAGGGGAATGACCGGAACACCGGTTCTTTCCCGTCCGCGGCGCTCAGGCCGATCCGCCCCGCCCAGTACGAGAAGCTTCCCGCGACCGTGAGCGTGGCAGAAGTGAACACGGCGGTCCGCAGGGGCTGGAAGACAGCGTCCCGCATCAGCGGGCCCACCTCCAGCGGCGTGATCACCAGGCGCACGGCCTTCTCCCGAGTCGATTCGAGCCAGAAGATGTCGTTCTCGCCTGCCTCTCCGAGGCGGAAACGGTCGAGCACGTCGGCGATCGCCGCAAGCCGCGAAAGCTGCACACGGCAGTCCCAGGCAATCGCATCCTGCAGGCCGTCATCCGCGGAACCGGGAGTCGCCGCGGACTCGAGCTTTTCCGGGAGCTCGGTGAACGCATCGTCGAGCTCGCGGATCGAAAGGGAGAGGTTGCCCAGCTCGGCGCCGGCGGAATCGCGGAAATCCGGCATCGTGCCGGCGTCCAGGAGGAGCGCACTTTCCTCCCCGAGGAGGGTGCGTGCCGCGGCGTCCAGCTGCTCGGCCCGCTCGTGGACCGTGTCGACCAGTGCCGGCACCCGGCCGCCGGCTGCAGTCCGGCCGAGAATCCGCACGAGGGCGGGGAAGTGGCCGGTGACCCTGCCCTTCCGCTTCCGATACAGCCGTCCGAGATGGCGCGCGATGGTGAACCGGGAGACGCTCTGCGAGAAGAACGAGGTGGCGGCCTTTTCCACGTTGTGCGCCTCGTCGAAAATCACGCGGCGAAAAGGGGGAAGCACGGCAGGGTCGTCGAAACCGGAGCCGCTGAGCCGCAGGGCCAGGTCCGCGAACAGGAGGTGGTGGTTGGCGATGAGGATCTTCGCCGACGAGGCCTCGCGACGAGCCTTCAGGATGAAGCATCCCTCTCGGTGATTGCACCGCAGCCCGAGGCACGTGTCGGCTTCCGAGCACACGCGGGACCAGCTTTCGTCGGAGGGGTAGAACGAAAGGTCGGTGCGGCTTCCCGTCTCCGTGGTGCGGGCCCATTCGCGGATGGACAGCAGCTCCGGGTCCCTCTCGTCGAAGAGTCCCATCTCCTCAATGGCCTCGTTGAGCCGGTGGAGGCAGAGATAGTTCCCCCTCCCCTTCACGAGCACGACCTTGGGGTCTTCGCCCAGGACCTTTTTCGCCAGCGGGATGTCCTTTTCCACGAGCTGCTGCTGGAGATTGATCGTGTTCGTGGAGACGACAACCCGCTCGCCGTTTCGCACGGCCCACGCCACCGCGGGCACCAGGTAGGCAAGGGATTTCCCGACACCGGTGCCCGCTTCCGCGGCGCAGATCTCGTCGTGGTTGAAGGCCCGACACACCTGCCGCAGCATCCGGGTCTGGCTCTCCCTCTCCTCGAAGAGCGGATAGACCCTGCTCAACGCGCCCCCCGGCGAGAGCCCGGCCGCCAACTCCTCCTCATCGAGTGCGACCATCGGGCGGGGCGCCACGGGTTCGGCCACGACGTAGATATCATCGAGGTCGTTGTCCACGATGTAGAAGCCGATGCCCTGGTTGCCGAGACGGGACGCCACCGCCAGGTCCGCGCGGGAGGGCCGCGTGCCCCCCGAGGGATGATTGTGGATGACCGCATCACCCTCTTCGATGTGAGGGCCAAGGACGGGCACCGCCTCGTCGGTGCCGCGTGCGCCGACGGTGACCGCGGACACCCTGCCGTCATCGCCCATCCTGCCGACGAGAAACACCTCGTTTCCGTCCGCGTCCGCGATCGCTTCCCGGATCTCCTCGATGACGCGAGGGGTCAGCCGCTCGTCAGCGCGCAACCGGCTCGCTCTCCAGCCGCCCGAGGACGCCGCTCAGCAGTTCGATGAACCGGGGGCCCGCTTCCCTGCCCGCGCGGATGACCTCCGCGTGGTCCAGCGGCTGCGGCAGGATGCCGGCCGCCATGTTCGTGACGCAGGAAATTCCCAGGACACGGATGCCAAGGAAGGCGGCGGCGATCACCTCGGGCACCGTGGACATTCCCACGAGGTCCGCCCCGATTGCCGCGAGCATCCGGATCTCCGCGGGAGTTTCGTACGAGGGGCCCGGGAATCCCGCGTAGACACCCTCTTTCAGCGGCGCCCCGGAGACCTCGCGGGCAAGCCGGCGGAGCGCCGGGTCATACGACGCAGTCATGTCCGGGAATCGGGGACCCGGCCCCGGGTTCGGCCCGCGCAGCGGGTTGACTCCCATGAAGTTGATGTGGTCCCGGATGAGCACCAGCTCGCCGACTGAAAAATCGCGATTCACGCTTCCCGCGGCGTTCGTGACCACGAGGGTGCGGACGCCGAGGCGGTGCAGCAGAAAAACCGGCAGGACCACGTCCTGGATGGGGTGCCCCTCGTAGTAGTGGATGCGGCCCGCCATGACCGCCACCGACGAGCCGACGGTGAAACGGCCCGCGTGCCCTGTCACCGTCGGGACGGGGAAGCCGGGGAGCGCCTGGAAAGGCACTTCGTCGCCCTGCACCCGCGCCGCGAACTCCCCGAGGCCCGAGCCGAGTATGACCGCGATGCGCGGTGTGCACCGTGTCCGCGCCGCGAGCGCTGCCCAGGCCGCATCCAGCTTCGTTGCGAACTCGGCATCCATGCTCCCCTCCTCAGACGAGCGACCGCAGGAGCTCGGCCGGCGTGCGGTAGAAGCCCAGCCCCGAGACGCGACTGACTTTCTGCAGGATGCGCCAGTTCCACGTGAGGTGGAGGCCCGCATCGGAGGCGATCTCCACGATCCGCCTGTTCAGCTGGGGCGCCTCGGTGGGCCTCCCCCTCAGGTAGCACTGGAGCATGCTGGTGTAGCCGCGATCCGGACGGCCGGGCTCCGATGCGAAGGATCCGGGTCTCCTCGCGATGCTGCCGGCAAGCTCTCGCGGGTCCATGAGAGGAAGGGGCGCCATGGGCATGCCGGCCTTCGCCATGGCGGCGCAGCCCTCGCCGATGAGACCGGCAGCAAGCTCGCGACCCTCGGGAGAAGAAAGAAAGACTCCGAGGGTCGTGTTGCACATGGCAACCGGCAGGAAGAGAAGCTGCCAGACGAGGAGCGAGTTGAGGTAGGGGCGGGCGTCCGGCACCGCGACGGCCTGGAATCCGAAGCTGGACAGGCCCTGGAAAAGCCGGTCCAGGACCGGGCTGCCTTCGTAGAGGATGATCGGTTTCTCGGTGGAAAGCTCCACGTCGGCGTCCTGGAGCTTCACCGCGGTCATGAGCGTCAGGCACAGCCTCAGCCTGTCGGCGGGCACGCCCAGCCTGTCGGCCTCCACCGGGTCGCAGTTGAAAAACGCGACGGGAGAGTCGCCCGGTGGCACGTGGCGAGCGAAGTCCGGCCTGCGGAGGGCGTGCACGTGCTGCCTCCCGAGCGTGACGAGCACTGCATCCGGGGACCAGGTGGCCGGCAGGGAGTCGCCCGTCCTCACTCCATCCACCAGGAGCCAGCTCCCGGGGAGAACGATCCGAAGGACGGACTCGGAGCGTGCCGGCGCGCGGCGTCCCTTCAGGCTGACGTCGTGTCCCTTCAGCTTCAGGAGTCCTCCGATCAGCGTGCCGACCGCGCCCGGGCCGAGGATCGATACCTGCATAGGCGGTGTCGATTATGCCGACTTCACCCAAAATAGCAAGAAACGGCGGACAATCCGCCGGGTACGTCGGCGGCTTGCAACTTTATGCAAATTGTGAATATCGACAATTGACAGGAATCCAGCGATATGGTAGCTGTCGAGCACCCCCGACACCGGGCACCAAGGAGCAGCGCGAAGGTATGATCGTTCTCAAGTTCGGCGGCACGTCGGTACAGAATCCGGAGATGATGGATGCCACGCTGTCCATCGTCGAGAAGCAGCTGGAGCGGGCGCCCGTTCTCGTCTCCTCCGCCATGTCGAAAGTGACCGACCAGCTCCAGGAAATCGCCCGGCTGGTCGGAGAAGGCAGGGGACCAGACGCCGAGGCGCTGCTCGCCGCCGTGCAAGAGAGGCACCTCGCCTGCGCGCGCTCATTCCTCGCCGGCGCAAACCTCGCGAAATGCGAGCAGGACCTGGCCGCGGTCTGCGCCGAGCTCCTCGCGATCGTCAAGGCCCTCGTGATGCTCAAGGAATGGTCGAAGCGCAGCAATGACGCCATTCTCTCCTTCGGAGAGCGCCTTTCAACGATCGTCCTTCTGCATCGCGCGCACGAACGCGGCATGGAAGCCGAGCTCTTCGACTCCCGCGAGCTCGTGAAGACGGACGACAACTTCACGGCCGCCACGCCCATCGATGAGCTCACCAACCGGCTGATCTCCTCCCGGGTGCGGTCGAAACCGGGGATGGTCGCGATCATGCAGGGGTTCATCGCCTCCACGACCGGCGGGGCACCGACGACGCTCGGCCGCGGGGGCTCGGACTACACGGCCACGATTGTCGGCGCGGCTCTCCGCGCCGAGGAAGTGCAGATCTGGACGGACGTGACGGGGATCATGACATCGGACCCGCGCATCGCCACAACCGCCCGCACCATTGACCGGATCAGTTACCGCGAGGCGGCGGAGCTCGCCTACTTCGGGGCGAAGGTGATCCACCCGTCGACCATCCAGCCCGCCGTGAACCTGGGCATACCGGTGTGGGTGAAGAACACCTTCCGGCCGCAGGACCAGGGCACCTGCATCATCCCGAACGTCCCGGGGATCGGGCTGAAGGCGATTGCCTGCAAGAAGGGGATCACCCTGGTGAACGTCAGCTCCTCGCGGATGCTGCTCGCCTACGGATTTCTCCGGAGGATCTTCGAGATCTTCGAAAAGCACCAGACTGCCGTTGACCTGATCGCCACCTCGGAGGTCTCGGTGTCAGTGACCATCGACAACCCTTCCGCGGTCAACGCGATCGCGCGCGACCTCTCGGAGATCGGAACAGTCGGCGTCGAGGCGGACAAGAGCATCGTCTGCCTCGTCGGCCAGGACCTCTGGAAGGACACCACGTTCCTCGCGCGCGCTTTTTCCTCCCTGAAGGGCACGCCCGTGCGTATGATCACGCTGGGCTCGTCGGACATCAACCTTTCCGTCGTCGTACCGGTGGAATCGACGGACGAGGCTGTCCGCACTCTCCACGACGAGTTCTTCACATAGGAGCACGCCGCCGTCCCCGGGGGCCTTGCGCGCGCGCTTCGCGCGGGTTAGCGTCAGACCAGATGGAGATCGATTTCCTGAAGATGCAGGGATGCGGGGATGACCTCGTGGTGGTGAACGGCCCGCGGGTCCCTGCCGCGACCCCCGAGCACCTGCCGTACCTCGCCCAGCGCATCCTGGACCGGGGTTTCGGCGTCGGAGGGAACTCCCTGGTGGTGCTCGGCGCGTCCGCAGATGGCGTGCTGGCCGTGCGCTGCCTGGACCCGGAAGGGGACGAGCTGGGCATCTCCTGCAACGCCTCGCGGTGCGCCGCGAGATACGCGTCGGATTCCGGGGCGGTGAGCACCAACGATTTCCTCGTCGAGTGCGGCGCGCAGAAACACCGCGTGCAGATCATCGACAGCGCGAACGTCCGCGTCGACATGGGAACGCCGTTCAGCGGCGAGAAATCCGCCGAGATCAGGGAAAGCCTTCGAGAATCGTTCACCCGGTCCATCCTCGTCGAGGGGCGGTCAGTCACCTACACGCCGATCTCCCTGGGACGATCCTACGCGATGATCTTCGTGCCGAGCTTCTCTTTTCATGTCCGTCGAACCGCCAGGGAAATCGCTGCCCAGCCGGACTTTCCCGAGGGCACCGGGATCGGGTTCGTGCAGGTCTACTCCCGGGAGGACCTTCGGCTGCGCACATGGGAGGCGCCGGGCGAAGGGCGCGCGGACCAGTGCGCCTGCGCCTCGGCGGCCCTCGTGGCGGCGGCAGTGAACGGCCTCACAGACCGCGAGGTCTTCGTCCACCTGCCGGGGGGGAATGTCTTTCTGCAGTGGGAAGAACCCGACAACCACATCTGGCTGACCGGACCCACTGCGTACGTTTTTACCGGTACCTACGACTTCACGCCGGTGTCCGGAGACTAGTCGCGTGGAAGGATTCATCGACAGGCTCGCCGACCTTCTCAAAGCTCTCCTCGGTGACGGAGGCTCTTCCCGACGCGGCAGCTCCACGGAAGGAAGGGCCGGGCCGGGTTCCGGAGAAGCCGCGTTCCGCGACCCCGACGTGCGCGAGGCCTGGGAGGAACTCGACGAATACATGCGCGGCGGCGCGGGAGCCCGCGGCAGCGCGGGCGGCCGCAGCGCCGAAGGGCACGGCGCCGAAGAGCACAAGTCGCGCCGTCCGCGGCCGCCCGTCGACGAGTCCCTGCGGCAGGACTACGCGAATCTCGAGGTGCCATTCGGCGCCGACATCGAAACCGTCCGCAAGTCGTACAAGACCCTGATCCTTCGGTATCATCCGGACAAGCACGCCGGTGACCCGGAGAAGCTCCGCATTGCCCTGGAGATCACGAAGAAGATCAACGAGTCATTCGAAAGGATCAGGAGCCGCCAGGGGGGAGCCTAGGACCCATTGCCCCGCGCGCACGCCCGGGAGGGGATGGCTCTGCGGCACGCGGCAGCCCATCCGGGGCGCCGCGGGCGCGCCCCCGCGCGTCAATCGTCGGCGGCTTCCAGCTCTTCGATTTCTTCCTCGCCGGCCGCGGCGGGTTCCCCCGGGGGAATGTCGCGGACGAGCACTGCTTCCTCCTGCGGACTGACGGGAGTGATTCCCAGGGAGAGCGGCAGGGTCCGGGTCTCGCCGGGCAGGAACGACACGACCGGCTCAGGACCTCGCGGCTCCGCGGAACGTGAGCCCAGGGAAAACTGCTCCAGCGCCCGTTCGATCTCCCCGATGATCTCGTGCATCGACCGGCTCGATGCGGCGAGATCGTCGACTTTTCGCGAGGTGTCGACCGCGACGCCCAGCATTGCCCCGAGCGAGGATTCGGCCCGGCCGACGCCGTCTGCCGCCGCGCGTGCCAGCTCGGTCATCGAGCCGGAGGCGGCCCGGACTTTCTCCAGCTCCTTGTGCAGCAGCTGTCCGGTTTCCAGGGATTCCTTCGAGACGTCCGAGATCCGCCGCACGCCTTCCAGCACGGACTGGACGAGGTCCGCGATCTCGGACGCGGAACGCGCGCTGCGGTCGGCGAGCTTGCGAACCTGCTGTGCGACGACCGTGAAGCCGCGGCCGGCCTCGCCGGCGCGCGCCGCCTCGATGGCCGCGTTCAGCGACAGCAGCTCCGTCTGGTCCGCCACGTCACCGATCACGGACACCGCGTCCTCGATCCGCGCGGTGCGCTCCTCGAGCGCCCGGGTCCCCTCCATTCCCGTGGTGATCTTCTCCAGGGAGAGCTTCACCGCGGCGCTGCCCTGCCGGGCGGCGTCACGCCCCGCCGCGGCGTTCTCCTCGACCCGCTTCACCGAATCCGCGACCCCCGTGAAACCCCTGCTGGCCTCCTCTGCCGCCTTGACCTGGCTTTTCACGCCGGAGACGGCGCGGGTGATCCGGTCGGTGACCTTCGCGTGCTCGGCGGCCAGGCGTTCGCCCGAGGCCCGCAGCGCGGCGACCAGGGTCTGGAGGGAGATCATCTGCCGCAGCTGAGCGGCCAGCTCCCCGATCTCGTCGGACCGCTTCACCTCGGGAAGCCCGGAAACCTCTCCCTCGGAGACCTTGCGGCTGAACGCCACGAGGGCTCGCACGTCGCGGCGAAGGACGAAGAGGGTCCACAGCGAGTACGCAAGGGCCGAGAGAGTGCCGACGCCGAGAAAAAGGGCGAACAGCGCGAGGACCGAGCTGGTGAGGTTTCTCCGCGCATCGTAGACCTGGTTCACGGAAGCGGCGAGCTGCGCCGCGGTGTTCGCGCCGCTCTCGATGAATGCCGGAACCAGCGCGACCAGACGGTCGCGTGCCTCCGCGCTGTCGAACGCGTGGTCGCCAGCGTCCAGAACGTGCTGCAGCTCCACCTGCCAGGAGGCACCCAGGACCGCGAGTGCAACGGTGAGATTCTCGCGCACCTCCGGAGGATAGATCAGCGCTCCCTCGACGGTGCGCGGCCGCTCGGCGGCGAGCCGGAGAAGCTCGGTGTCTGCGCTGTGCATCTGCTCGGCGTGCTGGCGCAGCAGCTCGGGAGTCGCGTCGGTCGAGATCCGGCTCGCCCCCAGGGTGATCGCCTGCACCCTTTCGAGGATCGCGGTCAGGCGGCGCGCGTCGTCGGCCGCAATGCGGTCCACCCGCACTCCGAAGGCGAAGCAGACGGCGAGCAGGGCGATGGTGACGAGGAGAAGGATGTACCCCCCGATCAGCCTCGTGAGTATCGATTTTTTCATAACCCGTACTCCTCGATCTTTCGGTGCAGCGTCTTTCGGCCTATTCCTAGAATCTCGGCAGTTCGGCTCTTGTTCCCGCCCTCCCGCGCCAGCGTGGAGCGGATCACTTCCTTTTCCACGTCCGCGAGGCTCGCGCCCACGGGCAGTCGCAGCGAATCGGTCCCCGATTCTCCGCGGATGTTCGGGGGCAGGTCGTCGAGGGTGATCGTCGCCGCCTTGGTGAGCACCACGGCGCTTTCGATGGAATTGCGGAGCTGCCGCACGTTGCCCGGCCACGAATAGTTGTAAAGGGCGAGCCTCGCCTTGGCATCGACGCCGTCGATCTGCTTCCCGTTCTCCTGGCTGAACTCCTTGAGAAATGCCGCCACGAGCAGGGGGATGTCCTCCTTGCGCTCGCGCAGCGGCGGCACGTGGATGTTCACGACGTTCAGGCGGTAGTACAGGTCCTCGCGGAAGGCCTTGGCCTTGACGATCGCCTCGAGGTCCTTGTTGGTCGCCGCGAGGATCCGCACGTCGACCCGGATCGTCTCCGTGCCCCCGACCCGCTGGATCTCCCCCTGCTGGAGGACGCGCAGGATCTTCGTCTGGGTCGCCAGC
>JBKQPS010000291.1:0-10089 GCA_052144915.1 Spirochaetia bacterium | reverse complement strand
CTGAGATTCCCTCCACTTAGCATTCTTATAGCGCTGTTATACATGTCAGCAACATAGACATTCCCCGCGGAGTCCACCGCAACGCCGTAGGGATAGCCTAGCTGGGCAGATGTTGCTATGCCTCCGTCCCCTGAGTGTCCTGATGTCCCAGTTCCTGCCACCGTGGTGACGACGCCGCCTGAGGTAACCTGCCGGATCACGTAGTTGCCGGAATCCGATACGTAGATATTGGTCGATGAGGGGTCCACCGCAACGCCAACCGGGCTATTGAGACCTGCAGAGAGTGGCACGAATGTGCTAGCGGTCCCGCTCGTGTCAACCTTTCGGATGACTTGGTTATCGGTGTCAGAGACATACAGAATGCCGGCTGAGTTCATCGCAACATGGTAGGGCTGATGAATCTCCGCCGCCGTCGCCGGGCCCCCGTCCCCGGTGTAGCCCCCTGTCCCGTTCCCGACCACCGTGCTGATCTTCGGGCCGTTCTGCGAGCCGAAACTCTGCACCACTCCCATGACCCAGACCGAGCAGCCGGCGGCGAGCGCGAGAAAGGCCGCCACGACCGCGAACCGCAGTCCCGAAAGAAGGATGCCTCTCATTCCTCTACCCAGCCAGTCGAACCGTTGCCTGCTTCCGCGGCGCGCGTGCCGCCTTTCTCCTGCGTGGCGCCCTGGTATTGGGCCACAAGCTGGGGATCGAGGTCCTTCGCTTTTGAGAGATCCGCGTCCGCCTCGTCGCGCTTGCCAAGGGCGACCGCGGCATCGGCAAGCCCGAGGAACGCCCGGGAATTGTCCGGTGCCGCCTGGGCTGCCCGGCTGTAGTACTGGTAAGCGCCCTGCTCGTCAGATCTCAGCACCGCGAGATTCCCGAGGTTGAGGAGGGCAAAAGCGTAATCGCCCTTCACGTTCAGCGCGGCCTGGAAGTCCTTTTCCGCAAGCTCGAGGCGCCCGTATTTCGCGTACAAGACCCCCCTGCTGTTCAGGGCCTTCGGTGTCGCTCCCCGGGATATCGCCTCGTCGAGCGGGGCGACCCGTGAGGCAACCTCGCGGTCCACGAGCGTCGACAGCTCGGCACCGTACGCCAGCCTCACGAGATCCTGCGCTGGGACCTGCGCCGATGTGGCATCTGCGGCAAGCCCGACGGGCGGGTACAGCTTCCACGCGTCGTGGATGGGGTAGAACGCCGCCGTCTTGTCGGCGACCCCCTGCTTCCACTCCCGGGCGCCTTCCTGCCAGGCATCGAGCAAGCCCTTGTCGCGGATGGTTGTCTCGATTGGCATCCAGGTCTTTCCGTCCACGAAGACGAGGTTTCCCAGTCAGCCACGCTGGCCCTGGCCTCGGCCTCGGACAAGTCGAGGTTGATCGCCATGAAGATGTGGCCCGGCACGGTGATGAAGGCTGTCTCGATGCCCACCGACTCGAAGAACGATGCGTAGAGAATGGAGAAGTCCGAGCAGTCGCCGGCCCGGTAGGTCAGGGTCTGACGGGGAAACTTCAGGAAATCGACCGTTTCCGGATGGGTGGAGGTGTACGAGTAGGGCGTGGTCGGGTTGGGAGAATACGCAAGGCCGTAGATCCGCAGGGCATCGTGGAAGGCGATTGCCGTCTGGATGTTCTTCGCGACACCGGGGTTGCGAAGGTCACGCACCATGGCCGTGGCATTGTTGGAGAGGTCCAGGACCCAGGGGTCCTTTGCCGAAACGAAGGCCGCGGCCTTTCGGTCGTCGTCCCACGTCATCGCGTTTCGGTCATAGACCCTCGCCGCGGCCGTTGCAGATGCCTGGTTTCGCGAACCGTCGCTTTCCTTGTACGCCGCATCCACCTCCGCTGTCACCTTCGTGGGTTCGGTCACTTCCAATATGGTGCTCTTGAAAAGCGCGTACAGCGGCACTTCCCGGGACTCCCCGGGCGCGAGCTCCGCGATCGTCGCGCACTCCTTCGGTCCGTCCATGTACTGCTTCATGATGAAGCTTACCCGCACGTCGGTGAGCGGCTTCACGCCCGTGTTCTTGACCACCACGGAGCCGACAGGATGATCGTCGTAGAATGCGTGGAATATGGGAAATACGCTGCCCACGTGGAGGCTGCTCAAGTCGAGAAATCGAGGCCGCGGGGGCGGCTGGACCGAGCTGGCACTCTGTTGGGGGATTGTCGTGAAGGCCACGCCGAGTGAAAAGCTGAGGCTTCCGTACAGCTGGAAATAGTACGTGTAGAATGCGTCGAACCGAACGGCGACGTTGGGATTGAGCGCGTAGGAAAGCCCGGCCCCGGCTTCCGTGAAGCCGTTGTTCTCGAAATAGTACCCGGCAGAGCTCGTGACGTTCTCTATCAGGTCGACGAACGAGTAGCCCAGGTCGGCAAAGACCCGTCCCGAAACCGGCCCGAACAGCGTGACGCGAAACTCCCCTCCGAGTGCGCCGGCCGCCTCGTAGAATGCCCCCACGTTGCTCACGGAGAGCGGGAGATAGGTAAAATTCGTCCTGATCAGCGGAGCGAATCCGAGCCATGCAGGCTGGACATATTCTCCCGAGATGTCGACCGTCGCGCCAGGCGAAAAGAAGCTCGAATTGAGGCCGAGGGGGAGCGTGGCTGCGGGAGCAGCGCTCCACCAGATCGCGGGGCCCTGTCCTGCGACCTGCGCGTGTGCGGGGCTGAGCGCCAGGAGACTGAGGAGAAGTGCGAGAGTGTATCGGCCCGGAGTTTTCAGAGAGCGTACTATGGCCGAAAGCAGGTGAAACATCAACCAGGTACCCCGGATTTTTCTTCACGGCTCGCGCCGTGTGGAAGTATCTTTCCTCCTGGGAGAGGAGAGAATGAATGAGCGAAGGCGGCCTTCCGATCAGCTGGTACCGCGTGCCGATCGCGAAAGAGAAGCTGCGCCAGCTCACCCAGCGCAGCAACGGGAAGGGTTTCCTGCAGACCGTGCCGTTCCTGTGCCTCCTGATTCTCACGGGGGCGGCTGCTTTCTATGCATATGCCCATTTCCCCCTGCCGTGGCTCTTCCTTATCCTGTTCATCCACGGCACCTTTTACGCGTTCCTGCTCAACGGCTTCCACGAGCTCGTTCACGGGACCATCTTCAAATCGAAACGCCTGAACACGATCTTCCTGCGCATCTTCTCGTTCCTGAGCTGGAACAGTCACGTGATGTTCCGGGCCAGCCACATCCGGCATCACGCGAGCACCCTCCACCCGCCCGATGACGAGGAAGTCGTGCTCCCCCTTCGGCTGACCATCCGGACGTTTCTCCTGTGCGCGGTGGTGAACCCCCTGGGCTTCTGGAAAGTGGCGAGCACCCACGTTCGCCACGCCCTGGGCCGCCTGAGGACAAGCTGGGAGCACACGCTGTTCCCGGAGCGGGACAAGGTCGGGATCCGACTCCTGAAGCGCTGGGCGCGGATCGTCCTGCTCGGTCACCTCGTCATCATCGTCGCCTCCATCGCAAGCGGGCACTGGCTGTTCGCGGTCGTCATCAGCTTTGCGCGGTTCTACGGCGGAGGATTCCAGTGGCTCATCAACATCACCCAGCACATCGGGCTCCAGGACAACGTGTCGGACTTCCGCCTGTGCTGCCGCACGATCGAGCTGAACCCCTTTGCCCGGTTTCTCTACTTCCAGATGAACTATCACACGGAGCATCACATGTACGCGGCGGTACCCTGCTACAGTCTCGGGGAGCTGCACAGGACGATGGAGAGCCAGATGCCGGTTACCGCGCGCGGGTTGATCCCGGTGTGGAAAGAGATCCTGTCCATCATGAAGATGCAGGAGAAGGACCCCGGCTACCAGCACGTCAACGTGTTTCCGCAGCCCGCGGCGACAACGTGAAGACCCCGGCCGTCCTCAGTTCGACGCCGGCGCTTTCACGATGCCATGGACAGGAAAGTAGAAGTGGTCCAGACCCTTCAGGTCTGTCTGCACGAGGTAGGTTTCGTTGACCGCGCCGCGTTCTCCTTCCTCGGCCAGGAAGCTGAAGCGGAAGTCCGACTCGGAGCCCGCGGGAATCACGCGGCGCGAAGGACCGGTGCTGAGGCAATCGCAGGTGGGGAGAACTGACACGGTGACCTGCCGGTCGCCCTTGTTGGTGACACGCAGGGTGAGGAAGGCGCGTGATCCCGCCGCGAGAGTGCCGAAGTCCCATTCCGCCGGTGAGAAGGTGACAGCGGGGCCTTCCGCGAATGCGTGACGCGGCATCGACGCGGCGGAAACGAGGACGAGCGACAGCGCGCACAAAAGGCTTCTTACCCGCATGCATCGAATCTGCCCGGTTTGACGCCGGGCGTCAAGTCGCCGAAAAAAAATGGTTGACAAATGATCGAAGCAGGGGTTATGACTGGTTCACTGTTAACGTTAACATTCCTGGCAGGCTGCTGCGTGAGGGGGTGTCGGTGAGTCGGGCGACGGTCCACGAAGTGGCGGCGCGTGCGAGGGTGTCCACCCAGACAGTCTCCCGGGTCATCAACGATGTCCCCCGTGTGGCGGCGCGAACGCGGCAGCGGGTGCTGGCGGCGATCAAGGCCCTGGACTACGAGCCGAACACGCTCGCGCGAGGCCTGGTCACGAAGCGGACAAAGACCATTGGCGTCGTGGTGTACGACATCGCCAATCCCTACTACGGGCAGCTGGTGAGAGGCATGGAAGACGCCGCTTTTGCCCGCGGCTACGACCTGATCATCGGCAATACCGACGCTGACCCGCGAAAGGATCTTTCCTACCTCGGGGTGTTCCGCCGGCGCCGGGTGGACGGGATTCTCGCAAGCATCGCCGATCCCTCCGGGGACGACCTGGGGGTGTGGAGCCGCGCGTCCTGCCCGGTGGTGTTCCTGGACAAGTTCTTCTCGAGCGACAACTGCAGCTACGTCACGGTGAACAACCGGCAGTCCGCATTCCACGCCGTGGACCATCTCCTCCAGCTCGGTCACCGAAGGATCGGCATCGTCACCGCTTCGACAACGGCAAGCGACTCGGTGAAGGAGCGATTCGCGGGATACCGCGAGGCGCTCGCGGCCCGCGGAGTCGCGTTTGCGCCGGAGCTTTTCGTGACCTGCGAGCGGCAGAGCGAGGAGGGCGGCTATGCCGCTCTGCGGGACTTCCTGCGGCAGGGAGACCTGCCCACGGCTCTTTTCTGCACGAATGACGCCATCGCGATAGGCGCGATGAGGGCCATCTACGAAGCGGGACTGGAGATACCGGGCGACATCTCGGTCGTCGGGTTCGACGATGTCCCGATCGCGGGTCTCCTTCGCGTGGCCCTGACCACGGTTGCCCAGCCCATCCACCGGATGGGGGCGGCCGCGGTGGAGCTTCTCACCGAGCGCATCGAGGGGGGCGCCCCGCTTCCCCCTCGACACGTCGTCCTGGACGCGCACCTCGTGGTGCGCCAGTCCACCGCGCCGCCGCGCGGACAGCACTGATACTCTGGCGTCTGAAAGGAGGCAGGAGCAAGGGAGCAGTTTCTCGCGTTTTCGCGGCAGTCACCTGGTGACGGCCAACTCCCCGCACAGGGGAGAACTCGTGAAGGAGGGTAGGGGAATGTCACGTTTCAAGCTTTCTGTGGCGATACTCGTCGCCGTCGTGTGCATGGTCGGCGTTGTCGCCGCCGTGAGCGCGGCCCCGATCACGATCGGCGCGGTGCTCTTTGGCCGCGACAGCTTTTTCCAGAACATCCAGGCCGGCATGGAAAAGGCGGCCAAGGACGCCGGGGTCACGCTCCTCGTCAGTGTGCATGACCACGACATCGCCAAGGAAACGGAGTTCATCGAGGACTACGTCGCCCGCGGCGTGCAGGCAATCGTGATCACGCCGGAGAACTCCACGGCGTCGGTGCCGGCGATCAAGAAGGCGTATGACGCCGGTGTCAAGATCATCTGCTTTAATACGAACATCAATCCCGACGACGCCAAGAAGTACGTCTCCGCGTTCTACGAGACGGACCAGTCGTCCCTCGGCTACCAGACCGGGCAGTACATGGCGAAGTGGCTTTCGATGCACATGACGGGCGCCGTCAACGTCGGCATCCTGCAGTGCGATCGCTTCGAGGCGTGCCAACGCCGCGGCGAAGGTTTCCGCAAGGCGCTGACCGAGGCGAACGTGAAGTGGACGGAAGCCGCCAACCAGGAAGGTTTCATGCCTGACGTTGGCTCTACCAAGGCGGAGAACATCCTGCAGGCCAACCCCAAGATCAACATCTTGTGGTCGGAGAACGAGGGCGGCACGGTCGGAGAAGTGATCGCGGTCCGCACGATGAACCTGACCGGGAAGGTGTTCGTGTTCGGAACCGACATGAGCACGCAGCTTGCGGACTTCCTGCTGGACAAGGACAACGTGCTCCAGGCGGTCACCGGACAGTCGCCCCAGTCGATGGGTGGAGACTCGATCAATGCGGCCATCTCCGTGATCAACGGCAAGACCGTGGACTACTACCACGTCGTGCCGAACGCATTCTTTGCCCGTGACAACCAGGCGGCCGTCCGTGCTTTCAAGGCGGCAGCAGGCCAGTAGCAATTGCGGGACTAGCAATCGTACCATGGGGCGGCCCTGCGCGCGGCTGGCGCGGGGCTGCCCGTATTCAAGCGATTCCATCGGAACTCATCGAGGGGCAAGAGGAGTGAAATGAGCACGGTGCCGATTCTGGAGGCCCACGGGCTGCGCAAGAGCTACCCCGGCGTCCAGGCGCTGGACGGAGTGGATTTCGAGCTCGCGCCGGGAGAAGTGCGCGCGCTCATCGGCAAGAATGGCGCCGGCAAGTCCACGTTCGTGAAGATCCTCAGCGGCGCGACCATGGCGGACAGCGGCACGCTGTCCATCGAGGGAAGGCAGGCCGTTATCCGCAGCCCCGCGGACGCATTCGCCGCGGGCATCGCGACGGTGTACCAGGAGATGAGCCTCGTCATGGGGCTGTCCGTGGCGGAGAACATCCTGCTGGGCCGGTGGCCGCGGAGGGGCCGGCTGGGTCTGCAGATGATCGACATGTCGGAGACGCTGTCCGCCGCGGCCCAGGCCATGGACATGATGGGCATCGCTCTCAACCCGAGGGAGATCGTGCGGCGCCTGAGCGTGCCGGAGCGGCAGATGGTGGAGATCGCCAAGGCCGTGTCATTCAAGCCGAAGGTGCTCATCCTGGATGAGCCCACCAGCTCGCTTCCGGCCCACGAGGTGGACGCGCTCCTTGCGCTCGTGCGGCGGCTCGCGGAAAGGGGAGTCGCGGTCATCTATGTCTCCCACCGCCTGCAGGAGCTGCCGCGCGTCGCGGACAGCCTCACCGTCTTCCGTGACGGCCGGCAGGTCGGAACGGTGCCCATGGCGGAGGGAACCCCGGAGCGCATCGTGCAGATGATGATCGGGGCGGAGTGGCAGAAGAGCAGCTCCGTTCGTCGGCAATCCTCGGGAGCCGTGCGCCTCTCGGTGAGCCACGCGCAGCGCCGGCACCACCTGCGCGACGTCACCTTCGACCTGCACGAGGGGGAGGTGCTGGGCATCGCGGGACTGCTCGGCTCGGGGCGCACGGAGCTGCTGCGCGCCATTTTCGGGCTGGACCGGCTGGATTCCGGCACGATCTCCGTGGACGGCAGGATCGTCTCCCGCCCGACTCCCATCAGGATGAAATCCCTCGGAGTCGGCATGACGCCGGAGGATCGCAAGGGACAGGGCCTCGTGTCGGTCCTGAGCGTGGCGAAGAACCTGACCCTTTCCTGCCTGGACAGGGTGAGCAGGAACCGGGTCATCATGCCCCAGCTGGAACGCTCCCTCGCGAACAGCATGGTGGGGGCGCTGTCCATCCGCACGCCGAGCCTGGGCGTGAAGGCGCGGGCCCTGAGCGGAGGAAACCAGCAGAAGCTGGTCATCGGGAAGTGGCTCAACTCCCAGGTGAAGGTACTCCTGATGGACGAGCCCACCCGGGGCATCGACATCGAGGCGAAAAACCAGGTGTACGAGCTGGTGCGGAACCTGGCCGCGGAGGGCATCAGCGTGATTTTCGTCTCTTCCGAGATCGACGAGGTTCTCGAGGTCTCGGACAGGATCCTGGTTCTCAACCAGGGCAGGATCGTCGCCGATGTGCGCGCCGCCCAGGTCACCCTCGAGCGGGTGCTGTCAATCGCGATGAGCGATGAAGAGGTGCAAAACTCCAGATGAAAACAGACGACATTGAACCGGTGAAGGCGAAAGGCGGGGGCGCGGCGGGCGTGCCGTTGGTGAACCAGGCGGGGGGATTCCGCACGTTCCTCGGCAGGTCGGGCCTTCTCCTGGCGCTGATCCTGCTCTTTGTCATCCTCGCGTCGGTGGCGCCCAATTTCCTGTCCGCGCGCAATATGTTCAACGTCCTGCGGCAGGTGTCTTTTGTCGGCATCATCGCCTGCGGCATGACCCTTGCCCTCATTGGCGCGGAGGTGGACCTCAGCGTCGGCTCCGTGGTTGCGCTCACCTCCGCCCTGCTCGGAGTTTTGAGCCAGAAGCTCCATTGGCCGCTCGTGCCTGTCATCCTGCTGGTCCTGGTGGAGGCGACCCTGGTCGGGGTTTTTGCCGGCTGGGTCAGGGTCAAATGGGACGTCCCCGGCCTGATCGTCACCATTGCGCTGATGCTCTCCTTGCGCGGCATGGCCTTCGTGCTCACCAACGCGTTCCCCATTCCGATCACCGATGACCGCTTTGCCTTCCTGGGAAGCGGCAACATCGTGGGGATACCTTTTCCGGCGATCATGTTCCTCCTGATGATGGCGCTCTTCTGGTTCATTTCGACCCGTACCGTCTACGGGCGTTCTGTTTATGCCGTGGGCGGGAACTCGGAAGCGACGCGGCTTTCAGGCATCCCGGTCAACCGGATACGGATCACGCTCTTTGCCACGACAGGCTTCCTGGCCGCGATCAGCGGCGTGCTTCTGACCTCGCGGCTGAACTCCGGCTATGCTGGCGTGGGCGTAGGATGGGAGTTCGACGTCATCGCCGCTGTCATCATTGGAGGGACGAGCCTCTTCGGAGGGGAGGGCAGCATCCTGGGGACTCTCCTGGGCGTACTGTTCATCGGGCTGCTGGGCAACGGCATGGTGCTGCTGGGAGTCAACCCATACCTCCAGGACGTCGCGCGCGGCGTGATCATCCTGGCCGCGGTTCTCCTCAGCGCCCTGCAGCGGCCGAAGGCCTCCGCCTGACTTCCGTCAGGCGGTGTACGACGCGAAGGCCTCGTACATCGCCCTGACGTTTTCCAGCGGGATTTCGGGACCGATCTCTCCGCAGGCGATGACCCCGCCCCTCGTCGTGCCCAGGTGCCGAAAGACATCGACGACGTGCCGCTTGACCTCGGCCGGGGTTCCAAAGGGGACGATCCTCTGCCGGTCCAGGTCCGTCCGGAAGCACAGGGTTCCGGCGAACCGCTTCTTGAGAACATCCAGGCCGATGACGTTGGCCTGGCAGTTGAGCACGCGCACGCCGATCTCGATCAGGTCCGGGATGATGTCGATGATGTTGCCGTCCGAGTGGAAATGGACGTCCATCCCCGCCTGGATGACCCTGTCGAACATCGTCTTGTAGATCGGCTTGAAAAACTTCCGCCAGAGATCAGGGGCGATCAGGAGCCGGCCCTGCTCACCCCAGTCGTCGGCGAAATGGATCCCGTCGTACGGCAGGGCGCACCACTTGTCCAGCCAGTGCATGTTGAAGGCGAGCAGGTCGTCCCGCAGGCGGTAGACCTCGCGGGAGCCCTCCGCGAGATCCATCATGAGATTTTCCATGCCGCGCAATTGCTGCATCTGCTCGAAGAAGGTGATCCAGCCGCCGCGCGCGTAGTAATCGTCATCCCTTCCCGCCATGTGACCGCTGTACAGCCGGCCGGCGGGAGGGCCCGCGGTGAACTCGGGCCAACGGTAGCTCTCGTACGCTTTCCAGTCGGCAAACGGCCACTCGACGGGAATCCCGCAGACGCCCTCCGTGTGCACCTCCCAGAGGGTGTTGAAATCGTCACGATGCCGCCCCTGCTTGTAGAGCACGGGGTATTCGTCGCGGGCAAGATCAGGGAGGTATTCCCACCCGAAGTCCTCGTGCACCGATGCGAGAACCTCGTCGAGCGCGCGGCCGAACTTGATCTGGGCCGCGGGAAGGA
>JBKQPS010000290.1:0-4411 GCA_052144915.1 Spirochaetia bacterium | reverse complement strand
TGATGGCAACGCCGGCGGAGGTTGCTTCGCGGGTGATCGCCTCCTTGACGCGCTCGAGGTACTCGGCCCTCTCGCTCTTGCGGTCCGCCACGAACTGCTTGATCTGCTCGTACACGGCGGGCTGCAGGTGCTTGAGACTGAGGTCTTCCAGCTCGTCCTTGATCCGTGAAATCCCCAGGCGCCCGGCGAGCGGCGCGTAGATGTCGAGGGTCTCCATGGCAATGCGCGTGCGGTCCTCGACCTCGAGATACCCGAGGGTGCGCATGTTGTGCAGCTTGTCGGCCAGCTTGATGAGGATGACCCGCACGTCCTTCACCATGGCGAAGAGCATCTTGCGGATGGTCTCCGCGTGCTGGAAGGTGCGCGACGAACGGCCGCGCAGGACGGAGATCTTCGTCACGCCCTGGACGAGAGACTCCACCTCCCGGCCGAACTCCCGGCGGAGCGCCGCCCGGGATGTCTCCGTGTCTTCCAGGACGTCGTGCAGCAGCGCGGCGATGACCCCCTCCGCGTCCATGCGGATGTCCAGCAGGATGGAGGCGACACTGAGCGGGTGGATGAAGAAGGGGTCACCCGACGCGCGTTTCTGCTCGCCGTGGAGCCGGCGCGCCCACTCGGCGGCGGACAGGATTTTCTGCCTCTCCTCCGGAGAGTAGGCAGAGAGGCGCTCCTCGAAGTACGTGAGGAGCTCTGCCACCTCGTTCGCGGCAACCGCGGCGGGGATTTCCCCGCGCTCGACCTCACCCATGGGGCGCCGCCCGGGCCGGTCGATCCAGTCTGCCGGCAATGACCCGGCCGCTGCCGGCGAGGTCCTGCTCCACATCGATGGTGTGGAAGCCCGCCTGGTCCATGAGCGCGAACAGCTTCGTCATCTGGAGAGGCGCGGCCTCCAGCACGAGCCAGCCGCCGGGCGAAAGCCGGGCCGGCGCGGACCGGATGAGCCGGCGCGCGAGCTCCGTCCCGTCGCCGCCGCCGGCCAGCGCGAGCGACGGTTCCCGCCATCCCAGCTTCGACAGCCCCTCCATCTCGTCGTCGCGAAGGTAGGGAGGGTTGGAGGCAATGAGGTCGAACGTGCCGGGCACGGAGTCCAGGAGGTCGGAGCGGTACGCGGTGAAGGATCCGCCCAGGAGCCGCTCCGCATTCAGAGCGGCCACCTCCAGGGCCGGGGGGGAGATGTCGGAAGCGGTCACCTCGAGGCCCGGCGCGGCGCTCTTCACGGCGATGCCGATGCAGCCCGACCCGGTGCAGGCATCGTGCACGCGCTGCAGCTGCGGGTCCGCACGCACGCATTGGAGAATCTTCTCCACGAGCACCTCGGTGTCGGGCCGGGGCACGAGCACCCGCTCGTCCACGTAGAAATCGAGCCCGTAGAACTCCTTCGTCCGGCGGATGTAGGACACCGGCACGCCCGCGCAGCGGAGGTCGAGAAACCCATGGAAGCCCGCGTCGACCCCGGCGGGCACCTCATCCGGAAGGGATGCCAGGAGCCTTTCCTTTGTCGTTTCCATGGCGTGCGCAAGGAGCACCAGCGCATCCAGGAAGGGTGTCTGGACTTCGGCGAAGAACAAGGTTTCATAGCCCTGCGCAAGCAGGGACCGAACGGTCATACATCGGCATCGCGCGAACCCCGATCGCGCGATGATTCGGCCGGCCGCGCCGAGCGCTCCGAGGTCAGCGCCGTCTCCTGCGCGTGGAGGCGGAGCGCATCGATGAACTCGACGATCTCCCCTTTCATCACCGCGTCCAGCCTGTACAGGGTGAGATTGACGCGGTGATCGGTGGCCCTGTTCTGGGGAAAATTGTAGGTGCGGATCTTCTCGGCCCTGTCCCCCGATCCGATCTGGCTCTTGCGCGCCTGCGCGCGGTCGGCGTGCTTGCGCTCCTCCTCCGCCTCGAACAGCCGGGCGCGGAGGATCTTCAGTGCCTTGGCCTTGTTCTTGTGCTGGCTCTTCTCGTCCTGGCAGTGCACCACAATCCCCGAGGGGATATGCGTGATGCGCACCGCGGAATCCGTCGTGTTGACGCTCTGGCCCCCGGGCCCCCCCGCGCGCATGACATCGATCCGAAGGTCTTTCTGGTTGATCTCTATTTCCGTTTCTTCCACTTCCGGCAGAACGGCCACGGACGCGGTGGAGGTGTGGATCCGCCCGCCGGCCTCGGTGACGGGCACCCGCTGCACGCGGTGCACGCCGCTTTCGTAGCGCAGGTGCGCGTACACGCCCTTGCCCGTGATCGACGAGATGATTTCCTTGAAGCCCCCGATGCCCGTGGGGCTGGAGGACATGATCTCGATCTTCCACCTCTGGCTGTCGGCGTAGTAGGAGTACATGCGAAACAAGTCGGCGGCAAACAGGGCGGCCTCGTCTCCCCCCGTTCCCGCCCGGATCTCGACGATGACGTTCTTGTCGTCCAGCGGATCTTTCGGGACGAGAAGCACCTTCAGCTTCTCTTCCGAGGCCGAGAGCCGCGCCTCCAGCGATACAAGCTCCTCCCGTGCCATCTCCTTCAGCTCCGGGTCCTCGGCATTTTCCGCCAGCTCTCGATTGGAGACGATCTCCCCTTCGATGGCCCGGTAGCGGTCGAACTCCTCCACCTGGTCGGTGAGCGAGGCGTGCTCCTGGCGCAGCTCGCGGTACCGTTTCTGGTCACGGATGACCTCGGGGTCCGAAATGAGAGCCTGAAGCTCCTCGTAGCGCTTCCTGTTCCTCCGAAGCTTGTCGATCACGCGTCCTCTTCCCCGGGGAAATCGTAACAAAAACGGCGGCGGGGGTCTATGCCGGCGGCTCCCCGGGTGCGAGGATCCGGCGAATTTCCTCGGTCTTCTCGCGCGCGATCGCGGCGGTTCGCGCCTCCAGGCGGAGGCGGAGAACCGGCTCGGTGTTGCTGGGCCGCACGTTGAACCAGAAGTCGTCGAATGAAATGGACACGCCGTCCATGCGGTCGATCTTCCCGCCGGGGAACCGACGCTCGATCTTCTCCATCGCCTCCTGCGTGTCGGCAACCTCGACATTCGTCTCGGGAGACTGGGCGTAGCGGTCCCGCAGCGGCTGGACCAGCGCGGAGAGGGGCAACGAGCGTTCGGCGACCAGCCGCAGGATCACCGCGAGAGCGTAGGCCGCGGACTCCGTGTAGTAGGTGTCACTCACCTTGAAATACACGTGGCCCGACGTCTCGGCCCCGAACACGGCCTTTGAAGCGACCATCTGGTCGTAGAGAAACGTGTACCCCACCCGGGAGACGACGGGCTTTCCTCCCAGCTCCCGGATGCGCTCGGGAAGAACGCGGGAGGAGATGAGGTCGTAGACGATCGCGGCTCCCTTGTACCGCGCCAGCAGATCCTCGCAGACGAGGCAGGAGAGAAAGTAGTTCTCGATCCCCCGGCCCTTCTCGTCGACAAAAAGGATCCTGTCGCCGTCACCGTCGAGAATGACGCCGAGCGCGGCGCCGCTGCTCACCACCTCCCGGGCAGCCTGCACCCGCGATTCCTCCTTCAGCGGGTTCGGGTCGTGATGGGGAAAGGTGCCGTCGGGCTCGTCGTTCAGCAGCCGGGCATCGACTCTCAGCACCTCGGCCAGGCGCCGGAACACCGGGCCGGAGGAGCCGTTGGAGACGTCGATCACGACCCTCCCCGAAAACCCTTTGCCCGCACCCGCGGCGGCAACGAAGCTCACGTACTTTTCCAGCCCGTCTTCCCCGGCGAAAGTCCTCCGGGGGATCGTGGAAGGCGCCGCGATGCCCGCAACGATGGCCTCCACGTCCTTCAACCCCTTGTCGTAGCTCATCGAGCCGCCCGACGAATCAAATACCTTGAAGCCGTGATACTCCGGTGGATTGTGGGAGGCTGTCACCATGACCGCCGCCTCCTGCCTCCGATCCATCTGGGTGTAGTGCAGCAGGGGAGTGCTCGCCAGGCCGATGCCCGTCACGCGCGCTCCCTCGTCGATCAGGCCCGCCGCCAGCGCGCGGTACAGTTCGGGCGAGTGCACCCGGGCGTCGTGCCCGAGGAGGAAGCCTTTCGCCTTCATGGAGCGAGGCAGTGCGCGGCCGAGACGCCAGGCGAACGCCGGATCAATCCCTTGTCCCCAGATGCCGCGTACATCGTACGTCTTGAACACGCTCATACTGCAATATACCGTGTTCAAGAGGAAAGCTGAATATCGAGCCCGAAGACGCGGAGGCGCGCCGGCGAAACAACCTGGCGTTGGATCATGGGTGCACACAAAAAGCCAGGAAGAGCCTTCACGCTATTTCCATTCATGAGAATAACTTATTAAGGAATGCGCCTGCAACCCACGTTGCAACAATCAACGGTTGACATGGCCCGGAGCGGCTTGTACCTTTACACGTCTATCCACCGAAGTTTGATCCATATACAAGTGGAAGGGAGAGATGGGACCGACCCTCATCGGGT
>JBKQPS010000289.1:0-3543 GCA_052144915.1 Spirochaetia bacterium | reverse complement strand
CCAGCTTCTTCCCGTCCATGAATGGAACGGTGATCCGCCTCTCGGGAGGAAACCCCACGCGGTGCTCTTCCAGGGCCTTGCGGAATCCGATGAACCTGTCCGCCACGACGTGAGGCGACTCAGGCCGCGCGTACTCCACGAAGGCCAGGGAGCGGTGACCCTGGGACAGCAGGAAGAGTGTCCCCTCGTATGCACCCTGGAAATCGTCCACGCACACGGAATGGAACCGTGCCTGGAACCCGCCGCTGTTGATCACCACGACCTGGATGCCGCGCGCCCGTAGCTCGGTAAACACTGCCCCATCCGACATCTGCAGCGCGAACACGGCTCCGACGCCCGCGTCCACGACGTGCCGCACCACCTTCTCGGGATCGGCGCGGGTGCTCGCCGGTATGAGCACCGGCACGTACCCCCGCTGGCGCATCGAGTGCTCCAGCTCCAGCACCGTCGGCCGGATGAAGTGCCACTCGTACTCCCGGTCCTCCGCAAGCAGGATTCCCAGGCTCGCGGTGGGAGAGACGGGTGCACGGGGGCTCCGTCTCGCCCGGTAGCCGAGGAGCTCCGCGGTGTCGCGCACCCTGCCCCGCACTTCCTCCGAAATCCGCCCTTTTCCGGAGAGTACCAGAGACGCAGTGGCGACGGACACCTTCGCCTTCTTTGCGATGTCCTTCAGTCGTGCGTGAGACACGGCACCCGCTTTCGTGCTTAAATTTTATCATATTTAACCTCATGGCAAACCTGCTGTCAAGAGAAATCTGTCTATTGCGCATGATGGGCGGAAAATGGGTTGATCAAAAAATGATGAAAGAAAGAAAAACTTGACAGCCGAGACTGGTTCGGGTAAAAATACGATAAACAGTCCAGCCTTCGGGGGACGTCCGCACGGTTGCGGAGCCGCCGACCCCGAGAATCTTTCTAAGGAGGATTTCATGCGGAAAATGACGGGCCTCATGCTGTGCGTCGTTGCCGTCGCGCTGTTTCTCGCAGGCTGCGCGGCAAAACCGACGAATCTCGTGCTGATGCACGACAAGGGCGGCAACCCGAACTACGTGCCGTTCTTCGAGGACCTGGGTAAGCAAGCCAAGGCTGCAGTTGGCGTGGGCTTCACCCAGTCCCCGTACCCGACGACGGATGTCTTCCAGGCCGCGGTCCGCGCGGCCCTTCCCACCTCGAAGGCGCCCGACCTGTTCACCTGGTGGTCGACCTACCGGATGAAGGACCTCATTGACGCCGGGCTGGTGGCGGAAACCACGGACCTCTGGGACAAGCACAAGGCGGAGTATCCCCAGGGCCTGCGGGATGCGTTCACCTTCAACGGGAAGGTGTACGGGATGTGCGACGTGGTGGAGTACTGGGGCGTCTGGTACAACAAGGACATCTTCGCGAAGTACAACCTGAAAGTTCCTACCACCTGGGACGAGTTCGTGAAGGTCTGTGACACCCTGAAGAAGAACAAGATCACCCCCATGCTGGAATCCGTCCAGCAGCGCTGGCCGACATTCATCCTGTTCGAGGAGATGGTCGCCCGGCAGGATCCCCAGCTGTACGTGGACCTCTGCGAAGGCAAGGTGAAATATTCTGATCCGCGCGTGAAGAAGGCTTTCTCGGTGTGGGCTGACCTGATTGGCAAGGGCTATTTCACCGATCCGTCCACGGACCTCTTTGCCGACGGCCCCCGGCTGTTCAACGAGGGGAAAGTGGCAATGATCCCCTGCGGCTCCTGGTACCTCTCCGTCCTCACGGGCGGCGGCGTGTCGGTCGACAAGGCGGACATCTTCGTGATGCCGCCGGTGAACCCCGCGGCGGGCAAGGTTGTCATCATGGAAGCCAGCCCGATCCTCATCTCTGCCAAGGCCCCGAACCTCGCTGCGGCGAAGAAGGTCGTGGACTGGTGGATGGGCCCCACGGGGAATGCGGCGTTCGCGAAAATGCTCAACCAGTATCCGGCGAACGCGCAGGCAGACTCGAGCTTCCTGCCGGCCAACAAGGTGGCATTCCTGAAGACCATCAAGGACGACAACTACCGGGTAATCAACCGCTACTGGGAGGCGACTCCTACGCCGATCTGCGAGAAAGCGGTTGACGAGTTCGCAAAGTTCATGCTGAAGCCCGGTTCGGTGGACACCGTTCTCGGAGACCTGGACAAGATCGCCGACGACTACTGGGCGAGCGCCAAGAAATAGGCTTTCCGATTCACTCTGGAGAGGGGCGCACCCCGCGACCCCTCTCCTTTTTTCCGGAGGATCTCCCTGAAAGCACGGGACACGTTCGTCAGCTACGCCTTCATACTGCCGGCCTTTGCGCTGGTGGTGGTCCTTCTCGTGCTCCCCATGATGCAGAACCTGTACTACAGCTTCTTCAAGTGGGACGGGATCAGCACTCCGATTTTCAATGGGCTGAAGAACTACTGGGCGATGTTCACCGACCCGGTCATCGGCACCTCCATGTTGAACACCGTGATCTGGGTAGGCTTCACCCTCGTGTTCCCCGCACTCGGCGGCCTCATCGTGGCGGTGTTCGTCACGGGCTTGCGGGGAGAGAACTTCTTCAAGAGCGTGTTCTTCATCCCCCTCACCATCTCTTTTGTCGCGACCGGCATCATCTGGACATACATGCTGAGCAAGGAGCTCGGCGTGCTGAATGGCGTTCTTGCGCTCCTGGGCATTCCGCTGAAGCCCTCGTACCTCACGAGCGTTCCCCTGAACACCTTCTCCATGATCTTCGCCTGGACCTGGCAGCAGCTGGGCACGAACATGGTGATGTTCCTCATGGGCCTGGGCACGATCCCCCGCGACCCCATCGAGGCTTGCATCATCGACGGGGCAAACAAGTGGCAGACCTTCGTTCACGTGAAGGCTCCCATGCTCCGACCCATTACCACGGTGGTCATCACCATGGCGATGGTGAACTCGTTCAAGGTGTTCGACATCATCTACGTGATGACCCGGGGCGGGCCTTATTCCTCGTCGGAAACGCTGGCGATTTCCATGTTCCGGGAGACCTTCACTCTCTTCCACATGGGGTACGGCGCGGCGATCTCCGTGGTCCTCTCCGTAATCGTCATACTGATCTCCGCGGCGTACATCAGGCGCATGACCCGGCGCGACCTGCTCTATTATTGAGAGGCGATGCAGGCATGATGCGCGCGCTCAGGAAAGCTCCCGTCTATGTAATCCTGATACTCCTCACGGCGATGTGGCTCCTTCCGGTCGCCAGCTCGTTTCTCGTCTCCTTCAAGAGCTCCGAGGATTTCGTTTCCCAGACCTTTTACCAGCTACCGACAAAGCTGTACTTCCTTACGAACCTCGCCACGGTCATCGCCCAGTACCGCCTGCTGGACAACCTCGGCAACTCGCTGATGTATTCCGCGCTGGGCACCCTGGTCGTGGTCATCACCGCCTCCCTGGCGGGCTTCAGCATCGTTCGCCTCCGGCCGAAGTTCAATTTTGCCCTTTTCCTCATCATCTACAGCGGCACACTCTTCCCTTTCCAGATGTACCTCATTCCTGTCTACCGCCTGTTCAACACGCTGAATCTCTACGA
>JBKQPS010000288.1:0-12045 GCA_052144915.1 Spirochaetia bacterium | reverse complement strand
TTCAAGGAGAACTGTACCGTCTAGAGGGCGAGGAAGGATCGCGGAACAATCAGAAATCGCTGGGCCAGCCAGCTCACGAAGCAGGTGGCCATTTCAACGAGCCATCGCGAAGCGATTTCGTACAACGGGGGATTATGCATACATGCATACTACCTTTTGCTACCTTTCAAAAGGCTTTGCAAGGGTCTTATCTATGTCTGGCAACAAATACTCGCTTTTTATGGAGCGAATCATCCAAGGACCACGCGACAACGAAACCTGACTGCATAGACTGCCGAGCGAGTGCACCCCTATTTGCGGTACTCGTGTGTGTCTGGATGGCCAACCGAAGATTCTCACAAGGAGTCTGGGGGCGCCGTGCAGTCTGCACCCAAGATAAAGCGCTCTGGAGCCGCCTCAATCGCCTGATGCACCGCCTGCCTGATTTGATCAAGTGAGCCGCCGGATATCACAGCCTTGCGCTTGAGACCGCCCATGAACAGCCGGCCGAATATTCGAGCCACCTCTCGTCGGCCTCACCCTTCTATTTGCCGGGCTCGGTGTCGCGCTCAACATTCTTCGGCCGCAGTGGTTTGGCCTCGGGTTCGGCACGCCGGGCCTGGTCGCGGAATCGTCCTGCTCGTGGTCGGCGTTCCCATGTGGGCGTCCTCCGTGGGGCTCGTCCTGATCCGGGTGCCGCAGAAAAAGCTCATCACCGTCGGCCCCAACACCGTCGTGCGCCACCCGTTGTACACCTCGGTGGCCCTCCTGGTGATCCCCGGCATTCCCCGTGGAATACCCCGCGTACCGGCGCAAGGTCCTGCTCCCCTGGCTGTGAGGGGGTGAGGGCAAGGGCCCTGAGGGGCACACCCATCGCGGGCGTCCGGCGCCGCGCCGCCCGGCTGCTATCGCGGCCCGATGATGCCCAGCCTGAGAAGCCCGTCATAGACGAACTGGACGGAAAGAGCCGTCAGCACGATCCCCATGACCCGCTCGATCACCGAGACTCCCGTCCGTCCCAGGACGCGCAGGAAGAAAGAGCTGAGCAGCATCGTGCCGGCGGCCATGGCGAGGGCCACGGCGACGGAGCCCGCGAGGATGAGCGGGATGAACGGCGGCAGCGTGTTCTCGCTCACGTACAGCAGGACCGTGGTGATCGCCCCCGGGCCGGCGAGCATCGGGATGGCAAGGGGGAAAATGGAGACGTCCTCCCGGTCCTCTCCCGCCTCCCGGCCCGTCATCTTCGTGCGGCCGGGTCTTCCCAGCAGGAGGTCGATGGAGATGATGAACATGAGGATGCCGCCGGCGATGAAGAACGAGCCGGGCTGGATGCCGAGGAACCGCAGGATGGCGCCACCGGTGAAGATGAACAGGCAGAGCACGACGAAGGCGACAAGCGCCGCTTTCAGGATCGTGGAATGCCGGCGGGCCGGTGTGAATCCGCCCGTGAGGGAAATGAAGACCGGCACGATTCCGAACGGGTCCACGACGATGAACACGGCAAGAAAAATCGTGACGATTTCACTGAGAGGCGACATGGCCTCCGGACTGTAGCATGGCGGCGGTCAGAACGCCGAGTACTCGATCCTTCCGCCGACGATGGTCACGGCCGCCCTCACGTTTCGGATCTCGTGGGGAGGAATCGAGAAGATGTCGCCGTCCAGCACCGTCAGGTCGGCGCGCTTGCCCGCGCTCACCGAGCCCAGCGTGGCCTCCGCGCCTCCCGCGTAGGCGGCGCCCATGGTGTACGCGTGGACGGCCTGCGCCACCGTCAGCCGCTGCGCCGGTCTCCAGCCATCCGCTCCCGGACTCCCGTCCGCCCGCCGGCGGGTGACCGCGGCGTGGATGCCGGCCAGGGGGTCGCAGACTTCCACGGGACAGTCGGAGCCGAAGGCCAGGACGGCACCGGTGTCCAGGAGCGATCTCCATGCATAGGCGCCCTGACACCTCTCTGCCCAGTAGCGCTCGGCAATGATCATGTCGGAGGTCGCATGGAGGGGCTGCATGGAGGCAATGACGCCCAGCCGGGAGAACCGCCCGACGTCGCCGGGATGGAACAGCTGCGCGTGCTCGATCCGGTTGCGCAGCCCGGTCTTTCCGCACTGCCCCGCCGCGCGCTCGAATGCATCCAGGACGACACGGCAGGCGGCATCCCCGATGGCGTGCACGGCACAGGAAATGCCTGACGCGTTCGCCCGGAGAATGTCGTCGAACAGCTGAACAGCGGTCACGCGCGGAATCCCCGTGGACCAGGTTCCTTCATACGGGGCGATCATCCATGCCGTCTGGGACCCCAGCGCGCCGTCGGCGAACATCTTCACCGGCCCCAGGGCCAGGTGCTCCCCGCCGAAGCCCGAGCGCACCCCGAGTGAGATCGCCGCGGAAAGCTGCTCGTGCGGGATGCCCTTCAGCACTCGAAGCCGCAAATCCCCCCGGGTCTCCAGTTCCTGGAAGGCTTCCCAGGCAAGAGTACTGTCGAAGTCATGGATGCCGGTGAGGCCCGCCCGGTGCGCGGCTGCCTGGGCGTCCTTCATGAGGTTGGCGAGCTCCCCCGGTGTCGGCCGGGGGATGACGGCCTGCACGAGACGCATTGCGTTCTCCAGCAGGATGCCCGAGGGGATGCCCTCCCGGGAGTGAACGATCTGCCCGCCTTCAGGGTCCCGTGTTTCCAGGTCGATGCCTGCCTCCCGCAGGGCGAGGGAGTTCACCCACAGTGCGTGCCCGCTCTTGGCCTCGAGACAGACAGGGTTGCGCGGCGCCGCCGTGTCCAGGGGACGGGAGTCCGGCAGCGCCCCCGCGCCCCAGACGTTGTGATTCCATCCCGATCCCGTGATCCATGCGCCGGCCGGGCTGCGGGCGGCGCGCGACGCGACGCGGGAGACCGCCTCATCCATGGTGGAGGTTTCCACGTCCACGGCGCGGAGTGACTCCGCGTACCACTTGAAATGCAGGTGGGCATCGGTGAGGCCGGGCAGGACGCACCTGCCCTGGAGGTCCAGCACTTCCGCGCGGCCTCCCAGCGCTGCGCGCGCGCCTTCCTCGTCGCCGACGTGGATGAAGAACCCGTCGCGAATGGCCGCCGCGCGGGCGTGCGGGGCCGCGGCATCCATGGTGTGGAAATTTCCGTTGACGAGGAGCAGCGCGGCGCTCACCGGCACACCGCGCGGATTGCGGGAGCCGCGTCCGTCCGTTCTCGTTGCGCCGCCACGGTGACGGAGGCTAGAGCGCCTTCTCGTAGACCCGGTACTTTCTGTATGCCTTGCCGCCGAGCTTCAGCGCCGTGTTCGTCATGGCCGCATTGTCCTCTTCCACCCACGACATCTCCACCGCGTTGTAGCCCTTGGTCACGCCGTTCTTGTAGCTGTAGTAATAGAAGGCCAGGTCGATTCCCCGATTGCGGTACTCCTTCAGGACCCCCATGCTCAGGGTGCGCACGAGGCGCGTCTTCTTCTTCGCGGTGAGAAGGTGGTAGATGCCGAACGGGAAGAGGTGGCCGTGCGCCTTCTTGTAGCCGACGTTGAAGTCGGGCATGGTGAGGGAGACGCCCACGATCTTTCCTTCCACCTCGGCGAAGAACACCAGGTCGGGATCCACTCCCATCTTCAGGTCCTTCGCCATGACCGCCATCTCGTCGGGGGTCATCGGGGTGAACACGGCGTTCACCTGCTCGTAGGAGTTGTACAGGTCCTGGAACCTGTCGTACTCGTTCTTGAAGTCCCGCATGTTGAGGGTGCGGATCGTGAACCCTCCTTTCGCCTCCACGCGGGGCATGATCTTCGCCAGGCGCTCGGGGATCTCGGGATTGTCCATCAGCCACGCGACGAGATCCTTCCACTTGCGGTTCCCGTAGGCCTGGATGATCCGGTCGTAGTACGGCGGGTTGTAGGGCATCAGCATCACCGGAGAACCCTCGAACCCTTCGATCTGGGCGCCGATGTAGTCGTTGGCGTTCGGCGACATGGGGCCGATGATCCGGGTGCAGCCTCTCTTGCGGGCGAAGTCGAAGGCGGCGTCGAACAGGAGCCGCGCGACCTCGGCGTCATCGATGCACTCGAACCAGCCCCAGTACCCGGCTTTCTCCTTGTGCGTCTCTTCCCAGATGCGGTCGTGGACGCCGCCGATCCGGCCGACGATCTCCCCGTCCCGACGCGCGACGAAGAACTCGCCCGCTGCATGCTGCCAGAAGGGGTGCTTCGTACGGTTCAGTTTCTTGTAGTCGTCCATGAGGAGCGGGGGAACCCAGTTGGAGTCCTTCGCGTACAGGGCGTACGGAAACTTGACGAACTCCTTCACCTGCTTCTTCGACACAACCTGTTCGACGGTGACCGGCATCGACGTCCCCCCTTTCGATCGTGAGAAGATGCGCCATCGAGCGTGGCGGCTTTTCGAACGAAGGTTACGAGTGAACCTGTGACCTGTCAAGTCGAGCCGCGCGCGAATGCCACCAGGAGTGGCCGCGAATCCCGCCAGGAGCAGCCGCAAATTACCGAATAATGCAAACAATGATCGATGCGTCCAAAGACAACCGCAGCCCGTCGAACGATACTGGCCGTCCTAGAGGAACCGAATGCAAAATGCCCGCACCACTTTCCGAAGCGCCCGGGACCCCGCAGAGAGCTGGGAGCTCCCTTCTCCGGAAGGCGAAGGAGGACCGTATCACCGCGGCGTGTGCGATATTTTTCCTTTCACCCCGCGGCGGACGGAAGATGTCTCGAAAGGCGCACACGAGTCGCTGAACGAGATCTGCGGTATCGAGAGTCTGCGCCAGGTGTTCGTGATTCCGGGCGCTGTGCGAAAGACGGGATTCGGAGAACAGAAGGTGATCTCTCCGGAGGGCGTCATGGCACTCGGGGCGCGTGCCGTGGGACTCTGGACCGCGAAACCGGAGCCCGGCGTGAAGATCGCGATTCCCCTGGAGAGACTCTCGGCGATCGAAGAGGTGACCATCCTTCTCTACGGCAGGCTCAGCTTCCTTTCGCTCGACGGGCGCTTGACGATTCGCTACAACACGCTTGCCCGCTTCGCCCTCGAGCCGGCCCTGCGGGAGCTGCGAAAGAGGCTGGCAGGCGCGCCCCAGCCTCTTCCCTGCACGGAGGAGTGCTCCCTGAAAGTGCCGATCAAATGGGAAACCCTGATTCGCAGCTCCCGACTCAGATTTCACGAAGGCGCCCCGGTCGCTTTTCTCTTCGCCACCGCTCCCGGATGCTCCCACGGCGAGAGGGAGCGAGGCCAGCTTCTCGCGGTCAATCCCCACGAGCTTGTGTACATGTGCGACCCGCCCGAGGCATTGCACAACTACGGGGAGGACTCGTTCATCGTTCCCCGCCCGCGCATCACCCGCGTGCGAGTCCGGGAGAGCTACCTGGAAGTCGCATCGAACGGAGCCCGGTTCACCCTGACGATGGCCCCCGAGCTGCGGGAAGCCGCCGCGCGTTGGTTCGCGTAAGCACGCAGGCGGGGGTTCCCTTTCACGGCCCTATTTCGTAGATTTTTCCCGAGCTATGCCCGCTGCACGCGTGATATCTCTTATCTTTCTGATTGCGCCGCTGCTCTCCGCCCCGGCTGCGCCCCTCGACATCCTTCCTTCGCCCCTCACGGCTTCCCTCGAACAGGTGCTGGATGCTCATCCGGCGGCCTGGCGGGAGGCGTCGCTGGAGGTGTATCGCTGGGATCTTTTCCCGGACATTCTCATCGTGGACACGGCGCGTTTCGCCGTCCAGGACCGCATGTTCACACGGCTGGCCTACTTCCTGGAAAAGCGGGGCTGGCGTGGAAAGCTGCTGGGAAATGCGGTCCTTGCGGGCCGCCATGGCTGGAACGCGCACGACTACGGCCCCGAAGGACTGGCGGTCTTCTTCAGCACTGCCGCCGGGATCGATTTCCCTCTCAACCCCGAGGAAGTGGCTCTCCGTCAGCTGGCGCTTTCCCAGGGCATCATCCTGCGGGGGCGGGGCCGATTCGCCCCCGGCGCGGGCGGCGTGCTCTCCATCTCGCGCTCGTCCTCCGCCATCGAGCGCCGCCTGCTGCTCGCGCACGAGTCGTTCCACGGGGTTTTCTTCTCTTCGGCGGAGTACCGGAGCTTCTGCCTGCAGCTCTGGGATTCCCTCCCAAGGGCTGAAAAGAGCTTCTACACGTCGTTTCTCGATTCACTCGGCTATGATACGGCGGCCCCGACCTTGGTCGTGAACGAGTTCCAGGCGTACCTGATGCAGCAGCCGCTGAAGTACGCCGCGTCCTATTTCGAGCGCTTTACGCAGCTGTGGGCGGAGGTCGGGTCTCCCCTCGGGGTCGAGCCTTCGCAGCTCGTCGAGAACGCCCGTGCGCTGGACGCATTTCTCCGTCCTCGGTTCGGATTCGGCGCGGGCGGTCCGCTGTTGGCCGGTCTCGGGGCGGACACGGGCCGTTGAACAGCGTCGATCAGTCCTGGAGGACTTCCGCCTGTTCGGGCGTCATGCCCTCCAGGACGGGGCGGTCGATCTGCTCCAGGAGGTGCCCGGACTTCTCCTTCTTGGTCTCCAGGTAGAACCGGTTGTACTGGTTGGGGGGCATGATGAGCGGAATGCGCCCGCTCACTTTCACGCCCAGGCCCACCAGCCCGCCGATCTTTTTCGGGTTGTTCGTCATCAGCCGTACCGATCTCACCTTCAGGGAACGCAGCATGTGCGCGGCGACGCTGTAGTCCCGCTCGTCGTCGCGGAAGCCCAGCGCGAGGTTTGCCTCCACGGTGTCGAGGCCGAGGTCCTGCAGGCCGTACGCGCGGATCTTGTTGAGAAAGCCGATCCCCCGTCCCTCCTGCCGCAGGTAGAGGAGGATGCCTCCCGGCAGCTTCCCGATGGCCGCGAGGGCCGACTCCAGCTGGTCGCGGCAGTCGCAACGCAGGGAGCCGATGGCATCACCGGTGAGACACTCCGAATGCAGGCGCACGGGCACGTCTTCTTCTCCGGTGACATCGCCGTGCACGAACGCGGCGTGCTCCTTGCCGTCGCGGTTGTTCCAGAACGCGACCACCTGGTACTGCCCGAACCGTGAGGGCAGCTCGGCAATGGCGGCGATGCGGACGCAGATCCTGTCCTTGCCCATGCCCTCGCAGTCGTGGAAGCGGTTCTCGTCCAGGAGCTCCTTGATCTGAAGATGCGTCAGCGGCATAGCGACAAGATACAGCCGATTTGACCGATACGAACAGGTGCCGTATGCTGGCGTCCATGACGTCGATGCATGACGTGATCATCCTCGGGGCCGGGGTGGCTGGCCTGCAGTGCGCGCGCCGGCTGCGCGCCGCGGGCGCCGACGTCCTCGTCGTGGACAGGGCGGACAAGCCGGGCGGGCGGTGCGCCACACGGTCGTTCGACGGCCAGCAGGCGGACTACGGTCCCCTCTTCGTGCACGGCCATGACGCCGGATTTCTGGCAGCGGTTGCCGGCGTGGGGAGCGCGCGTCTCGAAGGCTGGCCCGCGCGCGTGAGCGGCCGCGGCGCGCCCTGCCAGCCGGACGCATTCGCTGCGTTCCAGACGCGGGCCGCCCTCGTGGACGGCGTGAATACGTTTCCGGCCGCACTCTCCCAGGGGCTGGCAATCCGGCTGCGCGCGCTGGCTGTCTCCATCGGAGCGGAGAAGGACGGCATGGTCGTCACTCTCGCGGACGGAGAGACGCTGCGGACCCGGGACCTGGTTCTCGCCATGGCCCTGGAGCAGTCCGCGCCCTTCCTGCGGAACCTCGAGCCGGCGCCCGGCGTGGACAGCGCGCGGGGAGTGCTGGAGATGTTCGCAAGCCTTCCATGCCTGACGCTGATCGCGGGGTACGAGCCCGGCGTCCCGCGTTTGGGCTGGGACGTCTGCTATCCCGAGGACGAACCGGCGCTCCTGCTGATGAGCAACGAATCCTCCAAGAGGCCGGGCCAACTGTTCCCCGTCGTCGTGTTCCAGGCATCCGCGCGATGGTCGATGGAGAGGCTGGCGCGGCCGAAAGAGGAATGGGGCCGGGAGCTGCTGGATGTCGCCGCCCGCAGGCTGGGCTCGTGGGCAGGGGCGCCGGCGTGGACGCACCTGCACCGCTGGAGGTACTCGCGGCTGGATAGGTGCGACGAGCTTGCCGCGCCGCTGGAGCTGCGGCTCGGCGCATCCCGTGTCGCTGTCATCGGGGACCTGTTCGCGCCCGGGGGCGGGCTGCAGGCGGCCTGGCTTTCGGGCGATCGGCTTGGATCCCGTCTTGCCGGAGAGCCTTGAGAAACGCACGTCGCACTTGGTCGCGCGGGTCTCCCGCCGGACGAGTCCGGCGGGAGTGCGCTTTTTCGACTTATGCCTGGAGCCCGATCGTGACCTCGGTGCCGTCCCGGACGATCTGGAAGGTCGCGGACCAGCCGCTGCCTTCATTCAGGGCACGGAAGTAATCCAGCATGTTGTTGACCGTCTTTCCGTTCACCGCGGTGATCACGTCTCCGGGCCGGAATCCCGCGACCGCCGCGGGGGTGTCCTGGTTGACCAGCGAACCCACGACCACGCCGCGCAGGTTCTGGGGAATGCTCGCCTCCTGGCGGATCTGGTCGTCCAGGTTCACGACCGTCATGCCCGGCCAGAGGTTCTTCCCCTGGGCCACCTGGTCCTTCGCGTCGCGCTCGCCGATCGTCACGGTGAGGTTCCTCTGCTCGCCGAAGCGCACGACGGTCACGCTCGACGTGCGGCCGACTTCCAGGGAACCGATGACCTGAGTGAGCTGGTTTGCATCCGTGATCGGCGTGGCGCCGACGGCAGTGATGTAGTCACCTGGCCGCAGCCCGGCCCGATCAGCAGGAGAGCCCTTGTAGAGGTCCAGTACGAAGGCGCCCTTCATGCCCTCCACCTTCATGTCGCGCGCGAGCTTCGGGTAGGTGGTGGAGTCCTGGATGTCGCCGATCAGCGCGCCCAGCCAGCCGTACTGCACGTGGCCTTTCGCGATGAACTGGTCGATCGCCGGCCTGGCGTTGTTGATCGGGATCGCGAAGCCCAGGCCCACGCTTCCCCCGGACGGCGCGGCGATCCACGTGTTGATGCCGATCACCTGCCCGTCGATGTTCACCAGCGCTCCGCCGGAGTTGCCCTGGTTGATGGCCGCGTCGGTCTGGATGTAGTCGGTGTACGTCGCGGCGCCGTCCTGCGGACCGTGCCTGCCGAGGGCGCTCACCATCCCCATCGTGACAGTGGACTCGAATCCCAGGGGGTTCCCCACCGCGAGAACCAGGTCTCCCACCTGCAGCGCGCTCGAATCCCCGAGCTCGGCGATCGCCACCTTCTCACTCGTCGTGAAGGATACCAGCGCGATGTCCTTGCGGGGATCGGTCCCGACGACAGTCGCCTTGAACACGCGCTGGTCGGTGAGCCGCACGCTGATGTCGGTCGCGTTGTCGACCACGTGGTTGTTCGTGAGCACGAACACCTTGTCGCCCGCTCTCTTCACGATGATGCCCGAGCCGAGACCGGACTGGCGGAAAGTCCGCGGGCTCCCCTGCCCGTTGAAGAAATCGAACGGAAAATCCATCTGGGGCATCTGCTGCTTGATGACTTCCGTCACGTTGATCTCGACTACCGCGGGCCGGACCTTCTGCGCGATGTCCCGCAGGGACGCCTGGAAGCTGCCCAGCGTCGTCGAGGCCGGCGTCGGCCGCGACCCTGCATCCTGCGCGCTGGCCAGGACGGAGGCGCCGAGGAAGAATGCGACCGCGGCGGTAACCGCGAGGATCCTGTTCTTGCGTATCATGTCTTTCGACCTCCTGGCATATAAGGTAGGAACGGAGTTTTCAGGGCCCGTTGCGGTTGAGTTAAATTCTCTTAATCCCGGAGTCTCGAGAGCATTACATTTTG
Source organism: Spirochaetia bacterium (assembly GCA_052144915.1). Taxonomy (GTDB): domain Bacteria; phylum Spirochaetota; class Spirochaetia; order SZUA-6; family Fen-1364; genus Fen-1364. The sequence goes on along the minus strand of JBKQPS010000288.1, from coordinate 2,233 downwards.
CGGGGGGAAAGCCTTCATGTCGATCTGGGTCGCGCTCATCCTGATCACGCTGTGCGCGCTCCTGTGGGATGTCGGAATCGTCCTGCAGAAGCTCGCCGTGGACCGCATCCCGAGCCTCCGGCTGGGACGGAGGTTTGCCGCAGCGCTGCGTTCCCTTCTCACCTCCGGCCGCTGGATGGCGGGACTTGCCGCGTCGGCGATCGGCTGGGGACTTTTCGCTTTCGCCCTCGCCTTCACGCCCGTGTCGGTTGCGCGGGCGATCCAGGGATCGGGTTTCGTGATCCTCGCCGTGTTCTCCCTTCTCTTTCTCGGGCACCGTCTTTCCGCGCGGGAGTGGATCGGCGTTGGCCTGGTGACATGTGGAATTGCGGCGCTGGGGATTGCCGAGACTCGCGCGGGGAGCATCCACGGTTCGATCGCGATGGAGCGTCTCCTGCCGGCCGCCGCGGTATGCCTGCTCGTGTGCGCCGTGGCCGCTGTCCTTGCCCGGCTGCGGCGAATCGGCCTGCCCGGGGTCATCGTTTTCTCTCTCGTCGCCGGTATTCTCCTCGGCCTGGGCGACGTGTCGACAAAGGTGCTGCTCACGGCGCTGCAGGGAAACGGCGTCGGCCTGCTCGCGGCTGCCGTCGCCGGGGGCCTGGTCGTCTTCTACGTGACCGGCTTTCTCGTCCTTTCACGCGCATACCAGCAGGGGAGGGCCATCCTCGTGACCGCGGTGTCCGACTTGTGCTCCCGCCTGGTCGCGATCTTCATCGGGGTTTCCGCACTCGGTGAAGCGATGTCGGGAGATCCCTGGCTGGCCGCCGCGGGCTATTCGGCGATCCTCGTCGGCGCGGTGTTCCTTGCCCGGTTCTCGGGAGAGCAGATCGCAGAAGGGCTTGCGAAACCCCGGACCGCAGGCTCTCCGGAAAGATCAGAGCCCCTTGCTCAGGCGCAGAAAGGAAAAAGTCCTTCGCCTGCCGGGGTCGATGCGGATGACTGACAGCGGGCGATATCCCATCCGGGCATAGAAGGAGCGCGCCCCGTCATTGTTCTCTTCGACGTCCAGGACGAGCCGGCGCACGCCCTGTTGCCGCGCGCGCGCTTCTCCCGCGCGGAGGAGCTCCCCACCAGCACCCCGTCCGCGAAGCGCCGGCAGGACGGCGATGTGGGAGAGGTAGAAGTCGTCGGGCTCCAGCCCCTCCAGGGACCTGCCCGCCCGGGCGAGGCGGAAGAACCTCGACACGACCCCGGGCCCGTACCATCCGATCAGGAGCGCCGCCGTGTGGAGGTTCGACCTGCGGGCCGTGTCGGCTCGGGATCCAACGAGCGCTCCGACAACTGACGGGGGGGATGAATCGTCGGCGATCACGAGCGTGTTCACGGAGCTGTACGGGTTGGAGGGCTTCGACTGCAGGTGCGAAAGAAGCTGCCGGACCCCGGGGCCGAACAGGTCCGTGAGCAGGCCGCAGTCCGATTGAAGGATCAGCTCGGAGACGATGCCGCTCTCGCTCGGGTCTGGAGGCCGAATCGTGCGCACTGCGTCGATGAGTCTGTGTCCTGCGGATGCGGGTGTCAATCGTCGGCGCACGAATCAGAAATAGGCTTCGGCGAAGAGATGATCGAGCGGAACGCCCTGCTCCCGCAGTATGCCGAAGACCTCGTCGATCATGGCGCTGTTGCCGCAGAGATAGCACAGCCGGTGTCGATCCACGGGACTGTGGCGAAGGAAGCTGGTAACCCGGCCGGGATAGTCGCCGCCTTCTCCCCGTGAAACGCACGCGACATAGCGGGACGGCTCGAATGTCCCGTCGTCATGACGCTCCCGCGCGGTTCTCATGCCGTGCAGGAGCAGGTAGTCCAGCCGCGGGTAGCTTTCGACCAGGCAGTGAAACGGCGCAACGCCGGTGCCGGAGGCGACGAAGAGGTACGAGCAGCGGGACCGCTGCGACGGGTCCGTGGTGAACAGGCCGTAGGGACCTTCGACGGAAAGAACATCCCCCGGCTCGCAGCGCTTCAGCGCGCGCGAGACGAGTCCTCCCTCGATCTCCCTGACCAGTACTTCCAGGTACGCATCCCCCGCGGCGGAGTAAATCGAGTACTCCCTACGGGCGAGCGAACCGAAGATCCCGAGACTCACGTGCTGACCGGGCTCGAACTGGATGTCGTGCCGGTCCAGGCGCACGATGAAGGCGCCGGCGTGCAGCTGACGGACATGATGGACGCGATGGGGGGGCTTCTTCACGATCTGCAC
>JBKQPS010000287.1:0-15154 GCA_052144915.1 Spirochaetia bacterium | reverse complement strand
TCAAGAAGCTCGGGGACATCCAGGAGGAGGTGCTGCGGCACTCTCCGCCGTCGCTGGTCTCCCTCGGCGTGCGGCGGGGCGGCACGAGCCAGAACATGCTCCTCTGCCTTTCTGCCCGTCCGGACGAGCCGATCACCGTGGCGCTGGATCGAGATGCGAGGGACAATGTGCTGTATCCGCTGTTCGGCATGCAGCTGGAAAACGTCGGCTCGTTCCTCTGGAAGGGCGACTACATCGTCAAGCGCGTCACGCAGGGATCGATCGCGGACGAATCGGGCATCTCTCCGGACGATCCTCTGACGATCCAGGACTGGCAGGTGGACACGGACAAGGGCTACGCCGTGCTGCAGGTCGTGATCAAGAAGAAGAAGGCGGGATTCCTCGAGAGCGCGATCCAGATCGCCGCCTACCTGGAAACGGACAATTTCATTTGAGCGCGGCGCCGCAGGCGATGCCCGATTGACCCGAAGCCCTGGGGAGGCTTGGCGAAGGCCTACGGTGCCTTCTTCTTCCGCAACGTCACCTGGTTGCCGGAATCGTTGAAGGTCACTTCGTCGAAATAGATCTTCGTGAGAAATATCCCGCGGCCGTTGAAGGCGAGCAGGTTCTCCGGCTCCACGGCCGGAAGCGTGCGCCAGTCGAAGCCTTTGCCGTCGTCCCGGATTGTGATCTCGAATGAATCGGGGGACAGCCGCGACGTGATTCCCACGGCGCGGCCAGCGGCGTCGCTCTCGCGGCCCCGTTCGGCGATGAGCTCCGCGAGGCGCCCTTCCTGGATGGCCCTGCTCTTTTCCTCGAAGCTGATGCCGAGGTTCCCATGCTCAATGGCGTTGGTGACGACCTCCTCGATCCCGATCTTCAGGTTGAGGATGTCTTCCTGTGGCAGGAGGCAGGGGAGCTGGAGAGTGATCTGGTTGATGATAGGGAAGAAGGGCGAATCCGCGCGGGGCATCACGAAGTGCTTCGTTTCCTCCACGAGCAGGGGCGAGAACAGAGAGGATCGCGCAGCCTCGAGCCGGAACTCGACGACCTTGCGGATCTCGTCGATGAGCTCTCGTACGTTGAACGGCTTCTTGAAGAAGTTCGTCGCTCCGCCGCGGAGGGCCTTCAGGAGGATGTCCTCGTTGCCCTGCCCGGTCATGAGGATGACGGTGGCATTTCTGTCGATACGCCGAATCTCGTTCAGAAGGGTGAGGCCGTCCATTCTCGGCATCATGATGTCCGAAACGACGACCAGCGGCGACTCGGACTTGTACATCTCCACCGCCTGCGCGCCGTCCTGCGCCTCCACGGGATCGAAACCCTCCCGTTCGAGCAGGCGCGCGAGAAGGGCGCGGAGGGCCTCCTGGTCGTCGACCACGAGAACTCTTGGCTTGGCGCCGGCACTCACGCCCTGAGGCTACGGGGCGGCCCCAGCCCTGTCAAGCCCGGCGCTGCGAATGTCACGGAGTACCCCGGCCACGGTACTCCGTGGCATTCGTGACCGCCGAATGCGCCTTCGGCGCTGCGTTGAACGCACCGCAATTTCCCGGTATACTTCGCTGCCTTGGAAACATCGAGAATACGCAATTTCTGCATCATTGCCCACATCGATCACGGCAAGTCGACGCTGGCAGACAGGTTCATCCAGCGCGCGCGCCTGGTGGCCGACCGGGATTTCCACGACCAGATCCTGGACAACATGGACATCGAGAGGGAGCGCGGCATCACGATCAAGAGCCAGGCCGTCGCCATCCCCTACACCGCGCGGGACGGACGGGAATACATCCTGAACCTCGTCGACACGCCGGGGCACGTGGACTTCTCCTACGAGGTCTCCCGCTCCATTTCCGCGTGCGAGGGGGCAGTCCTCCTCATCGACGCGAGCCAGGGCGTCGAGGCGCAGACGCTGGCCAACATGTACATGGCGATCGAGCACAATCTGGAGATCATCCCGGTGATCAACAAGATCGATCTTCCCAGCGCGGATATCGAGGGGGTGAAAAAGCAGATCGATCATGACCTGGGACTGGACTCCGACGCGGCCCTCCAGGTCTCCGGCAAGCTGGGAACCGGGGTGGACGAGCTGTGCGAAGCGATCGTGCAGAGAGTGCCGGCGCCGAGCGGAAATCCGGAGGATCCGTTGAAGGCGCTGATATTCGATTCGCATTACGACGTGTACCGGGGCGTCATCGTGCACGTTCGGATCTACGCCGGGCGTCTCCAGGTCGGGCAGGCCATCCGGTTCTGGTGGAACAGCTCCACGTACAAGGTGGAGGAGACAGGCATCTTCCGTCTCGGCCTGGTACCGATGGCATCGCTGGGACCAGGGGAGGTCGGGTACCTGATCGCCGGGATCAAGACGGTGGCCGATACCCGGGTCGGGGACACGGTGACCGACAACGACCGGCCCTGCGCCGAGCCGCTCGCCGGCTTTCGCGAGGTAAAGCCGGTCGTGTTCTCGTCGATCTACCCCGTGGACGCCAACGACTACGAGGAGCTCGTGCAGGCCATGGCGAAGCTGAAGCTCAACGACGCCTCCCTGATCTACGAAAAGGACTCTTCGGTCGCCCTGGGGTACGGGTTCCGCTGCGGATTCCTCGGGCTGCTGCATCTCGAGATCGTGCAGGAGCGCCTCGAGCGCGAGTTCGAGATGTCCATCGTGTTCACCGCTCCCAGCGTGCAGTACCGGCTCACCCTGCAGGGCGGGGCGGCGGGCGACAAGGTAACCCTCGTGGACAACCCCGCCATATTCCCCGATCCCTCGCAGATCGAGCTCGCCGAAGAGCCCTACATCTCGGCATCCATGATCACGCCGTCCGCGTACCTGGGGAACATCATCACCCTCTGCCTGGAGAAGCGGGGCGTGCAGAAAAGCATGACCTACCTGGACGAGAAAAGGGTGGAGCTCGTCTTCGAGATGCCGCTCGCCGAAGTGGTGTTCGACTTCTACGACCGGCTGAAATCCGTGAGCAAGGGCTACGCGTCCTTCGACTACCAGCTCCTGGGATTCCGTGAAACGCAGCTTGCGCGCCTGGACATCCTGATCAACGGCAAGATGGTGGACGCGCTGTCCCAGCTCGTGTTCCGCGGAAACGCCTACCAGACCGCGCGGCGCGTCTGCGAGCGCCTGCGGGAGGAGATTCCGCGGCAGCAGTTCAAGATCGCGATCCAGGGTGCGATCGGCAGCCAGATCATCGCGCGGGAGACCGTCAACGCCTACCGCAAGGACGTGACCGCCAAGTGCTACGGCGGCGACATCACGCGGAAACGGAAGCTCCTTGAAAAGCAGAAGGAAGGAAAGAAGCGGATGAAGATGGTGGGAGAGGTCGAGCTCCCCCAGTCGGCGTTCCTCGCCGTGCTGAAGACTTCAGAGGACTGATTCGATCCGCCGCAGGCGCTCGGCGTAATACAGGGCGGCGATCCTCGCCCGGGCGACGAATCCCCGGTCGGGGCCGGAAAGATCCGGAACGTCCGGAAAATGTACCCACGCGTAGTCGCATTCCGAGAGGAGGCGGAGCAGCGATTCCGCGGGCCCGCCGGCGGCGAGAAACCCTGCGGCGGCTTCCGCAAGCTCCCGTAGCCGGGATCTTTCCGCCGCCACGAGCTCCGCAAGCCGCTCCACGGAGAACGGTGTCTCCTCGCTGACGCGAAGTCTCCGATCCAGGGACGGAACGCACCGGAGCATCTCTTCGAAATCGCCCTCGCTCACCAGGGGCACACCCAGCGGCAGCCCTGTCTCGCCGCAATCGGTCACCCGACCGGTGTCGCCGCTCAGCTCCGCGGCGAGGCTGTCCCGGTACGAGCGCAATACGCCGTCCGTGAGGACCGGGTGTCCGCGCTTGTCCAGTGCGTGGACCAGGCGCCTGCCGGCGAGCGCCTCGTAGCTGGCCTGGCCGACCGGCCTGACGCGGGTCGCGCCGGCAAGCATCGCCAGGAGAGGGGGGCTGCCTTTGACGTGGGTCCTCGTGCCAGGGAATGACATGTCGAGACCTGTCAGGAAGACGCTCTCCCGCGTTATCGCCAGCGCCGCGTGCACGGAGGCGACGCCGACCGAGCCCAGCGCCGGGAATGCGTGCGGCCGCAGCCCGTAGTGCGCGAGGCGCCCCCAGAGAGCCAGGGGGGCGAACTCGGATGAGAAGAAGAAAATGCGGCCGCCAAACAGCCGCGCGGCGGACGGGTGCACTGAAAGGTCGCATGCCAGGACGCTTCCCTCGCCGCCGGCTCCGCCGATGAAGTCCGCATTGTTCACCGCCTGCGCCTCCAGGGCAACCACGAGATCCGGAGCGATTCCGGATGCCCGGAGAGTCGGAAGCGCCGTGTCCGCCGCCACGAGCGCGAATCGGGTCCGGTTGCGAACGAGGGCGGAGATGCTCCCTTCCAGTGACGGCCCCGCGCCTGCCACGACCACGGGCAGGGGGGTGGAAAGGGCGGAGAAATCCCGGGCCACCCGCAGCAGGGGAAGATTCGCGAGAACGTTGCGCACCTGCATGCTGCCCATTGCGATCATCGTGAGGCGGTTCTGCCAGAAACGCTTCACTTCCTGTTCGAGGCCCCGGCGGATGCGCGCGTACAGATCGGGGGCCAGACGGTACCCCGCGCAGAGCGGGGTTTCCACGACGCGCCGGAAGCGGCCCGTGCCCAGGCTCCGCAGAGCGGCGGCGGCTGTCTCCGGGTCGTCCGTCCTGACCACGAGCAGCCGCGGGTCCCGGGGTATCTCCTGCGCCGCGGCGACTTTCATGACCTCCTGGAAAACCTCCACGCAGAGCACGGCGCACCCCGCCGGGAGGGCGCCGAGGAGATCCGTGAGGCCGTGGCCGAGCCCGACGGACGGCACGAAAAACAGGCTTTGCGGCAGGGGAGAAAAAACGCGCGCTTTGCGGCGCGCGTAGCTGACAGGATCTGTCCGCGGGTAGAAATCCAGTCCCCTCCAGCTCAGCGTCGTCCCCGAGTCGGTCTGGAGGAGGAGAGGGCCCCCATCCGGCATCTCACCGCCTACTGCTTGGAGCTCGACGGCATGATGTACTGGCTGAATGCATTGAAGAAATCGTCCTTGAGCTTCTCCGGGGTCATCAGCGCGGCGCCCAGGTCGGTCTGCAGGGACTGGTTGGCTGCGTACGCCACCCAGCTGCCCAGCAGGTTCAGCGTGGAGTCCGGAAGATTCTGCTCCGACTTCAGCTTCAGCACGAGCACCTGGTCGTCCAGGACCACGGGAGCCGAGACCTGGTCTTTCCCGAGCGCGAATGCGCGGAAGAAGAAGTCATCGCTGTACTGCGCGTTCACCGGGGTCGCCGTATCCGGAATGGCCTTCATGGGGGCAAAGGAAAACACGTTGGAAAGGTTGACGGGGAAAGGCTCGGTCGTTCCGACGGCGAGCTTCATCTCCTTGGCCGCCGGATCGAGTCCGACCTGTGCGGCGCGGCGCGAAAGCTGGCCCGCCTGCTCGTTGAAGTAATCCTCGATCTTCCCTTTCTCGTACGTGGTAATATACTTTCTCACATCGTCCTGGACGGAGGCGGTGGTGAAATCCGGATCCACGGCCTCTCCGTCGCAACGGTAAATCATCCAGCCGAAGGTGCCCTTGAGGACGTCGCTGAGCTCGCCCTCCTTCAGGGACAGGACCTTCTGCGCCGTGTCCTTGGACTCGAAATCCGCCTCCAGATCGTAGGCATACCGCCACCCCATGTCGCCGCCCTTGTCCGCGTTCTGGTCCTTGGAGTAGGTCTTTGCCAGCTCCTCGAAGGTGCTCGTCTTGTCCAGGATTTTCCGGCGGATCTGCTGCGCCTCCGGTTCTCCTGACTTCACGAGGATCCGGCTGACTTTCACCTTCACGAAGCGGGACTTGTTTGCTTCTCCGTACTTCCGCACTTCCTCCGCCGGGAACGAGCTGAAGGGGAACGAGACGAAGGAGAAGCTTCGCTCGGGTTTTGCCATTGCCTTGACGAAGTCGGTCTCCTGCGTCCCCTGCTTCACACCGTTGGCGACGTCGGAGACGAATATGCTGGAGAGGAGATTCTCCCGGGTCAGCTTCCGGGTGGACGCCTTGTCCGAGGATGCGGCCGCGTTGTACCGGGTCTCACTGAACTTTCCGTTCTCGTCCAGGTAGCCGGGATAATTGAGAAGGGCCTTGTCCAGCGCATCCTCGCTGACCGCGACCCCCGCGGTATCCGCCTGCTCGAGGATGGCCACGTGCTCCGCGGTGCTGAGGAACGCCTGGTACCAGACGGACTGGATCATGGCAGCCTGGTCCTGGTTTCCGCTGTTTTTCACCTGGCTGGCGATCTGGTCTCTTTGCTGCGCGAAGTAGCTGCCGGGATAATAGGAGATTTCGTGGCCGTCGTACGACCCGAACACGATGCTGCCGTTTCCTCCGCCGCCGCCCCGGGAAAGAGGACCGCCCGGCCCGGCGAGCACGAAAGTGACGACGATGACGACGAGAACGACGACGCTGAATCCGTAGAGCAGGGGATGCGATTCATGTCTCTTCTGTATCGTGTCGGAGACATTCTCTCCCTTCTTCTGCGTCGCTCTCCTCAGTTCGCGTGATGACATTGGCTTTTCCTGTCTGGGTGGTGGATTTCGACAATTCAAAAATTACCACAGGCCGAAAACAGTGTCAACGACCCGGGAAAACCGGCCCGGGAAAACCGGGGCTCTTGACTGCCTAGACGCACAGGAATAGCCTCCTCCGATCATGGTGGGGGACCTGACTGATCACGACGTGCCCGGGTGGAGCTCGCGATCCGTGCTGATGACGTCGATCGTGCTCTGTCTTGCCTTCGCCGCCGGATCCTATATCCAGTTCGGTCTGCTGGAGAAGCTGAAGCCCGTCGTCCTGTCCACCATGGAAAACGTCTCCGCGGACACGCTGGCCAAGGGTGCTTTCATTCGGGCGGCGATCTCCGCCCTGGCTCCCGGGGACTGGGCGGTGGTCGGCTTCTGCCTCTTACTGATAGCGGGCTTCATTTTCCTCCAGGCGAGACTCGGCGCCGTGGCGGACTTCTTCCGGTTCGTCCTCGCGGAAGAACGGCGCACGCTCGGGTTCCTGCTCTTTCTTTCCGTGCTCCTGCTCAAGCCCATCCTCGCGCCCGGCGCCCCCTATTTCATGGACGCACCGGCGCACGTGTCGCGCTCCTGGTTCGCCTACGTGAATCTCGTCCAGGGATACCCGTTCCCGTCGTTCACGAACTACTATCACAACGGTTTCGCGCTTTTCTCCCACTACGGGTGGCTTCCCTCCTATCTGATCGCGCTGGCGAACCTCGCGGTGCGGAACATCAACGCGGCCTCGAAGCTCGTCGTGTTCCTCTTCAGCGTAGCGAACGCATTCGTTTTCTACGCGCTGGGAAAACGGGTGTTCGCCGACAGGCGCGGAGGCCTGCTCCTCGCCCTCATTTTCACCGGCAGCAACCTCTACCTGTACGAAATCCTTTGGACTGGCGCTCTCTTCTTTCCCTGGGTCTTTCTCGGCGCGGCAGTCATGCTCTTCTCTTTCGAATCGTGGCTCTCCGGCGATTGGAAACCGTTTCACGCGTCGTTCGTCACGGCCCTCGGATCGGCGATCCTGATCGACTCTCACCTCGGGTATTCGGCGCAATTCCTGCTGTTCTTTGCCATCTACGCAGCGGCGCGAACTCTGATCTTCTTCCGCGCGCGATTCCCCGCATTCCTCGCATTCGCCGCGATGTCCGCCGGCATTGGGGCCGTCCTTACCGCGTTCGTGTTTCTGCCGACATGGCTGGATATCCGGGACGTCAACTTCTACAAGGCGTTTCCTTTCTCGGACCTCGGCACGTACAGGTTCTGGACCGCACCGGTCTGGCAGCTCCTGGTGCCCCGTCCTTTCTACACGGATTTCAACTGGGACTACGTGGGGATTGCCCTGAGCGCCGCCGCCGCGGTATTCGTCGCGCGCTTTCTCCGGAACAGACACCCGTGGATCGGATTCAGCCTGGTCCTGGTCGCCTTTTCGATCCTGGTGATCAACTACAACCGCGACACTTTCCTGGTCCTGTTCGCGCTCGGTTTCCTGGTGGCCGGCGGCTACGTCAGTCTCCTGGGGAAACGGGATGCGAGGCTCGGCGCCTTCGCCGTGCTCTCGATGGCGCTCCTGGTCGACGCGTTTCTTTTCAACAACTTCAACACGACGGACACGCGCGGCGGCTTCGAAAAAGGCGTGTACGACAGGCTGACCAGCCAGCCTGACGGCACCCGTTTCGGCGTCGTCATTGCCAACACCCTGCACACGGGCAACGATACCGGCAATGACGTGTTCGTCTCTCCGTGGCTGAAGGTGGTCGGCCAGACCGTTCTCCAGCCGAACGCGATCATGCTGGAAGCCAACAAGCAGGCGCTGTACCAGTACGGCTTCTCGTCCGATCTCCTGGTTCCGGACATTCGCCGCGGACGTCTCTCTCCCACCGCGGTCCAGGCCCTGGACCTGATCGGGGTTAAATACCTCACCGTCCACAACGTGTCCCGGTACTACGTGCCCGACCTCGCGTTCGACGACGCGGTTCGCCCTCGTGCCGACGGGCCCTGGGTGGAGCTGCCTCTGACCTCCGCGGTGCTTTTTGCCCCGTCGACGGTGAATGTCGCGGACCTGGAGACATTGGTACCGGATCTGAAGCTGCGAGCGGCGTTCGAGTCGGACGACGTGTCGCACAACAGGGCCCCGTTCCGCACACGTCCCGTTGCCGACGCCTACCTTCGGGCGGTCGTCGCGGCCACGGGGCTCGATCCGCGCACGGCGAACGCAGCTCGCTTTCTCATTCGCTCCGGCCGGGGTGAAGACCTTGGCGCTTCGGGCCCGGCGAATGTGAAAGTCGATCGTTTCGACGTGGACAGCCAGAAGGTGGCGCTCGATTTCACCGTGGACCGCAGGGGCTTCGTCGCGGTCCCCTTCGGGTACTTCTGGTGGCAGAAGGTCCGTCTCGACGGGCGGCCGGCGGCGTTTCAACCGACGGTGGAAAATACCTTGTGCGTGCGTATCGACGAGCCCGGCCGCCATGTCCTGACGATCGGGCCTTCCCTGTCCCCTGCGCGCCGCATCGGGGCGATCATCAGCTCCTCCGGGCTGGTCCTGTTCCTCGCGCTGTTCCTGGCTCTCCGTTATTCCCGGCGCCGGTCGTAGGCGTCCGCGCTCCGGCCGCGCTGCTGTTCTGCTTCCAGATCAGCCGGTTGTAGACCAGCCAGTTGTAGGGCAGGACGAGGACGCAGATGGTCACGACGAGGGATAGCTGCCGCACGAGTGTCGAATCTCCGAACAGGCGCGCCGCGGAGCCCACGGCGACGGCCTGAATCACGATTGCACCGAAAGAGGTCAGATTGAAGCCCAGCAGTCGTCCGATCACCGTTCGCCCCCTGGCGGCGCGGGTTCTCCTGAACGTCCACAGGTTGTTCCAGAAGAAATTGCTGAGGATCGCCCCTTCCACGGACAGGACGGACGCCCAGCCGGACTGCTGCGAAAGGAACGCCAGCGCGGAGCCGTGAAGAAACTGAAAGTACCCGGCGACCGCTCGAATGAAAGGCATGCGGGCGAACAGCTCCAGGAGCAGCCCGTTGATGATGTAGCCCGAGAGACCGACGACGGCGAACTTGAGGAACCGGGCGGTCCCCTCGTGCCGCGCGCGCAGCACGATGCAGGTACGGAGGATGTCCCAGGGCGCCTGCCCTTCCATCTTCGACTCGCCCGATTCGCGCAACCGAAACCGCAGCGGCACTTCCCGGACGCGCGCTCCCGCGTGCACGAGATGGAACAGCATCTCCAGCTTGTAGCCGAAGCCCCTGCTGAGAAAGGAATCGAAGTCGAGACTGCGAAACCGGGCATCCACCCGCGTGGCCTTGAGACCGGTGGTGGGATCCGTGACCTGCCAGAACGCCCTCAGCGGGAAAAAGAGCAGGACCCTGCTCGCGAACCCTCCGACTTCGCTGAGGAACCGCCTCGCAAAGCTCCAGCCTCGCGGGTACGAGCCGCCCGGGCGCCTGCGGCTGCCCAGGACGAGATCCGCATCCCTGTCGAGCTCGGCGAGAAGCGCGGGAATCGCGTCCGTGGGATGCTGGAGATCGCCGTCGAACTCCACCACCGCATCCGCGGACAGGACGCTCACGGCGTGCCGGAAACCCTTGAAGTACGCCGCGCCCAGCCCTTCCTTTTTCTGCTCGACGATGAGGTGTACTCTTGCCGAGCGGTTCTGCGCCCGTCGCACGATTTCCGCGGTGCCGTCCGGGGAGTTCGCATCCACGACCAGGACCTGGCAATTCCAGGGCGTGGAAGGGAACACGCGGTCGACGAGCTCGTCGAGAATCGCGCCGATCGAGTGCGCCTCGTTCGAGGTGGGAATGACGATGACGGCGACCCGTGATGCGTTCACCAGTCATCCAGTAGCCCGATATTCGGCCAGATGTCAAGCAAACCGGTTTTGCGAGTCGCGCGGCGTGATCCCGAGCGCCGGAGTCGTCGACCGGCGGCCGAACCTCTTGACACCGCGAGGGGCGGTTGCTACATTCACGGTCACGGGGGCGTGGCGAAGCTGGTTATCGCGCTGGCCTGTCAAGCCGGAGGCCGCGGGTTCAAGTCCCGTCGCTCCCGCTCTTTTTTCCGGACGAAATTCGGCGGCGCCGAAAGGCGCATTCCCGGCGGTATCAACCGCGGATCTCAGCGGGCTGTAGCGCAGTTGGTAGCGCGTTCGGTTCGGGACCGAAAGGCCGGCGGTTCAAACCCGCCCAGCCCGATACCTTGTTGATTCCCTCAGGCAGAGACCAGACAGGCGCCGATTCTCTGTCATTCGAATGACGGAGACGGTGATCTTCGAATTAGCACGGAAATGCGCAGCTGTCGAACAATCGCCGTGTGTCGGAACAACCGGGGGAGGCCCTGATGAAGCACAGGGAACGTGTCCTCATGTCGCTGAACCACGAGCAGCCTGATCGCTGCCCCCTGCAGGTCAGTTTCACGCCCGAGTTCGCGTCCCGCCTCCGGCCGGTCGTCAACATCTCCTCGTCCGGGCATCACAATCCCCATGGTGGGGGAAATACGTACGAGCTGGAGAGGGCGCTCGACGAGGACATGCTGCTGACCTCGGTCGGCTGGGCGAACAGCTACTACGCGAATGATGCATACAATTCCGGCCGCGACATCTACACCGACGAGTGGGGAATCGGATGGCGGAACTCGCGGTATTCAACTCGATTTGGCGACGGATTCTACACGGAGATCGTCGGACACCCGCTCGCGGATGACGCGGCGATCACCGGGTACAAGGCGCCCGATCCCGAACGGCCCGGACTGTATTCGGAGTCGGAGTGGGTGCTTCGCACTTTCCAGGACGAGTACTGGATCGTCGGCGTCACGGTGACGACGATTTTCGAGACCGCCTGGGCGCTTCGCGGGTACGAGAGAATCCTCATGGACTTCGTGACGGACCCTGACCTCGCGGATGCCATCCTCGACATCCCGTTCCGCTACCACCTGCGCGCCGCCGAAAAGCTTGTCGATATGGGCGTAGACATGATCTGGATCGGGGACGACGTGGGCACCCAGCATGCCATGCTGATGTCCCCCGAGACCTGGAGGAGATTTCTCAAGCCGCGGATGGCCGCTTTCATCCGGCGGATCAAGGGGATCAACCCGAATCTCAAAGTGGCCTATCACTCGGACGGCTGCATCTATCCCATCATTCCGGAGCTGATCGAGGTCGGCGTGGACATTCTCAATCCCGTGCAGCCTTTGAGCATGGACCCGGAACGCTTGAAGAGGGAGTACGGGAAAAAGCTCTGCTTCTGGGGGTCGATCGACGAACAGCACACTCTGCCGTTCGGCACGACGGACGATGTGCGGCGGCAGGTCAGCGAGAGGCTGTGCACGATCGGAAGAGGGGGAGGGCTGATCATCGGGCCCACCCACCACGTTCAGCTTGATACGCCGGTCGAGAACGTGCAGGCCCTCGTGGACGCAGTCGTGCATCCCTCCGGATCGAACCCCCCGCAGGCAGCGGACGCGTGACTGTGTCGTGAGGCGTGAATGACGAATCTCGAGCGTTTCACACGCGCACTGGATCGTGAAAGCATCGACCGTTTGCTCACGTGGGATTTTGTCGACAACGAGGAGGTCCTGGTCCGCTACGGCGGGTACGACCCTTCACGGAAATACTCCATCACGCAGATCGCCGAGATGAATGCACGATCATTCCACCGCATCGGTCTGGACATGACGCGCTCCACGCATGACCCGGTGAACCATTGGATGGGGTCGAAAATAGTCAACTGGATCCGATTTTTCGGCGTGGATCCGGGCAACTGGAGAGTGGACCAGAAGGGAGGGACCGCATGGATCGCGCAGAGGCCTTTCGCGACCCTGCGAGAGCTCGAAAAGCACATGCCGCACCTCCCGAAGCTCGACGAGGTCCGGGAGTGGTTCACGCCCTTCATTACCGGCATCAGGGAGGTATGTGACCGTCACGACCTGGTCTGGGTCGGCGGGGTGGAGGGGCCCGTGAGCGACGCATACACCTACATGGACATGGAGCTCTTCGCACAGGCTATCTATGACGCACCCGAGCTGATCAGTCACGTCATGGACTGCACAGGAAAGTTCTCCGCGTACATCTCCCAGGTGTACGCCGAGCACCCCTCGTCGCCGCTCCTGTTCATGGGAGAGGATATCTGCGGCTCGGGAGGGCCGCTCTTCAGCCCTCAGTTCCTCACCGAGCAAGCGTTGCCGCGATGGCGCTGGATCATGGATCCCCTGCACGAGAAGGGTTTGAAGTTCCTCTACCACACGGACGGGCATTACGGCGCCGCGCTGCCGATCATCCTGGAAACCCTGGGAGCGGATGGCCTGCACCCGATCGAGCGCAACGGGTGCAACGACATCTTCGAGATCCACGCACGTTACCCGGATACACTGCTCTTCGGAAACGTCTGCTGCGAGGTCACGCTACCGCGGGGGAATCTCTACGACGTCGAGGACGAAACCCTGGAGCTGCTGGAGCGCATCGGCCCGGACGGCGGACTGTTCGTCGGCTCGTCCAGCGACATTCACGACCTCGTTCCGCCCGAGAACACGGAGATGATGTACCGCACGGCCCACACGTACGGCACGTATCCTGTTGACGTGGACCGGATCCGCGCGCGGCGCCGGCAGATCGAGCAAAAGTTGAAAACCCGGACCCAGCCGCCACAGATGAGGAATCTCGCGTGACTTCCGGCTCGGGCACAGCGAGGCGCGGGGCGTTCAAGGACCAGGAAGCGATCGTTCTCGAGAATGACCGGCTGCGGGCCGTGCTGCTCCCTTCCTGGGGAGCGAAGACGGTTTCCCTCGTGCACAAGGGTTCCGGCATCGAGAGTCTCTGGCAGAATCCCGCACCGGCATTCACGCGCAGCTCCTACGCGCAGTCGTTCAACGAAGGGGAGTTTGCGGGGTTCGACGAGATGTTCCCAACGATTTCCCGCTGCTTCTACGAGACCGAGCCATGGGCGGGAGTCGAGGCGCCGGATCACGGCGAAGTGTGGACGATACCGTGGGACGCCGCGGTCGAACGCGACTCGGTGACTCTCAGCGTTTCGGGGCGCCGATTCCCGTACAAGCTGCAGAAGGCAGTGTCCCTCGATGGGCAGAAGCTTGTCGCGCGGTACGAGGCCGTCAACCTTTTCACATTTTCCGATGGATTTCATCTGGGCGGCGCACCCGCTTTTCAACGCCCGGGAAGGGATGCGCTTCATCGTCCCGACGGGCATGAAAAGGGTCATCAACGCGGTGCCGGGGCCCACGCTCGGTGGCTACGGGCGGCACCTGGATTTCCCCGTTGCCGAAGGTCCGGACGGGAGAGGCATCCGTCTCGACCTGGTGCCCGCCCGCAACCCGATCGGTTTCCAGAAGTACTGGTTCTCGGACAAGGTCACGGACGGTTGGTGCATGATCCGCGATGATGCGACCGAGCTCACGATCGGCATGGCCTTTCCGCGCGAAAAGGTTCCCTACCTCGGGATGTGGCTGAACGAAGGAGGTTTCGAGGGTCAATACAACATCGCCCCCGAGCCGGCCACCGCCGCGATGGATCGGATCGATTTCTCGAAAATGTGGGGTATTGGCAGCGTTCTTGCCCCCGCGTCCCGCATGGAGTGGCACCTGGTCATTGCGGTCTCCGACGGCCCGGAGCCGATCGGGATGAACGCCGCGGGTGATTTTCTCTCGTGAGTAGATTTTTGAAACGGAGTTGGGGCCCATGCAAACGACGACTCTGGCCGACCTGGCCCACAAAGCATTCGACGAGGGGAGGCGCCTGGTCGCTCCACTGGCGGGGTTCCCGGGAGTGGAAATGATCGGGAGCAACATCAAGATTGCCCAGCAGAACTACGGCGAGCACTACAAGGCCATCCGCATGCTGGTGGAGACCTTCCAGCCCGACCTGGTGTTTCCCCTGATGGACCTTGCGGTCGAGGCCAACGCCCTGGGCAGGTACACGATCTTCCCGAAGGACGACTCCGCGACCGTTCCGAAGGACCAGTTCAGCATCGAGGAGCTGGAGAGCCTGGGCCGAATCAACATCACCCTGGACAGCCGCCTCATGGGATACGTGGAGATGATGAAATTGATGAGCGTGGCTCTGCCTCCCGGGGTGCTCAAGGGCGGCTACGTGGTGGGGCCCTTCACGCTTGCCGCACTGATGATGGGGGCCGACGACACCGTGATGTCGACAGTCCTGGATCCCCGGACCCTGCACACGCTGTGCCACTTTACCACGGAGCGCATCCAGGAATACGTCCAGCTGCTGATCTCCGCGGGGGCTGACGTCATCTGCATCCTGGAGCCCACGGCGGTGATGCTCAGTCCCGAGCAGTTCTCTGAGTTCTCCGCGGTGTATGTTCATCACATCACGACGAGCTTCAAGTACAGCGGGATCAACTTCGTGTACCACACGTGTGGAAACACCATGCACATCGTGGAGAAGATGGCTCGTTCCGGGGTCAATGGCCTGAGCCTCGACTCCCGCGACGTCGGGGTCGATCTGGCGGCAGTGGCTCGGAGCGTTCCCGACGACGTGGTCGTGATCGGAAACATCAATCCCGCCACCACGATGCGGTTCGGTTCCCCGGCTGATGTGCGGCGCGAGGTGAAGACGCTTCTTGGAGAAATGGAAATGCAGCCTAATTTTGTTCTAAGCACCGGCTGCGA
>JBKQPS010000286.1:0-9967 GCA_052144915.1 Spirochaetia bacterium | reverse complement strand
CTCTGGTACCGCAAAGTCCTTTTTTCGCGAACCCAACCTTGGAGGAGCACTTATGGACAAAATACCGCCACTCGACTCGCCGTTTTAAGAAGATCATGGAGTCACGCTATGTCACCGAATCCGTCGTAGAAGATGCCGCACTCGGCTGGATAAAGAGCCTCGGCTACTCGATCGCGCATGGCCCCGAAATCGCGCCTGGCGAGGCTGCCGCTGAGCGCAGCAACTACGCGCAAGTCGTTCTGGAAGAACGGCTGCGCTTGGCGCTCGCGCGGCTGAACCCGACGCTGCCTGTAGAGGCCCTTGATGATGCCTTTCGCAAGCTCATAGATCCAGAAGGCGCGACTCTCGATGCCCGCAACCGAATCATCCACCGCTGGCTCGTGGACGGAGTGACCGTGGAGCATCGTCGCGCGGATGGCTCCGTAGCTGGCGCTCAGGCGCGAGTGATCGATTTCGATGTTCCTGACAACAATGATTGGCTTGCGGTGAACCAGTTCACAGCTACCGAGAACAAGCATACGCGCCGCATTGACGTGGTGCTGTTCATCAACGGGCTTCCGGTCGCCGTGATCGAGCTCAAGAACGCCGCGGACGAGAATGCGACTATCTGGTCTGCCTTCCAGCAGCTTCAGACCTACCAGCAAGAGATCCCAACGCTCTTTGCTTACAACGCAGCCCTCCTCGTTTCTGACGGGGTGGAAGCGCGTATCGGCGTTCTCGGTGCAGGGCGCGAATGGTTCAAGCCATGGCGGACGATCGCGGGTGAAGCCATTGCGGATCCCAAGCTTCCCGAGCTTCTTGTGATCACCGAAGGAGTTTTCCAGAAGAGCCGATTTCTCGACCTGCTTCGGTATTTCATCGTATTCGAGGACATGGGCGGGGGACAGGTCGTCAAGAAGATGGCGGGGTATCACCAGTATCACGCGGTGAACGCAGCGCTGCAGGAGACCTTGCGCGCGGCGCGTGCCCAGGAACAGCCAAGTCGATTTCCAGATCTGGTCTTGCGCCACGGCGGCAAGCCAGGAGACCGGCGCATTGGCGTTGTCTGGCACACGCAAGGCTCGGGCAAGAGCCTGACGATGGCTTTCTACGCTGGACGTGCGATCCGCGAGCCGGCTATGGCGAACCCCACGATCGTCGTTCTCACCGATCGCAATGACCTTGATGACCAACTCTTCGGCACCTTTTCTCGCTGCCAGGATCTGCTGCGGCAGCCACCGGTGCAGGCCGAAAGTCGCGCCGATCTTCGGGAGAAGCTCCGCGTGGAGGCGGGGGGTGTGGTCTTCACGACTATCCAGAAGTTCCTGCCGGGGGCCGTGGGGGATCACGATCCAGTGCTCTCCAAGCGGCGCAACATCATCGTCATCGCCGACGAGGCACACCGGAGCCAGTACGACTTCATCGATGGGTTCGCTCGCCATATGCGCGACGCTTTGCCGAGCGCGGCATTTATCGGCTTCACCGGCACTCCAATAGAGCTGACGGATAAGAACACACGCGCGGTGTTTGGAGACTACATCAGCGTCTACGACATACAGCGTGCGGTCGAAGATAAAGCAACCGTGCCAATCTACTACGAGAGCCGGTTGGCGAAACTCGAATTGGACGAATCAGAGAAACCAACGATCGACCCCGAGTTCGAGGAGGTGACCGAAGGCGAGGAGGTCGAACGCAAGGAGAAGCTCAAGTCGAAGTGGGCGCAGCTGGAGGCCGTTGTCGGCTCCGAAAGGCGGCTGAAACTCATCGCAAATGATATCATCGAACACTTCGAGCGGCGGCTGGAAGCGTTGGAAGGCAAAGCGATGGTCGTGTGCATGAGCCGGCGCATCTGTGTGGAGCTTTACCGAGAGATCACAGCGCTCAGGCCTCGCTGGCACCAGGGCGAAGACGAGAAAGGCGCGATCAAGGTGGTGATGACCGGGTCAGCCTCAGATCTTGTCGACTGGCAGCCTCATATCCGCAACAAGCTACGCCGTGAGGCAATGGCGAACCGGTTTCGCGATCCGAATGACTCTCTCAGAATGGTGCTGGTGCGCGACATGTGGCTTACCGGTTTTGATGCTCCGAGCCTTCATACGATGTACATCGACAAGCCGATGCAGGGCCACGGCTTGATGCAGGCGATTGCACGGGTCAATCGCGTCTTCCATGACAAGCCCGGCGGTTTGGTGGTTGACTACCTCGGTCTGGCTCATGAGCTCAAACAGGCACTCGCCACCTACACAGCGAGCGGCGGGACGGGAAAGACCGCGATCGACCAGGAGGAAGCGGTCGCGGTAATGCTGGAGAGATACGAGGTCTGTCGCGGACTGCTCCATGGGTTCAGCTGGACACTATGGCTGTCGGGAACCCCTGCTGAGCGCTTGGGCCTCTTGCCGTCAGCGCAGGAGCATGTGCTGGCACAGAAAGAGGGGAAGGACCGATTCCTAGGCGCCGTACAGGAACTGTCACTGGCGTTCGCGCTTTCGGTGCCCAATCCTGCGGCGCTGCGCATTCGAGACGACGTTGCATTTTTCCAAGCCGTTCGGGCCATATTGGCCAAGCGGGCGCCGGGGGACACGAAAACAGAAGAAGAGCTCGATCTCGCCGTGCGCCAGATAGTCTCAAGGGCTGTGGCATCCGAGGGAGTTGTAGATATTTTCGCCGCTGCGGGGCTCAAGAAACCTGATATGTCCATTCTTTCCGAGGAGTTTCTTGCGGAGGTTCGGGGGATGCCCCAACGAAACCTGGCAGTGGAACTTTTACGCAAGCTGCTCTCTGGGGAGATCCAGACGCGGCGGCGCAAGAACGTGGTCCAGGCTCGCTCCTTTGCCGAAATGCTGGAACAGACTATCCGCCGATATCAGAACCGGGCAATAGAAGCCGCACAGGTAATCGAGGAGTTAATCGAACTGGCAAAGGAGATGCGCAAGGCCAACGAGCGCGGCGAGACGCTCGGACTCACTGATGATGAGCTGGCCTTCTATGACGCGCTCGAAGTGAACGATAGTGCCGTGAAGGTGCTGGGCGATGACACGCTCCGCGCGATCGCCCGGGAGCTGGTGGCAACTGTACGAGCGAACGTGACGATTGATTGGACCGTCCGGGAGAATGTACGCGCACAACTCCGCGTGCTTGTCAAACGCATCCTTCGGAAGCACGGATACCCGCCCGACAAGCAGGAGAAGGCGACGCAGACTGTACTTGAGCAAGCGGAGGTGCTTTCCGAGGAGTGGGCAGCCTCCGCATGAACCCCTCGCGCTTAGTATATTCTACTGCCGGTAATTTCGGAGGAGCGAATGCCTGAGAGGATAGGGTTCGTGGGGCTGGGCATCATGGGGCGTCCCATGGCGGAGAACCTGGCGAAGAAGTTCGAAGTCGTCGGGTACGACGTCCGGCAGAGCCGGATGGCTGGGCTCACCGGCGTTGCCGCGGCGCGAAGCGCGGCGGAGCTGGCCGCGCTCTGCCCCGTGGTGTGCCTCTCCCTGCCCTCGGCGGCGGTCGTGGAAGAGGCCGTGTTCGGCAGCGGCCGGCTCGCTGAATCCTTGAAGCAGGGCTCGCTGCTCATCGACCTCAGCACGGGCCTTCCGTCCCTTTCCCGCCGCATAGCGGCGCGCCTGGCTGAGAGGGGCATCGATTTCGCAGACGCGCCGGTGAGTGGAGGCGAGGCAGGAGCGCGCTCGGCATCGCTGGCGATCATGGTCGGGGCCTCTGCCGGCACTTTCGCGCGCTGCCGGCCCGTCCTGGCGACGATCGGCAAGACAGTCGTACGTGTCGGCGACGTGGGCGCCGGGGGCATCGCGAAGCTCGTCAACAACATGATCGTGGGAACCGCGTTTGCCGTCATCGCCGAAGGCTTCGCGCTTGCCCGGTGCAACGACGTGGATCCCGCGAGCCTGTACGAGGCGATCCGCGAAGGATGGGCAGGGTCGAAGGTACTGGACGTGAGCGCGCCGGCCATCGCCGCGCGGGAGTACATACCGGGGGGAACGATCGACATGCTCCTGAAGGACCTCTCCTCCGCGCGGACTCTCGCGGCGGAGAGCCGCAGCCCGGTCCCGATGACGGACGCCGCTCACGAGCTTTTCGTTGCCGGACGGGCGGCGGGCCACGGGAAGAAGTCCCAGCCCGCGATTTTCGAGCTCTGGCGCAGGTGAGGAAGGAGCAGAGATGCGGGTGGCGATCGGAGCGGATGATGCCGCTTTCGACCTGAAGGAAATCCTGAAGGCATTTCTCGCGGGAAAGGGCGTGGAGGTCGTCGACTACGGTGCCTTCGACAAATCGCCCAGCCTCTATCCTGACATCGCGGTGAAAGTCGCCGAGGCCATCGCCGACGGGAAACACGAGCGGGGCATTCTCATGTGCGGGACTGGCATCGGCATGGCGATCACGGCGAACAAGGTCCCCGGCATCCGCGCGGCGACCTGTCACGATACCTACTCCGCCGAGCGCGCGCGCAAGAGCAACGACGCCCAGATCCTCACCATGGGTGCGCGGGTGATCGGCCCCGAGCTTGCAAAGACCATCGTCGATGCATGGCTGAAGTCGGAGTTCGAGGGCGGCGGCTCGACCCGCAAGGTGGAGCGCATCCGGGAATATGAAAAGAAGTATTTGAAAAAATAGCCTTGACGGAGATGCTATGCTGATGAGGATCTCGCCGCCGGCGACACAGCAAGGAGGCAGCAATGGCAAAACTTACCCAGGAAATGAAGGACATGATCGCCGCGCAGCAGTGTTTCGTGGCGACCGTCAACCCCGATGGCACGCCGAATGTCGGCCCGAAGCGCAGCACCAGGGTTCTCGACGACGAGCACCTGATGTACAGCGAGGTGACTGGCAGGCAGACCTGGGGCAACGTGGGGAGGGGTTCCAAGGTTGCCATTGCGGTGGTGGACAGGGAAAAGCTGAAGGGCTTTCGGTTCCTCGGCACTCCAACGGCGGTCACCTCGGGCGAACTTTATGAGCAGGCCGCGGGCATGTTGAAGAAGGCGGGAATGCCCGCGCCGAAAGCAGTGATCACGGTCACTATCGAAAAGATTTACGATCTTTCTTCAGGGAAAGCGGGCCAGGAGATTCTGTAGGGCAAAGAAGCAGCCGACGTTCGGCTCGAGGAGGTCCGCGCGTGCAGCGAATCCTGAACGATCCCAACGAGGTTGTCGACGACATGCTGAGGGGTTTTCTCGGCGCCCACCGCGACATCGTGTCACCGACCGACAACCCCCGGGTGATCAAGTACCGGGGAGCGCCGGTGAAGGGCAAGGTGGGGATCGTGACCGGAGGCGGCTCGGGGCACAAGCCGGCGTTCATCGGGTACGTCGGCCGCAACATGGTGGATGCCGCGGCCGTCGGCGAGGTCTTCACGTCTCCCACGGCAAAGGCGTTCTTCGACGCATTCCGCGCTGCGGACGGGGGAAGGGGAGTGGCCTGCCTGTTCGGCAACTTCGCGGGAGACACGATGAACGTGAAACTCGCCATCGAGATGGCCGAGGATGCCGGGATCCCGGTGAAGACGGTGATTGCCAATGATGACGTCCCGTCGGCGCCGCGGAAGGAGAGGGAAAAGCGCCGCGGTGTTGCCGGTGAAGTGCTGATGTGGAAGGCCGCCGGCGCGAAGGCCTCGCTCGGCGGTGACCTCGACTCGGTCATTGCCGCGGCCCGGAAGGCCATCGACAACACGCGCAGCATCGGCATCGGCCTCTCTCCCTGCACGATCCCCGCCGTCGGGCGTCCCAATTTCACGATCCCCCCGGGCAGAATGGAAGTCGGCATCGGGCATCACGGCGAGCCGGGCATTCGCGTGGAGGAGCTGCGGCCGGCCCGGGAAATGGCGAAAATGATGGTGGACGTCGTCGTTCCCGACCTGCCCTTCGAACGGGGGGACGAGGTCGTGGTGCTCGTCTCCGGACTCGGTGCGACGCCGGTGATGGAGCTGTACATCCTGTACGACGAGGTGGAGAAACTCCTGGCGTCCCGCGGGCTGATCGTCCACCGGCCCTACGTCGGGAATTTCTTCACGTCCCTGGACATGGCCGGGGCGACGCTGACGCTTCTCAAGCTCGACGCGGAGCTGGTGTCGCTCATCGACCGGGAGGCGGACTGCATGGGTCTCACGCAGTTCGGGCGATGAGAGATGGAAAGCTTCAGCAACACGCGCGGTTTTTCCGTCATCCCGCGGGTGATCGCCGCGGTCCGTGACAACGCGGCGACCCTCAGCGAGATCGATGGAGCCATCGGGGACGGTGACCACGGGATCAACATGAGCAAGGGATTCGGCATGGCCGCCGATCGGCTCACCGACCCCTCGTGCTCCCTCTCCCAGGGGCTGGCGGGCATCGGCAACGTGCTCCTTGGCGAGATCGGCGGGGCCATGGGGCCCCTCTACGGCACTTTCTTCCGCTCGATGGCGCGGGCCTCCCAGGGCTTCGTTGAAATCGATGCGGACGTATTCGAGTCCATGCTGCAGAAGGCCGAGGAGGGCGTGGTGTCCCTCGGGGGCGCGAAAGCCGGGGACAAGACCATGCTGGACACACTGGCTCCCGCCCGGGAAGCATTCCGCGCTTCACGCCGAATCGGGCTGGGCTTCGCCGACTCGCTCTGCGTGATGATGAAAGCTGCCGAAGAAGGCAAAGACTCCACCCGGGACATGGTCTCCCGGCTCGGCCGTTCCAGCCGGCTCGGGGAACGCTCCCGCGGGAACCTCGATGCCGGCGCGGTGTCCTGCTGGCTGATCCTCACCGCCATGGGCCAGGCGATGATCGACCTGCTCGCCGGCTGAGGCGCCGGCACGCCGAAAGCCTACAGGTTGCCGCGCCGCAGCTCGGAGACGGCGTAGTCGGAGGCGCGCGCGGTCATCGCCATGATGGTCAGCGCGGGACCCTGCCAGCCGTTGGTCACCCAGCACGCCCCGTCAGTGACGAAGAGATTCGGCAGCCCCCAGCACTGGTTGAACCGGTTGAGCACCGACGTCCGCGGGTCGTCTCCCATGGGCGCGCCGCCCACCTCGTGCACGTAGGAGCCCGGCGGCGGCCCCTGCCAGGCGTTCTCCAGCCGGGGCGCGGCGCGCCCCGGCCCCGGCCGATCGGGGCTCCGCAGCAGCGTCAGCTCCCGTCCTCCCGCCGCCGCGAGCATCTCCGCGATCGTCTTCTGCATGGCGGCGCGGAGACGCAGATCGTTCTCCCGGAAAGAACAGGTGATGCGGGGCACCGGGATGCCCCACCGGTCCCGCTGCGCGCTGAGCTCCACGCGGTTGTCCGGGTGGGGTTCCTGGTCGCCGTGGCCGACGATGAAACCACGCGGCCGGGTCGATCCCCGCCGACCGTGGAACTGCCCGCGCTGGATCTCCCCCCACAGGCCGAATCCTCCACCGTAGGGCTCCTGCCGCGCTTCCAGGTTCTGGAAACGCGGGACGAGGATGGAGCCGGCCCCGGTGAGCGGGAGCGGAGGCTCGTACGGAACGTCGTCCAGCTCCACCGCGGTGGCCGTCACCACGTGGTCCATGAGGCGGCGGCCGAGAGCGGGCGCGTCAGCCAGAGGGCACGCGGGATAGAGGGCGGCAGTGTGCAGCATGATGCGCAGCGTGTCGATGGTGGAGGCGCAGAGGAACACGCAGCGTCCCCGGGCCTCATGCGCTGCCCCCGTGGCCGTATCCACGTATGCCACTCCCTGTACCCCCTTTCCCCCGCTGTCGGGAACGAGGTGGCTGACAACCGCGCCGGTCCTTATCGTGGTCCTGCCCGTCCGCAGCGCGGCGGCCAGGGTGGTGCCGCAGCTGGTGACCTTGGACCAGTCCTTCTCTCCCGGCATCCTCTCCGCGGAATCGATCCCCCGGGAGAGGATGACCCGGCGGTCCGGCCATTGGTGCTGCGACTTCACGCGGAAGACCTCCTCCGCCGCGGTGAGGGGCCGCGACCCCAGGTACCTGCCGTCCGGCAGCGCGGGGATGCCGTCCTCGTTGCCGTAGATGCCGAGAAAGCGCTCCACCCTGTCGTACCAGGGGGCGAGCTCGTCGTAGCGGATCGGCCAGTCCAGGGCAAAACCTCCGCGGCTCTTCGACTGCAGCTCGTAGTCCGAGAGGCGCAGGGTGAGCCCGCCCCACAGCAGGGTCCGGCCCCCGAGCTGGCGGCTGCGGATCCAGTTAAAAGGCTGGTCCGCGGGGGCGATGTACGGCTCCTCCACGTCGTCGACGAAGAGGTCCGGGTTCTTCGCCCAGTAGATAGGGTGAAAGGCCTGGATCGACTGCCGGCCCCGCGCCACCCGGGACAGCCGCGTGATCATCAGCTCCAGTCCCTGTCGGCCGGCCGCCGCGGCAGAGTGTGCCGGCCCGGCTTCCAGCAGGAGGACGCGGAGGCCCGCCTCGCTCAGCTCCTTTGCCGCCCATCCCCCCGCTGCTCCGGAACCGACGACGACGACATCCGCCGCTTCCTCGCGCGCCGCGTGCGCCTTGCCGTTGCCGGCACTCACCGTGGGTATCCCTGTTCCAGCCATAGTGCTTCCTCCGCGGTCAAAGACAACTGGAGCGCCTCCGCGTTCTCTCGAAACCGCGCGGCGCTGTGCGTGCTCACGATGGCAAACGTCTCCATCCGCTGCGCGAAGACGTATGCCAGGGCCACCTGGGACGGGGTAACTCCCCGCGTGCGCGCCAGCTCGTGCACCCGGTCGAACCGGGCCCGGTTGACCGGAACGTCGTAGGCACGCGTGCCGCCCCGCGGCGCGGCGGGCGTGGTCGAGACGCCGAAGTAGCCCTTCGACAGGCTGGACCATGCCAGCACCGCCACGCCGGCATTCTCGTACCACATCCGGGACGCGGCGCCGGTCGCTCCCGCGATGGAGACGCAGCCCGGGTACGGGGGCCGTCTCCATTCGGCAAGGCTGAAGTGAGGGCTGCTCGCGGCAAAAGGCGCAAGGCCGTGTTCGACCGCGAAGCCGTTGGCTTCCGCGACCCGCGCGGAGGTCCAGTTCGAGCCGCCGTAGGCGCGGATTTTTCCTCGCTCCCGCAGCCGGTGCAGCGTCTCCACCAGCGGGCCCACCGGAACCGAAGGGTCGTCGCGGTGGAGGAGATACAGGTCCACGAAGTCCGTTCGCAGCCGCCGCAGCGAGCCTTCGAGGTCTTCGAGGATCGCCCGTGCGCCGACCCTGCTGCGAAACAGGGGGATGCTCGGGTGGGCGCCCTTCGTGATGAGCACCACCCGCTCGCGGTTGCTCCGGCTCTTCGTCCACGCTCCCAGGAGCCGCTCACTCCCGCCCAGCTGGTAGACTGCCGCGGCATCGAAAGCGTTGCATCCCTGTTCCCACGCCGCATCGAGCAGCTGGAAGAACGTTTCGCTGCGCCGCGGGGCGGGGAAAACGGCGAGCGCGCGGTCCCCGAACGGCGCGGTTCCCAGGATGAGGCGCGAGACCGGAAACGATATGCCGGATATGCGCCCGTGCGGCGTGCCCACAGGCGAGCATTACACAGGCCCGTGTTTTTCGCAAGCCCGGAACGATATCTGCCACGCGGGACGCGGGCGTGACCGCACGGCTTCTACTCCACCCGCGCGTCGAGGTTGAAGCAGTCCCGGAATATCTTCCACGAGCCGTCCGGCTGCCGCCTGAAAATGGTGAGGTACTTGCCTTCGCGGAAATTTCTTTCCCCGCCGGTCTTCCGGCTGAAAGAGTAGGTGAAGGTGCCGCGGGCAAATCCGAACCCATTCCCCATCGTGGCCTCCTCGAGGTTGATCGCGAATGCATCGTAGCTCACCCCCTGGAAGCCCTTTTTCATTTCCCTGAGGATGGCATCCTTCCCCTGCCGCAATGGTGTGTCCGGTGGCATCTGGACCCCGTTCTCATCCCACAGCGTGATCCAGCTGTCCATGTCTCCCGAGATCATCCTCGACGAGTAGATCTCCCATATCTTTTCGATGGTCGATTCAAATGCTCCCGATTTGCCCACGGCTCCCTCCTGTTTTCAATGGACATTCTTCCGCCGAGTGTGAACGACTTCGCGGCGGAC
>JBKQPS010000285.1:0-7057 GCA_052144915.1 Spirochaetia bacterium | reverse complement strand
CCCGTGCTGGCGCTTTTTGTCCAGTCCGAATGCCGGCTCCAGCGCATCGTACCCGACCTCCGCTTCCAGCCGGTAGCCGTACAGGTGGAGAAGGGCCCGGACCCGGCGCGCGAAGGAAGGGTCGGTGATCCCGAATCGGAGGCCGGCCGAGAGGGACCGTCCGATCCCCCACGCGACCGCCTCTCCATGCGTCCAGCCCCTGAACCCGGTCGCGCTCTCCAGGGCGTGACCGAAAGTGTGTCCCAGGTTCAGGAGGGCCCGGCTCCCCTTCTCCCTCGGGTCTTCCTCCACGATGCGGCCTTTCACCGCGAGGCTGCGCCGGATCACCTCTTCGACTGCGGCGGTGTCCCTGGCGAGGATCTGCTCCCGGGCGTCTTCCAGGAAGCCCAGGAGACCCGCGTCGCCGATCACGGCGGTCTTGATCACCTCGGCGAGCCCGGACAGGTACTCGCGCGCGGACAGGCTCTTCACGGCTCCGGGGGCGATCACAATCCGATGCGCCGGGTAGAATGTGCCGACGAGGTTCTTGAAGCCGAGGAAATCGATGCCGGTTTTGCCTCCCAGCGAGGCGTCAACCATCGCCAGGAGCGTCGTGGGAGCCAGGACGAGCCTGCAGCCCCTCATGTACAGCGAGGCGGCGAAAGCCGTGATGTCGCAAATGACTCCTCCGCCGACGCCGGCGATCGTGGCGTCCCTGCCAAGGGAATGCTCCGCGCAGAATGCGAGCAGGGCGTGAACGTTCTCCCAATTTTTCGCTGATTCCCCGGCCGGCAGGGTCACGGGGTTTGGGGCGGCAGCCCCGAACAGCGGGGCGGTGTTCGAGTCGAACACGGTGACCGACGCCTCGGGACACGAAGGCTCCGTGCCGAACACCACCTCCGTGACGACGCCGGCCACGTTGAATGTGAGGGAAGCGCTCACGCCACCACGCCTCCCCGGGACGTGAAGTCACGGATGAAATCCGGGTACGATACCCGCGCGCAGTCGAACCCGGCAACCGTCACACCGCCGGGGATGCCCGCGCCGGCCACTGCGGCGGCCATGGCAATGCGGTGATCGCCCCCCGGATCGACGATACCGGATCTCAGCGGCTGGGGCCCGTCCACCGCGAATCCGTCTTCGAACACCTCCAGCTTTCCCCCGAGGCTCTCCGCCATGCGCGCAATCATCTCCAGGCGGTCGCTCTCCTTGACCCGAAGCTCGGAGGCGCCCCTCACCTCGGTCCGGCCATGCGCGAACATGCCAAGGACGGCGAGCAGGGGTATCTCGTCGATGAGCTCGGGGACCTCCTCCGGCCGGATGGTCGCCGCGCGCAAGGCGGCAGGCCGAACGGTGATGGACCCGGACGGCTCCCCGAGAGACAGGCGCTCCGTATAGATCTCCAGGGCAGCTCCCATTCGCCGGGCCACCTCCAGGAAACCGCATCGGGTGGGATTCACGCCGCAGCCATGGATCTCCAGCGCCTTTCCGCTGATCAGGGCGGCCGCAACGAAGAACGCGGCGGATGACACATCCCCGGGAACCTCGACTTCGAATCCGGGAAGGCTTTCCACGGGGTCGATCCGCAGGCAGAAGGGCTCCACGTCCAGGGGTACGCCGAGGGCGCGAAGCATTTTCTCCGTGTGGTCCCGGGAAGAGATTTTCCCCTCGATTCGGGAAGCGCCTGTCGCGCGGAGAGCAGCAAGGAGCAGGCTGCTTTTCACCTGGGCGCTCGGAATCGGGAGATCCCAGGAAAGGGCGCCGAGGTCCCCGCTTCCGGGCAGGAAGCACAGCGGCGCGAACCGTGCCGATTCTCTTCCTTCTATCCGTGCGCCCATTTTCCGCAGCGGCTCCACCACCCGGCCCATGGGGCGGCGGACGAGCGAATCGTCGCCGCTCAACACCGCGAAGATCTTCTGACCGGCGAGCAGCCCGGAGAGCAGCCGTGTCGTCGTCCCG
The DNA here is from genome assembly GCA_052144915.1 of Spirochaetia bacterium. GTDB lineage: Bacteria > Spirochaetota > Spirochaetia > SZUA-6 > Fen-1364 > Fen-1364. The sequence continues at coordinate 5,119 of JBKQPS010000285.1, read as the reverse complement.
GAATTCTCCGCATCCAGGAGCCGGGGCGGCTCGGCGAATCCGCGAAGCCCGACACCCTTCACGTCGACCCCGTCCCCGTCGTCGACGAAGCGCACGCCGAGGGATTCGAGGCAATGGCGGGTCGACAGGCAGTCTCCCGTGGCAAGGGGACGTCGAACGCGCGAAGGTGAGCTCGCGACCGCGGCCAGCATCAGCGCCCGGTGCGTGATGGACTTGTCCGGCGGCGGGAAATAGGTCCCTCCCACCCCCCGGGGCGCGCGGAACGTCGGGTCCATGGAACGAGCTTACGCGATGAGTTATAGTGCTGTCAAATGATCGACCTCCACACCCACTCCACGGCGTCCGACGGCTCCTGCACGCCGGAGAGGCTCATCGAGCTCGCGCTCGGGGCGGGGCTCGCTGCGCTGGCGCTGACCGATCATGACACGCTCGCCGGGCTGCCCCGCGCGCGGTCGAGCGCGGAAGGAACGCCCCTGCGGCTCATCCCCGGTGTGGAAATCGAGATCGAGAGCGATACAGGGGAGTTCCACCTGCTGGGAATCGGGATCAGCGGGGACGCAGGAGCACTCGGCGAGGCGCTGTCCCGGGTGCAGGCCGCGCGCCGGGACCGCAACCTCCGGATGGTGGAGAAGATGCAGGCCGGCGGCATTCCCATCACGCTGCAGGAGATCACAGAGATTGCCGGTGGCGACATCGTGAGCAGGGCCCACTTCGCGCGGGTGCTGGTGCGCAAGAAGCTCGTCGGGTCCATCGACGCGGCCTTCAAGCAGCTGATCGGGACGGGAATGCCCTACTACGAGCCGCGCGCGTGCCTGGGCCTGCGGGAAGCGACGAACCTGATCCGCGGTGCCGGCGGCCTGCCCGTGATCGCGCATCCGCTTTCCCTCGGGCTGCGCGGGCCGGCACTGCGGACGTTCGTCGGCGCGTGCCGCGACCAGGGTGTCGCCGGCATCGAGGCGTGGCACCCGAATCACTCGGTCAAGGAATCCCGCGCGCTGGAGCGCCTGGCGCGCTCCCTCCTGATGGCGGTGACGGGTGGATCCGATTTCCACGGCGAGCACATGCCCGGCCGGAAGCTCGGCCTCACGTCGGGCGGCAGGGAGATACCGGACCGGTTCCTGGACGCCGTGCCTCGGGACGCCTCCGGAGCGCCCGGCTTCCCGGCATCCCCTTCGTTGAATCACTCCGAGGCCTGAACTATACTCCCTTCCATGGTTGCCACGCTGGGCAGGTGGGCGAACGGCAAGGCGCGTGACTATTCGTACGCCCTGGGGTTCTGCTTCCAGGTGCTGAAGGAAACCGCGCTGTTCATGCGCCGGCGGCAGGTCGCCTTCCACGTCCTCGTCATGCAGATCCTGTTCACGGGCGTGGAAGCAATGAACGTGGTCTCCCTCATCGCCCTCTCTTTCGGCGCGGTGATCATCGTGGAAGGCGGGACCGTGCTTCCCCGTTTCGGCCAGACCAGCCTGCTGTATTCCATACTGATCGTCGTCATCACCCGCGAGCTCGGCCCCATCCTCACCGCCTTTATCGTGACCGCTCGCTCCGGTCCGGCGATCGCGACAGAGCTGGGAAACATGGTGATCTCTCACGAAATAGAGGCCTACATGTCCGTGGGCATCAACCCGATATCCTACTTGGTGGTGCCGCGCGTCCTCGGCGTGACGATTTCCGTGATAGCCCTCACGATCTACTTCAACTTCTTCGGCCTCGTCGGATCCTTCCTGGTCGCCCAGCTGATCCACCCGGTTCCCTTCGTGGAGTATTTCAGCGCCCTCCTTCGCACCCTGCAGCCCCGGGACATCCTCTCCACGCTCGTGAAAAGCCTCGTCTTCGGAGTCATCATTTCTGTCGTGGCCACCTACCAGGGGTTCAAGGTGAGCGCTTCCGTGACCGAGATTCCCCGTTCCGCGATCAAGGCGGTGGGCCAGGGCTTCGTGCTCTGCTTCATTGCCGATGCCCTGATCACCCTGATCTACTACGCCTGAAGGGGCAGTGATGGAGGACATCGTCACCCTGGAAAATGTCCGGTTGACCCTGGGGAGCTTCGAGGCTCTCCGCGGGGTGAGCGTGGGGTTTGCCGAGGGCAAGAGCACGGTGATTATGGGACCGTCCGGCTGCGGGAAGAGCACCCTTCTGAAGGTGGCCGCGGGCCTGATCCCGCCGGACGCGGGCAGGGTATGCTTCCACGGCCATGACATTTTTCAGATGTCGGAGCGCGCGCTGATGGGTATGCGCCGCCAGAACGGGTTCGTTTTCCAGGACGGAGCCCTGTGGGAAAACAAGACCCTGTTCGAGAACCTCGCCCTTCCCCTTCAGGTGCACTTCCCCGACGTGCCACTCGTGGAGCGGAACCGCCGCGTGGTTCGAGCGCTGGAACGGGTCGGGCTGGAAGAATCAGCCGCGGAGCGTCCCGCGGCGCTGTCCGGGGGGGAAAAGAAGATCGCCGCTTTCCTCCGCGCCCTGGTGACGGAGCCGGTTCTCCTCTTCATGGACGAACCGACGCTGTCCATCGACTTCGCGATGACGGAGCGCATCAACCAGATCATCCGGGACCAGAAGGGCCGCGGCAGCACCATCGTCGCGGTGACGCACGACGCCCAGCTCACCGCTGCCCTTGCCGACCGCCTGGTCGTAATGGACGCCGGCCAGGTGCTCGCCACCGGGGACTTCGACGAGGTGAAGCGCTCGACACACCCCCGTGTCCGCGCGATCCTCTCAGAGGTGCTGAAGGACATTGCCTCCTACGACACGGATCTGCTGGAGCTCCTGGACCGGGACCAGGACCCGGGCGAACGGTGAGAGACAGACCCCGCGCGGCGCGGCCCCGCGTTGAGGCGGACGATGGCAGGGCAACGTTGACGCGGGTGCCGCCCGGAGATAGGATCGAAAAGGCATGAAGTTCAAGATCAGATTCGCGGACCAGGTCGTGGGCGTCTTCGTGCTCGCGGCGATCGTCGCCGTGGCGGTCGTGCTCATCCTCATCGGGGTCAACCAGCGGTGGTTCGCAAAGAACTACTATTTCACCAGCAAGTTCTCAACCGGCGCCGGCATGTTCGTGGGGATGCCGATCAGCTTCAAGGGCTTCGACATCGGCAAGATCGCGCGCATGTCTCTGAACGAGCAGGACGAAGTGGAAATCCGCTTCTTCATCGCGGACACCTACTACGATCGCGTGAAGCCGGACTCGATCCTGGAGCTGACCTCGAGCGCCATCGGGCTGGGCACCACGCTGAAGTTCCACGCCGGACGGAACAGCCTTCCGCCCGTCGCGGAAAACAGCTACATTCCGAGCCTGGACACGCCGGAGGGACGCGAGCTCGTCGCCAGTGGAAAGGTGGCAATCCCGAGGGAGGCGGATGTCATCGGCTCGGTCATCGCCAGCCTGAACCCGATACTCGACGAGACGCGCAGGACCATCGCCGACGTTCGGCGCATCGCGGACACGGTCAACGTCGCCCTGAAAGGCGGGGGCGGGCCCATGGGCACCATGGTTTCGGACCTGTCGCGCACGCCCGCCCGGCTCAACACGGCGCTGGACGACATGACCGTGAGGATCAACACCGTCCTGGACAAGGTGGCGGTCATCTCGGACAACGTGAATGCCATCTCCGTCCAGACGCGCGGCGTCATCGGGGATTTTTCTACGAACCTGGACGTCATCTCGCAGAACCTGAAAGAGATGACCGGATCCCTGAAGGACACCCAGGGGCTCGCGAAGCGCCTGCTGGATCCCCAGGGCTCGGTGGGCACCTTCCTGAACGACTCCAACGAGCTGTACAACCAGGTCGACAGCGCACTGAAGAACATGAATGCCATCACGGAGCAGCTCCGGAGCTTCGCCGAGTTCATCAACGGAAGCCGGCCGCAGGTCATGTCGATCCTCGAAAAGGGCAGCACCACCCTCACCTCGGCGAACGATGTCCTGGAGGCCGCGAAGAACAACCCGCTTCTCCGCGGCGGGGTGCCCGCCCGACCGTCGCAAACCGCGCCGATGTCGAGCTTCCGGGACGACAACTTCTGATGCGGCCGCGAAGCCTGCGCATCGCCGGAGCGGCGGCCGTCTCCCTGGCGATCCTGTCCTGCTCCTCCGCCCCGAAGCAGAGCGACACGGTCATCACGGTGAAGACCCAGGCGGACCAGGCGAGCTCCTCGGGGCAGGCGTACTTCCGGCAGGGACGCTACGACCTGGCCTTCCAGTTCTTTTCCCAGGCTCTCAGCCAATACACCTCGGTGGACGACGGGGAGGGAGTTGTCCGCTCGTACAATGCCATCGGCAAGTGCGATGTCGCCCTCGGGTCCCTGGACCTGGCGGAAGACCTTTTCCTGCGGGCACGCGAGAACGCCGGCACGCTGGGCCCATCCCTGCTCTTCGATTCGTCCCTCAACCTCGCGGAGCTGTACCTCGCGAAGGGGGACGCGGAGACCGCGTGGAAGGTCCTCCAGGAGGCGGACGGCCTCCCTCTTGCGGGCCGACGGCCTGCCCAGACAGCGCTGCTCAACCACGACCTGGGGACAGCCGAGAAGAACCGGGGGAACTCCGCGAAGGCCCTCGAGTACTTCCAGATTTCCCTGGCCGTCAACCTTGCGAACAAATCCTTCGCCGAGGCCGCGTCGGACTACTACATGATCGCTTCCGTGTACTCTCGCGACGGCCGATACGACGACGCCCTCCAGAGCGCGTCCACCGCTCTTTCCTTTGACAAGCAGGTGGAAAGCTCTCCGGGAATCGCCAAGGACCTGTACGCCTTGGGCCTGATCGCGTCCAAGAAAGGGGACCAGGGCTCTGCCTTCGACTACTTCCAGCGATCCTACCTCGTTTCGACGACTCTCGGTTTCCGGGGTGACATGAAAAAGGCGCTGACGGGGCTGGTGGCGGCGGCAGACGCCCTGGGAAGAAAGGCGGACGCCGCGATGTACCGAAAGGCGCTCGCCGACCTGGACAGCCCGGCTCCGGGAAAAGGGTCCTCGTGAACCGGGGCCTGCGGAAATCCATCGCCGCCTGGATCGAGGGGGCGCGGAGAGTCGGTTTTGTCCTCCTGCTCGTCGCGGGCAGCGCCGCGCTGGGCTTCCTGATCGCCTGGCCTCTCTGGCTCTTCGCGACTTCCGCCCGCCCCGC